>NZ_CP047569.1:2272500-2600625 GCF_009903625.1 Microbulbifer sp. ALW1 | reverse complement strand
GGCAAGTAACAACCACTCGAGTGAGGTGGTTCACATTTGCTCCTGCCCCCGGGAGCCCCCACCCTGTATACTGCCGGACATTATTAGAAAGTTTCAGCGGGGGACGGGCATGAGCGAGCAGACCGAGATGGACTTCAGGGAGGTGGATGTCTTTCACTTCGACGAAGAAAACATCAATTTCAACGATATCGCCAGAGAAAACGGCTTTACCTACTGGCTCGCCAGTGAGTATATGCACATGCTCGGTTACGAGTCCTATGCGTCGTTCAAGAAGGCGATCAACAAGGCAATGACGACCTGCCTGACACTCGACATAGACACCTACGAGAATTTCCAACAGGTGCGCCGCGTCATTGACGGTAAAGAGCAGACAGATTTCAAGCTGTCCCGGTTCGCCTGTTACCTGGTGGCCATGAATGCGGACAACAAGAAAATCCGGGTTGCCCAGGCGCAGGCATTTTTTGCAGCTACCGCAGAAACCATCAGGCGCTATGTCGATAACGCTGAAGACGTTGAGCGCGTGCTGATTCGCGATGAAATCTCCGCCCACGAACGGACACTGAGCGCCTCCGCCAACAAGGCTGGTGTATCGGGCAAAGGTTATGCCCTATTCCAGAATGCGGGCTACCGAGGCATGTACAACATGAATCTGAGCCAGCTCAAGACCTACAAGATGCTGGAAACCCCTAGCCGCTCACTGCTTGATTTTATGGGCAAGGACGAACTTGCCGCGAACCTATTCCGCATCACCCAGACTGACCTCAAGCTGAATAACGAAAATATCAAAGGGCAAAGAAATGCCGAGCGTGCAGCAGAGAGTGTCGGCCGCAAGGTGCGCAACACCATGCTGGAAATCAGTGGTGTTAAACCAGAAGACATGGAGTTGACCGAGGATATCAGGAAGGTGAAAACTTCACTCAAGCAGACCCATAAAGGACTGAAGAAACTGGATACTTAAGGGGCTGGCTGGAATCGCCCCTGAGGCGTCTAGTTGAACAAAAGCCCGCTACTGCGGGCTTTTTATCAGCGATTCATTTCCTCTAGGGCGGCAAGGTTTACCATTAACGGCAAATTGGGCATGCCAGCCCCATGAATATTAAATACCTGCTGCATCTTTTGGTAGACATGCGGATAGATAACCATCATGGAGTTTTTCGCAAAGGCATCCAGCTCTGCATCGGTCCACCCCTCACCTTCTGGTTTCTCGTCCTTAAACAGGGATTGAGAGCAAATCTGGCTTTTGCCAATCACTTCCGGCTCGCCCTCTTCGTCTCCCTGCGTACGCACAAATTCCAACGTTAGGTCAAAAAATACGGAGAGGACCCCTTCCTGCCCTTCGTACTTATCACCGCGCTCGCAGCTGGTATTAAACTCGACGGCAAAGGCGACATTGTCCTGGGCGGCGATCTCCCCCAGGTTGGATTCGATCTTTAAAACTCGTAGTCCTTTGAACATATTTTCGTCTTAATGATGAGCGGATTTACTGCCAGGCTTGCGGAACTGTACGATCTTCGGTGTGCGGCTTTCCCAGATATCGTCACTAACCTGATGGCGGCCAAGGCTCATTCTAATACTGTGGCCAGCATGCACATGGTTATGGGTATGGTTGTGGATTTCACGCTTCCCTAAGCGGTCATTATCAATCAGTCGCTTGACCCAATCGTTAAGGCTGGTGCCGCTTATGTAAGCTTGAGTGGACGCATACTCGTGAAGCTCATGGCCAATGCGCACGTTGAATGTTCCACTGAGAGAAGCATTAGGCTCAACGCCCATTTCCGCACAGTCGGCGAGATAATCATCCACCGCAGCTTTAAATTCGGCCTCAAGCCCCTCTACTGTTTGGGACTCGTAATTTACCAAATCTTTAATAAAAAGAATTTTGCCATAGAGGCAGTTATATTCCAGATCTACCTCAATGGAACCTTTGTAGCCTTTGTAGCTAAACATCTTGTCCATTTACTGACCTTCCACGTAAGGGCGAAGAGTATCTCTCGCCTGATCTATATAGGTCGCTTTAACGATATTTCCCGGATGGGGCTTGTGAAAATAGAGCTTGGGCAGCTTGTGCGCAGGGTCAAAGAATTTGACCCGACTACCGGCACCCTGCTTTTCCTCATAGCCATACACGCCGACCAGAACCCTTTTGAGTTCTGCCCAAGAATAGTCTCTTGGCGTTGGCTCCTCCCAAAACCGGGCGACCTGTTTATCTTTCTTACCCATTTATCACACAGCCCCAATCGGGCCGCAACTATATTTTAGTTGCACTTCACTGTAAAGCCAGCAAACCCGCTGATCCCCGTTAAAAGCCCGCGTTTAGCGGGCTGCTCAAGCCTATCGACCGCACGGTCAGCCATTCCCGGCGCCGGTGCTGGCAAGGGTCGCCTGCAGTTCAGTCAGGCGTTCGGCTTTGCGCTCATCGAATACGCGGGCGTCGGCGATAGGCTCACCATCCGCCCCGTCGAGCCGCTCTACAACCACAGTCAACACTGCATCCCCTGGTGCATCAGCGCGCGCAAAATCCGAGTAGTCGCCCATCAGCTTCCAGGTAGCCTTTTCGCCTGGCTCCAGACCTCCCGGGATTTCGTAATTAAACGTATCCACCGCCCAGGGGACGCTGCGCCCCTGGCTGGCCAGCGTGCCTTTGAAGTAGGCGCGGGACACCGGCTTATCCGTACCATTGCGCACGGTGATTTCGATCGTTTTCGACCGATGCGTATAGAAATCGGATTTGGTCACCTTTTCGTAGTATCTGGCATTCAAAACTTGAAATTTGCCAAGATCCGCGGCGGCGGCCTCGGCCTTTGCCATATCCGCCTCCAGGGCCTGCAACTCCTCCAACGCCTGCTGACGCTTCCGCTCGGCATCCCGTGCGGCCTGCTCTTTGCGACGCTGCTCCTCTTCGGCCTCCTCTTTCTCCTGCTTCGCCTTCAGCTTGCGCTGCAGCTCTTCAGCCATCGCCAGAATTTCATCGGCGGTTTTACCGTTCATCTTGGCGCGTGCCTGGATCTCCATCTGGTCGGCGCCCGCCTCCCCCATGGCCGCCAGTTTGAAAAAGTCCTGGCCCCCCATCATCAGGGTCATTACCGCGCCGGAAAATTTCTCATGCTCGGAAGCTGGCAGAGAAGCAACCACCTTGGCCATTGACTCCTTGAACGCTTCCTCACTGGAACCGTCTACTTTGGGATCCCCACAGGCGGTAAGTGCTAACGCCACCAATACTGCAACTAAACAATTAGATATCTTCATTCCCTTACGACCCCGCCTTATTAGCCATCATGCCCTTGAACTCACGAATACTCTTGTTGTGCTTATGCGTGGAGTGGTCACCAATCAAGATCGCCAATACCCAGCAGACAATTGGCCCGATGACCGTCGGAGCGCTCACCACCGCCACAATGATCAAAATGATGCCCCCGGCAATGGAGGAATAAAGCAGGCCGAGCGGCCCGAATAGAAGAGTCAGGAGAAAGGAAACGGTGCGCGATTTTTCGCTCAGGTTCATGGGAAGCCCCCTTTATTTTTGTTGTGAACTTGTTGGCACTTTCGGTGCCACCCCGAGCATACCAGTACTGGACGGTCGTCGGAACACCTGCCCCATTACGTGCCATTACAGCCCTATCCCGAACTATTAGATAAAGAAATATTACCAAAACGCTTGACTGGTAATATTACCATTGGTAATTTTTATATCAGGGACACGGGAGAACACCAATGCAAACCAGCTACCGCAAACTGGCACCACGCCAGGTACAAGCACTCACTTGCCGCGCGAAGGGACTCAGCAACGCCGAGACCGCCGAGGTAATGGGCTGCTCCAAAGCCAACGTATCCAACCTGCTCACGGAGTGCTTTTTCAAGCTGCACGCCCGGGGCTGCCCGGATGCCGTCGCCACTGCCATGAAGCACGGAATGATTCAGCTGTGCCTGCTGACCACCCTGGTAATGAGCGCCACCAGCACCGGCAATGACCTACTGCGCCCACGTATGCCGCGGCGCGCTGGCCAGATTGTGCGGATCCGCAACCGGGAGGACATGGCATGAACACCCCCAATACCGTCGCAAACGCACTGAAGAGAGCCGTCGACGCACACCCCGGAGCATCAGCTCAAGCGCGTCTTGATTACCTGGAATGCGCAGTGCAGGCAGCCATCAGTAGCCTGCAACGGCAACTGCAGCCGGAAACCTTGGTCGCAGACCTCCGCAGCGCCATCGCCAGCACAGAGCACTACGTAAAGCTCGCGGGCAAAGCGCGTGAGCCTGCCGAATGGGCCGCCCGACTGAGTGGCGCCACAGAAGTACTCAAGCTGCGCCTGGAACTACTCGCCGACAACATCGAAGACCGCAGCAACCTGAAACCAAAGGAGAACACTGCCGCATGAATACGCTGTTTTTGCTCATGGCGGAATTCGGCAGTGCGGACATACCGCTGAACCAGTGCTGCGACAAATACTTCGGCATAAATCCGCGCAAAGCGGTCGAGCGTGCCCGCCTGCAACAGCTGCCGGTACCGGCCTACCGCGGCGGCAGCCAGAAGAGCCAGTGGCTGGTCAGCGCCGCCGACCTCGC
Source organism: Microbulbifer sp. ALW1 (assembly GCF_009903625.1). Classification (NCBI taxonomy): domain Bacteria; kingdom Pseudomonadati; phylum Pseudomonadota; class Gammaproteobacteria; order Cellvibrionales; family Microbulbiferaceae; genus Microbulbifer; species Microbulbifer sp. ALW1. Next base: position 2,596,059 of record NZ_CP047569.1, on the reverse strand, counting down.
CGGCCACATCGACAAGCGCCGCGCAGAAGCACAGCACGACTGGAAAAGGCTGAACGGGTGACCCATGGGCGACAGCAACAGAATTGAAGCCCTCGAGGCTCAACTACGTCAGCGGGACCATGAAATTCGGGACCTCAAAGCCGAACTTGCCCACGTCAACAGCGTGGCTCATTACCGCCTGCAATTGATCCGGGCTCAGAGCGCCATCTGCACTGGCCTGGCAGCTATTACCAACAAAGCCAGACGCGAAAGTTAAAACGGACAAGAGCGGTAAGTGGCACGCGAGCGCACAACCGAAGCAGCTTAATTTCACCGGGCACATGCCCATCAGTCAGAGCGTAGGGCGGCTGGTATAGCGCCCATTTTTAACGGGAGGGAGATATGGATATTTCAAAGATACCGCTGAACAAAAGTGCCACTGCGGTGAAGGATGAGGTGGACCGCTTCATCGTCGCATTCAAACGCTGTAAGTCTGCCCCCCCTTCGCGGGTGGCATTGCGCGCGGATAAATATGCGCAGGTAGAGAAAGCAGTATTCGCAGAATTGCGGCGCCGACACAAAGCGTCTGGGTCAGACCGCAAACTGCGCACCCCCAAGAAATTGACCATGGGTAAAACAGAGCTTTACCCCTTTAGTTAACGGGATAGGGAAAATGAAAATCACGGAAGCCGTCACCAGAACAATCAAGCTCACCGAGCTGGAGAGCTTGGATCCAATCACCATTCACCTGGAAAACTTCGAGCCGGGCAAAGGTCGTATCCACATCCAGTGCTACAGCAAGGCGTGGGCTGCCTACTGGGGCGGCATGAGCGGTGATCCGGTCGAAGTATTTTTCACCCGCTGCCACCCGCAGTATCTCATCGGAAACTTGGCGCCCGGCCTACAGAGCAGGCAAACCAGCCTGGACGGGTTGACCGACAAGGTAAAAGAGGAAATTCGCAGGCTGCGCCGTGCGGAAGAAATCACCGCAGAAAACGCCCGCGAGTATTGGGACGAGGCAGACGGCATCCAGCACCTGGAAAGCCTGGAGATCCTCGCGCACGAATGCGGTGACCTACTCTCCTCCGTGTTCGGAGAGGAATGGTGGTACTGCCTACCGGAAGAAGAAAACCCGGATTACCACTACCTACGTCGGATTGTGGTGGCAGCGCAAGAAGGGTTAAAGCAAGTAATCGAACCGAGCGAGGCGGCAGCCTGATGGGAAAGCTCACCGAAGAACAGCTGCAAGAAAAGATAAACGCCCTGCCCCACGAACACGAGCCCCGGAGCTACAGCGTAATAATCACCGATAAGCGCGGCAACCACCTCGCCACACGCTACGTGCGCGCAAGATCCCCGGAGATAGCCCGCTTGGTGGGGTTCAAAGTGAACTATTACCTGTTTGGCTACAAAAGCAGCTTTGATGCCAGCGCCACACTAACGCCGCCGCAGGCAAAGGTAGACTGGAAATCGGGGGTGATAGAAAAGTGGTCTACTCGATCCGAGTGAAAAGTCGCGGAGAAGGCGTGATGATCGCGGCCGTTGATCACACACAGAAATGCGTCTGGGGCTGGGGCGCCAATCGCCAAGAAGCCCATCAAGACGCACTGGCGGTACGCGCGGAAAAGCAACCCGGTATCACCTGGACCCAGCTCGAATACTGCGAACTGCGGCCAAATGCCGACCTCGATCATGGCGGATTCGAAGCCTACAAGCACATCGTCAGCAGTACCGATGATGGCTCCCAGAAGAAACAGCTGGAAATGTTTTTAAGGTGATTCCATGAGCACCAATCAACTTATGTACTGGAAAGACTGGGTGCGCGAGAGTTTTGCCGGCACTCAGCCAGCGCGAGAAACCGTCATCAAGTGGGTGGCCGCCGGTGAAGTCGCCGGGCGCTGGCTAGGTGACCGGTTGTATATTTACCGCAACGGGTTCCACGACCCCAGCACCATCCGTACGGAAGAGCGCGCAGCAAACGCCGAAGAAGCCGAGCCGATTTCACCGCTTCTGGCGCGCAGATAATTTCAAGGGAAGAACAATGGCAAGACCACGTAAGCCAAGGTTTGTGGACGGCCAAGAGCTGCCGGAAAACCTCTACACCGACCCGAAAAAGCGGGTGAACTACTGGCGGTACATACGCCCGGACGGATCCAGCCTGACATTTTACGCACCCACTGCGGAAGCCATTCGCCAGGCAAAGCAGGCCAACCGGCAGCGGGATCTCTATAAGCGCCAGCCCGCCGCTAATGAAACGGTGTGGACCGCTCGCGCCGGCAGCCTGCTGGACCGCTACAGCGACTGGGTTGGCTGGATGGAACTGAACCACCCGAAGCAGGCAACTGCCGCACGTTGGGCCCAAAAGCGTCGCTACGTAGAGCGCATGTGCGAGCAGCTAAATAACCCCATGCCCCACGAGCTCACCCTGCCTGTGGTACGGGAATGGTGGGAGGCGCAGGATTACCACCCGCAACGCAACAGTCGCGCCGCGCTACGCAGTTTCGTCAACTTCCTTATGCTGGAGGGTGCGGTGCCAAAGCTGCCATTTAACCCGTTCAACACCAGTGATGAGGCGCCGAAACTGATCCCACGGCAACGACCGCCGAAAGTGCGCCAGCGCCTGACACTGCCCGATTTCTGGCGCGTCTACGATATGGCGGGTGAACTGGGATATGACGGCCTGCAGATCGCTATGGACCTCTCCCTGCTGACAACCATGCGTCGGGGTGACGTGTGCAGCCTGCGCCTGGATGAGCATGTTACCGAGGCTGGAATCGACAAGGGAGTCGACAAGTCCATCAACCAGCGCGGTGAAGAACGGGCCACCTATCTGCGCTGGAGTTACAGCCACCACCCAGGGCTGCGCCAGGTAATCAACCGCGCCCGGGAGCTGTCGCTGCAGAACTACCGCTGTCCCTTCGCCGTTTCCTATCAACCGAAGAAACGACAACCGAGAGCGAAACAAGAAGAGCATTGGTGCCGACTGATGCCGGCAAGATTATCGAACCAGTTTAAAGAGGCCCGTGATGCCGTCGGGGTTCGCCAAGATCTGCCAAGCGATGCCCGCCCGACATTTCATGAGGTGCGCGCCCTAGCCTCTCACCTGCTGAAAAAGTCAGGCCACAGCTCGGAACAAATTGCAGAAATCTGCGCCCACACCGACGCGGAAATCACGGAGAAGTTTTATCTCGGAGGGCACGAGCGGGAGTACAAAGAGGTAGGAATCAGCATCGACCCGAAGCTGTTGCTTCGAAAGTGATCGAGAGTTTTTGTACGGGGTTTTTGTACGCTTGGGAATTGGTTTTTGTACGCTCAACGCGGGAATCTAGCTGAAACCCGCATGGCGTAAAGCTTTGAATGGTCGGAGTGGCCGGATTTGAACCGACGACCACCACACCCCCAGTGTGGTGCGCTACCAGGCTGCGCTACACTCCGATAAGAGCAGATCAAGCGGTGCAAAAATCACCTAAGTGCTTGATTTATAAGGGGCATCGCTTGGCGATGAGGCGCAAATCATACCTAAGTCCGTTTGGATTGCAAGCCTGATTTGCGCCTTTTTCTCGCGGTCTAGGCGATTGCCTAAACCTCGAGCAATTCCAGTACACCTTCGAGCTCGGCGATCATCTGTGGGATCACCTGCTGCATGTGGACCACCTGCACTTTGTCGGAACTGCCGCTTTCCATCTGCAGGCGGGCGCCGCCGATGGTGTAGCCTTCTTCGTAGAGAAGTGCGCGGATCTGACGGATGAGGATGACATCCTGGTGTTGATAGTATCGGCGGTTGCCACGGCGTTTTACCGGGCTGAGCTGCGGGAATTCCTGTTCCCAGTAGCGCAGTACATGAGGTTTGACTGCACACAGCTCGCTGACCTCACCGATGGTGAAATAGCGTTTTCCCGGAATGACAGGGAGTTCGCTGTTATGACTCGCTTCCAGCATCTTCTTCTACTCGTGCCTTGAGTTTTTGCCCAGGCTTGAAGGTAACCACCCTTCTTGCCGAAATCGGGATTTCTTCGCCAGTTTTGGGATTCCTTCCCGGACGCTGGCTTTTATCACGCAGGTCAAAATTGCCAAAACCCGAAAGTTTGACCTGCTCATTATTTTCCAGGGCGTTGCGGATTTCCTCGAAAAAGAATTCGACGATCTCCTTGGCTTCGCGCTTATTAAAACCGAGCTCTTCGTACAACTTTTCGGCGAGCCCGGCCTTGGTCAGAGCCTCTGTCATTGGTTTCTACCCAATAGATTCAGAGGCGTCGACTCCCGGTTTTTAAGCCTGGTACCGCGGCGGCTTGTAACCCGGAGGCAGACGCTCTCGGGATACGCTCGTCAGCTTGGCGTACCCCGGAGCATAGACCGGTTTAGCGCAGGCTGGCGTTGTATTTTTGTTCTAATTGAGAAACCACCGCTTCGACTGAGGCATTGATTTCTTCGTCGTTAAGGGTGCGCGAGGGATGCTGAAAGGTCAAGCCCATCGCGACACTTTTTCTATTAAAATCAATGCCTTTGCCCTGATAGACGTCAAAAATGTTGAAGTCCGTCAAATATTCGCCGGCCGCTTCAACCGCGGTTTCCGCGAGCTCCCCTACCGGGGTTTCCACATCGGCGAGAATCGCAAGGTCGCGGCGCACTTCCGGGAACTTGGACAGCGGTGCGAAGGCAGGAATAACCGCCTGCCCCAGACCATCCAGGCTGAGCTCGAACAGGAAGGCAGACTTCGGCAGGTCGAAGGTTTTCTGCAGTTCCGGGTGCAGGGCGCCGATTACACCCACCTGGGTGCCCTTGCGCAGCACTGCCGCGCACTGTCCCGGGTGCAACGCCGGATGTTTTGCCGGGGCAAAGGTGAACTCGCCCTGCGCGTCATAGTGCTCCAGCAGCGCTTCTACATCGGCCTTGATATCGTAAAAGTCCACCAGGTCCTTGCTACCAGTCCAGCCTTCCGGCTGGCGGGTGCCGTAAATCAGGCCGGCAATCATGCGCTCCTGTTTCAGCTCCTCACCTTCTTTACCCGGCACAAAGCGCAGGCCGGTTTCGAACAGGCGCAGGCGGTCCTGCTGGCGGTTCAGGTTGTACTGCAGGGTTTTTACCAGGCCCGCCATCAAAGTAGTGCGCATTACGGAAAGTTCTGCGCTGATGGGGTTCTGCAGAGCCACGGGCTCGACATCCGGGCTGAACTTGGCGGAGGTATCGCGATCGATAAAGCTGAAGGTGATGGCTTCCTGGTAGCCGCGGGACAGCAGGGTCTGCTCCAGGCGGTTCTGGGCCACTTCGGCTTCGGCACGCGGCACAATATCCAGCGCGGCATTGAAGCTGATACTGGGGATACGGTTGTAGCCGTAAACGCGCGCCAGCTCTTCCAGCAGATCGGATTCGATAGCGATATCGAAACGGAAGCTGGGCACCAGGAAGGTCCAGCCCTCGTCGGTTTCGCTGAGCTTTTCCAGGCCGAGTCGGGTGATGATTTCAACGATTTCGTTGTCGGCCATATCAATGCCGAGACCGGTTTTCACGCGGTTGCGACGCAGGGTGATGCGGCGCTCCGCCGGCATGGCTTCGGTCACTTCACGCAGGTGTACCGGGCCCGGCTCACCGCCGACGATGTCCAGCAGCAGCTGGGTGGCACGCTCGATGGCTTTTTCCTGCAGACGGTAGTCCACGCCGCGCTCGAAGCGGTGGGAGGAATCTGTGTGCAGACCGTAGGAGCGCGCTTTACCGGCGATCGCCAGCGGGCTGAAGAAGGCACTTTCCAGGAAAATGTCTTTGGTGTTTTCGGTAACGGACGAGTCCAGGCCGCCCATGACACCGGCAATGGCCAGTGCTGACTTTTCGTCGGCGATGACCAGGGTATCGGATTTCAGTTCGACTTCCTGCTCGTCCAGCAGTGTCAGCTTCTCGCCCTGCTCCGCCATGCGCACCTTGATACCGCCGCTCAGTTTGGCGAGGTCGAAGGCGTGCATGGGCTGGCCCAGCTCCAGCAGAACATAGTTGGTGACATCGACAACCGGATCGATGGTGCGCACACCACTGCGGCGCAGGCGCTCCTGCATCCACAGCGGAGTTGTGGTAGTGATATCGATATTGCGGATCACACGGCCCACGTAGCGCGGACAGGCTTCCTCGGCCAGCAGAGAAACCTGCAGGCTGTCGTCGATGACCGGCGCAACCGGTTCGATGGCCGGCGCCTGTACCGCACAGCGGTTCAGCACACCCACTTCGCGAGCAATACCCGCCACGCCCAGGCAATCGGAACGGTTCGGGGTCAGGTCGACCTCGATGATGCTGTCGTTCAGGTTCAGGAATTCACGCAGGTCGGTGCCGGTCGGCGCGTCTGCGGGTAGCTCCCAGATGCCGTCGCTGTCGTCGCCCAGCTCCAGCTCGGTCTGGGCACACAGCATGCCGAAGCTCTCGACGCCGCGTAGCTTGGCTTTCTTGATTTTGAAATCGCCCGGCAGCTTGGCTCCCACCAAGGCGAATGGAATTTTGATACCGACGCGGGCGTTGGGTGCGCCGCAGACGACCTGCATGTCGCCTTCCGGGTGACCTTTCACCTGGCACACACGCAGTTTGTCCGCGTCCGGATGCTGTTCACAGGCGACGATCTCACCCACGACCACACCGGAAAATTCGCCAGCCACCGGCTCGACGGAATCCACTTCCAGGCCGGCCATGGTGATCTGATCGGCCAGCTGCTGTGCTGTCAGGTCCGGGTTTACCCACTCCCGCAACCATGCGTTGCTGAATTTCATATTCGTTCTCTAATGCTGAATTCTGATTTGCGTATTTCTGTTCGCTCGCGTGCAGGCTCCCCTACCGAGAGGGCCCGATTAGAACTGCTTGAGAAAACGCAGGTCGTTATCGAAGAACAGGCGCAGGTCGTTCACGCCATAGCGCAGCATGGCCATGCGTTCGACACCCAGGCCGAAGGCAAAGCCGGAGTATTTTTCGCTGTCGATATCACAGGACGCGAATACATTCGGGTGCACCATGCCGCAACCGAGAATTTCCAGCCAGCCGGTACCGGAACAAACGCGACAGCCTTCGCCGCCACAGTTGGTGCACTGGATGTCGGCCTCTGCCGAGGGCTCGGTGAACGGGAAGTAAGACGGACGGAAACGCACCGGCACGTCCGCTTCAAAGAAGGCCTTGAGGAACTGGTCGATACAGCCTTTCAGGTGCGCGAAGCTCACGCCTTCATCGATCACCAGACCTTCTACCTGGTGGAACATGGGCGAGTGCGTCACATCGGAATCACAGCGGTAAACGCGGCCCGGGCAGATGATACGCAGGGGCGGATTCTTCTTCTCCATGGTGCGGATCTGCACTGAGGAGGTGTGGGTACGCAGTACCGTGGTCGGATCGATATAGAAAGTATCGTGCATCGCACGCGCGGGATGGTGCGCGGGAATATTCAACGCTTCGAAGTTGTAGTAGTCACCTTCAACTTCCGGGCCCTGCTCTACTGAGAAGCCGAGACGCTGGAAGATTTCTTCAATACGGCGCAGGGTGCGGGTGATGGGGTGCATGCTGCCCTGCTCTTCACCACGGCCCGGCAAGGTAACGTCGATGGTTTCCTTGGCAAGCTTTTCTTCAATGGCAGCCTTTTCCATCGCTTCGCGACGTACATTGATGGCGGCCTGAACCTGCTGCTTGGCTTCATTGATTTTGGCTCCCGCGGCCGGGCGCTCTTCGGCAGACAGTTTGCCGAGGCCTTTCAGCAGTGCGGTGAGCGGGCCTTTCTTACCCAGGTAATCCACCCGCACCTGATCCAGTGCCGCCAGGTCACTGGCCTCTTCTACCAGCGCCAGTGCCTGTTTGGTGAGGGATTGCAATTCTTGCATTGAAACCTTCTCGTTCTGATCGATGAGTGACAACTAATAATTTTTTTTACGCACCCGACGGAAGCTGAGAAATCGTAGCCGACGGATGTATTCAGAATTCTTGCAAAGCAGATAAAAAAATAGGGAAGAGCCAAACAGCCCTTCCCTATTTTTAATGCATAAGCCAACCCTTACGGGTCGACTTGTACTGCAGGCGCTGATTAAGCTGCCAGGGCTGCCTTGGCTTTTTCAACTACGGCAGCAAAAGCGGCTTTATCGTATACCGCCAGATCAGCCAGAACACGGCGATCCAGAGCGATATCTGCCTTCTTCAGGCCAGCAATCAGTCGGCTGTAGCTCAGGCCTTCAGCGCGGGACTGCGCGTTGATACGCGTGATCCACAGAGCGCGGAAGTTACGCTTCTTAACGCGACGGTCGCGGTAAGCGTACTGACCAGCTTTGATGACTGCCTGCTTGGCTACGCGGAATACGCGCGAACGCGCACCGTAGTAACCTTTAGCCTGCTTCAGAATTTTCTTGTGACTGCGACGCGCCACTACACCACGTTTTACACGGGCCATATCAATATCCTCTTAAAACTTTACGTGTGCAGCCAATTACTTGGCGCGCAGCATACGATCGACCAAACCGGCATCAGACTTATTCATAAGCTGAGTGCCGCGCAGCTGACGCTTACGCTTGGTGGTCATCTTGGTGAGGATGTGGCTCTTGTTCGCGTGCTTGTGCTTGTAGCCCGAAGCCGTCTTCTTGAAGCGCTTGGCAGCGCCACTGTGTACTTTTGCTTTCGGCATTTTGTACTCCAAAGTAAATAATGACCCACGAATGGGCTTAGTTAATTGGCCGCAGGCCGGGGCCTGTGACTATGCGGGAGTGAGAAGGCAGCCGTCGCCCGACCACATCCCGAAAAGAAGGTGCAGGGTTAACCCTACGCCTTACTTTTTCTTTTTGCTGGGAGCAATGACCATGATCATCTGACGGCCTTCCATTTTCGGCCGCTGCTCCACAACACCCAGCTCCTCGAGATCTTTCTCGATGCGCTGCATCATTTCCATTCCCAGCTCCTGGTGGGCCATTTCGCGGCCGCGGAAGCGCAGGGATACTTTTGCCTTATCCCCGGCTTCCAGGAAGCGGGTCAGGTTGCGCAGTTTGATCTGGTAGTCGCCGATATCGGTACCGGGACGGAACTTCATTTCCTTGATCTGCTGCTGCTTTTGTTTCTTTTTAGCCGCATTTTTGGCCTTCTTGGCCTCAAAAATGTGCTTACCATAGTCCATGATCTTACAGACAATGGGATCGGAGTCCGAGGCAATTTCAACGAGATCCAGGCTGGCCTTTTGTGCCGCTTCCAGCGCATCTTCCAGAGTAACAATACCTACCTGCTCACCATCCGCACCAATCAGTCGCAGCTCAGACGCTTCGATCTGATCGTTGATACGGGCCTTCTTGGACTTTCCTTTCATATCTCGTTTAATAACACTCGTCTCCGGTTACTAATAAAAGCTATTGGGGCGCTTATTCAGCTGCGCCCGCAATAGACGAACGGCCGCGGCGATCCACATCCTGGCGGAGGAGCTCAAGGAATGACTCATAAGTCATGGTTCCGAGATCCTCACCGCTGCGTGTTCGCACGGCGACCGTCTGGCTTTCCACTTCCTTATCGCCGATTACCAGCAGATAAGGGACACGCTGTAGCGTGTGCTCGCGGATTTTAAAGCCGATCTTCTCGTTTCTCAAGTCGGCCGCTGCACGGAAGCCTTCGGCACCCAACTTGCCCTCCAGGTCACGACAGTATTCGGACTGGCGGTCAGTGATATTCAGCACTGCAACCTGCTGGGGAGCCAGCCATGCCGGGAAGGCCCCTTCGTAGTTCTCGATCAGGATACCGATGAAGCGCTCGAAGGACCCGAGAGTCGCACGGTGCAGCATTACCGGGGTCTGGCGCGAGCCATCTTCCGCTACATACTGGGCATCCAGGCGGCCCGGCATGGAGAAATCCACCTGAATGGTGCCACACTGCCATACACGGCCGAGGCAATCCTTCAGGGAGAACTCGATCTTGGGCCCGTAGAAAGCGCCCTCGCCCGGCAGCTCTTCCCACGGCAGTTCCGCCGCGTTCAGCGCGTCTGCCAGCGCCTTCTCGGCCTTGTCCCAGCTTTCGTCGGAACCCACACGCTGTTCAGGGCGGGTAGATAGACGATAGATCACTTCCTCGAAGCCGAAATCTTTATAGACCGCGTGCAGCAGATCCATGAATTCGGACACTTCGGACTGAATCTGGTCTTCGGTACAAAAGATGTGGCCATCGTCCTGCACAAAGCCGCGCACACGCATCAGGCCGTGCAGAGAGCCGGACGGCTCACTGCGGTGACAGGAGCCGAACTCCGCCAGACGCAGGGGCAGATCGCGGTAGCTGCGCAGCCCCTGGTTGAACACCTGCACGTGGCAGGGGCAGTTCATGGGCTTGATGGCGAACTGGCGCTCTTCACTGGTCAGGGTAAACATGTCGTCGCCGAACTTGTCGGCGTGACCGGATTTCTGCCACAGAGAGAAGTCCACCAGCTGCGGGGTCTTGATCTCTTTGTAGCCACGCTCGCGCTGACGCTCGCGCATGTACTGCTCAACAGTGCTGTACACGGTCCAGCCATTCGGGTGCCAGAACACCATGCCCGGCGCTTCTTCCTGAATATGGAACAGGTCGAACTTCTTCGCCAGCTTGCGGTGATCCCGCTTTTCCGCTTCCGCGATACGGTGCAGATACGCCTTGAGCTCCTTCTTGTTGGCCCAGGCAGTACCGTAAACACGGGTCAGCATTTCGTTTTTGGCATCGCCACGCCAGTAGGCGCCGGCCACCTTGGTCAGCTTGAAGGCCTTCAGCTTGCCGGTAGACGGCACATGGGGGCCACGGCACAGGTCTTCAAAGTCGCCCTGGCGATACAGGGAAATATCTTCGTTAGTGGGAATACTGGCGATGATTTCCGCCTTGTACTCTTCACCCAGCTCACGGAAGTATTTGACCGCGTCGTCGCGCGGCAACAGGCGGCGACTGACCGGAATATCTTCCTTGGCCAGTTCTTCCATGCGCTTTTCGATCTTTTCGAGATCTTCCGGCGTGAACTGTCGCTCGTAGGCGAAATCGTAGTAGAAGCCGTCATCGATGACCGGGCCAATGGTGACCTGGGCACCCGGATACAACTGCTTGACCGCTTGGGCCAGCAGGTGCGCGGTGGAGTGACGGATAACTTCCAGCCCTTCCGGCTGGCGATCGGTCACAATCGCCAGCTCGGCGTCGTGATCGATTACAAAACTGGTATCCACTTCCTTACCGTCGACCACACCAGCCAAAGCGGCTTTGGCCAGACCCGCGCCAATATCGTTGGCAACATCGAATACGGAAACCGGATTGGAGAATTCGCGACGGGAACCGTCAGGGAGGGTAACAACAGGCATTGTTCTTCCTTTTTGTTTCAGTGGCGATCCCTACGAAAGACCGCGTGATTCACAGAGTGTGAAGCTTGGGCTTGAGCCCGGAGCGAGCCAGATCAGGATAGAAGAAAAAGCTCGCAAGAAATTGGTAGACCCAAGCAGACTCGAACTGCTGACCTCTGCCATGTCAAGGCAGCGCTCTAACCAACTGAGCTATGGGTCTATAGAGTTGCAGACTGGGGTTAATCCAAGAGACAGGCCCCGCTGCGAAGGAGGCGAACTTTAGCACCGGCTTTTTGGCTTTTCAACTGCTCAAACCAGAAAAATATTTCCGCCAATCAAGCACTTGGGGTATCTTGGCCCGACTGCAGGACGCAGCTCCGAGGCCACCAGCAAGTCGATCCAGCCTCACCCCGCGGTATCAGAAGGATTTTATGAGTATTACCCTCAATAGCAGCAGTGGATTTCTACTGGCCCTGGGCGCCGCCGCCCTTTTCTCCATCAAAGCCATTTTCGTCAAGCTGGCCTATCGTCACGGCGTCGACGTGGAAACTTTTATCCTGCTGCGCATGGCAATGGCACTGCCGTTTTACCTGGCCATCCTGCTGCTACTGAAACAGCAAAAGGCCTGGCGCCCGGTCAGCCGTCGCAACCTGATAATTTCGATCGCGCTGGGACTTTGCAGCTACTACCTGGCAAGCCTGCTCGACCTGCACGGACTGCGCTATATCAGCGCCAACTTTGAGCGCCTGATTATCTATCTCTACCCAACGCTGGTGCTGCTTCTGGGCTGGTGCTTCCTGCGCAAGCCGATATCCGGCGGACAGTTGCTGTGCATTTTTATTGCTTACGCAGGAATCCTGCTGATTTACTGGCAGGATCAGGATTTCAGCACGGGCGCCCTGCCGCCAGGCTGGGTGACGCTGGACCCCATCAGCTGGGGGGCCATTCTTACGTTCGGCAGCGCCCTCAGTTTTTCCATCTATGTGGCATTCAGCGAGGGTGTGATCCGACAGCTCGGCAGCCGCCAATTTACCGCCCTGGCCATGATGGCGGCGAGTGCAGCCATCGGACTGCACTTCGTGGCACAGGCGGACTGGAGCCGAATTCACCAGCCATGGCCGGTGTACGGGTATGCACTGACAGTGGCCTTCCTGTGCACAGTGCTGCCATCGCTGATGATGAGCGCAGCCATTCAACAGATTGGCTCGGCGAACACCGGTGCCATTGGTACATCCGGGCCCGTGATCACCCTGATTGCCGGGGCAATGGTGCTTGGCGAACCCTTCTCCGCCTACCACCTTGCGGGAATGGCCATCATCATCGGCAGCCTGCTGCTAATGAAAAAAGTTACCGGCAGCAAAAAGGCACCGGCGGCCCCTGCAGATCCACTGCCGACACCCGGCACCCAATCCCGTTAGGCGATACACTCTTTCGCCTGACTCATCCCCTCATTGGGGCGAGCCGTCGCAACTCCACGCACGACCGCCCCATTTTCGCTCCCCTCCCCGCAGCAACCAAAATAAACGTCGCCAGTTACAACGCCCACCCCAGCGTTGTGCAGGGGCGCGCCCCGCTCTGGCACACAGGCACTGGCACGGTGCTTGCTAACTCAACAGGTGCACGCCTATAAAAATAAAACGGGAACACATGGATGACAGCAATCGAACAACCCGCACCCCACCTTTACGATGAGATGCTGAGTAGCGAAGGGGTTCACCCGCATTATCAAGCCTACTTTCAATGGCTTGAGAATACGCCGGACGCCTCCCTGGAACAGAAGCGGCGAGAGGCCGACACCCTGTTCCGTCGGTTCGGAATTACCTTCAATGTTTACGGGGAAGAAGAAGGTACTGAGCGCCTGATTCCCTTTGACCTCATCCCCCGCATTATTCCCGCCTCAGAATGGAACCAGCTCGAGCTCGGCGTACGCCAGCGGGTTACCGCCCTGAACCGGTTCCTGCACGACATCTATCACGACCAGGAAATCCTCCGCGCAGGCATCATCCCCACTGAACAGGTCCTGACCAATCAACAATTTCAGACGGCAATGCTCGGTGTCGACCTGCCCGGACACAACTACATACCGATTACCGGCGTCGACCTGATTCGTGACAACAGTGGCGAATATTTTGTACTGGAAGACAACTTGCGCACACCCTCCGGTGTCTCCTATATGCTGGAAAATCGCAAGATGATGATGCGCCTGTTTCCTGAACTGTTTCTGACGCAAAACGTAGCGCCGGTGGAGCACTACCCCAACCTGCTCCTGGAGACCCTGCAAAGTGCCAGCGATGCAGACAGTCCATGCGTGGTGGTGCTGACCCCCGGCAGATACAACAGCGCCTTCTTCGAGCACGCCTTTCTCGCGCAACAGATGGGCGTTCCCCTGGTGGAAGGCGCCGACCTTTTTGTGCGCTACGGCTGCGTTTATATGCGCACCACTACCGGACCGCGCCAGGTGCATGTCATATACCGACGCATCGACGATGCATTTCTCGATCCACTGGCCTTCAACCAGAATTCCATGCTCGGGGTGCCGGGCCTGCTCTCCGCCTACCGCGATGGAAACGTCATCCTTGCCAATGCACTGGGCACTGGCGTCGCAGATGACAAGTCCATTTACCCTTATGTACCGGACATGATCCGCTTTTACCTGGATGAAGAACCCATCCTCAATAACGTGCCCACTTGGGTGTGCCGCCGGCAAGAAGACCTGACTTACGTACTGGACCATCTTGAGGAACTGGTGGTGAAAGAGGTGCACGGTGCCGGTGGCTACGGCATGCTGATCGGCCCCAAGGCAGGTCGCGAGGAGCTGGACAAATTCCGCCAACTATTGCGTAGCAATCCAGCCAATTACATCGCGCAACCAACCCTGTGCCTCTCCACCTGCCCAACCATGGTGAACGAAGGAATTGCTCCGCGACATATCGACCTGAGACCCTTTGTACTAAGCGGTAACGAAATAAAACTGGTACCCGGCGGACTCACCAGGGTTGCACTGCGCGAAGGGTCACTGGTAGTCAACTCTTCCCAGGGTGGAGGAACTAAAGATACCTGGGTACTGGAGGACGCCCCATGCTGAGCCGCACTGCCAATAGTATTTACTGGATGGCGCGCAGCCTCGAGCGAGCAGAAAATCTCACTCGCCTGTTGGATGTCAGCCACAACATGTCATTGATGCCAAACTCCAAGGGCGGCCAGCAGGAACTACTGGCACCACTGACCATCACCGGTCGCCTGGACCAGTTCAGAGAATGCTATCCACAGCTAAACGCCGAAACGTTGCTGGAGTTTTTCCTGTTTGACGAAAGTAATGAGGGTTCGATATTCAGCTGCATTCAATCCGCCCGCGACAACGCCCACAGCGTGCGCGACAAGCTCTCTTCGGAAGCCTGGGAAAGTATCAACGCCACCTGGCTGGAACTGCGCCACCGCCGTCAGCGCGGCATTAGCCACGAGGGCGCGAAAAGCCTGATTGACTGGATCAAACAGCGCTCCCATGAATTCCGCGGCGCCGCCTACGGCACCATGCTGCACAACAATGTCTTCCACTTTATGCGCCTGGGAACTTTTATTGAGCGGGCAGACAACACCGCGCGCATTCTCCGGGTAAAGCTCGAGGTAATGGAGTCCCAGCACAACAGCAATCACGCCATCGATTTTTATCAATGGAACGCGCTATTGCAGAGTCTGGGAGCCTACGAAGCCTATCACGTGAAATATACCGGCGGCCTCAGTACCCGCAATGTCACCGAGCTTCTTATTCTGTCGGCCGAATTACCGCGCTCACTGCGCTATTGCATCGGCTCGCTGATGAGCCAGCTGACCGCCATTGAAGGCGATCAGGGACTGGCTGCAAAACGCCTGTGCGCCGAACTGCAAGCGCGACTGGAGTACGGCGAAGTGGACTTCATCACCCACTTCGGACTGCACGACTACCTGAACGATCTGCTACGGCGCATTCACACGATCGGTGAAGAAATTCACCGCAGCTACTGGGAGGGTGCATGAAGCCATGAAACTGAGCATTGACCACGTCACCGACTTCTCTTACGACACTGAGGTCACCCACAGTATCCAATATCTGCGACTGACACCTCAGCCCTCTGCCGGCCAGCGAATCCTGCATTGGCAACTGGATGCGCCGGGCAGCGTTTACCGCACTCGAGACACTTACGGGAATGTATTGCACGTTTGCACCGTGGACCAGCCACACAGGGGCATTACCATTCGCGCCCAGGGCACTGCGGAAATCAACGAAGACGAACAACCCGAAAATAACGACCAGGTTCCACCGGAAGTTTTTCTACGCACCTCTCCACTCACTGAAACCAGCGATGCGATGCGTGAGTTTGCGCGAACTTTCCACCCCGCCGGCAAAGGCGGAAATGCCAGCCGCCAACAGCTGATGGAATTAATGCCGGCACTACTCGAGCGTATCCCCTACCGCAGCGGCATGACACACGCACAAAGCAGTGCCGCCGATGCCTTCGCCCAGGGGTTTGGTGTATGTCAGGATCACAGCCATATTTTCATCGCTTGCTGCCGCTGGCTCGGCATTCCCGCGCGCTACGTCAGCGGCTATGTCCACGCAGGAGACGACCAGCATATCGCCAGCCACGCCTGGGCGGAGGCCTGGATTGAAGACGCCTGGCACAGCTTCGATGTAAGCAACGGCCTCGCGACAACCAATCACCACCTGAAACTGGCACACGGGATTGATTATCTGGACGCTTCACCAGTACGCGGGGTTCGCTGGGGAGGTGGGGCAGAAAATATGCGCACCTACGCCCTGGTGGACCAAATGGACCGCCGCGCAGCTCAGCGCAAGGAACAAGAGCAACAGCAAGAACAGCAACAGGCGCAGCAGTGAACGAAATCATGACAAGCCTTCCGGCAGGTGCTACCTTTCCAGCGCACAACACGCGCACAGGAATGCCATGACGTACTGTATTGCCATGCGATTAAAAGAGGGGCTGATTTTTGCATCTGACACCCGCACCAATGCCGGGGTCGATCAGATTGCCAGCTTTCGCAAAATGCACTTTTTTCAGCAGCCTGGCGAACGCAGCTTTACCCTCCTCACCTCGGGCAATCTCGCCACTTCCCAGAACCTGGTCAACCAGCTACAGACCCAGATTACCGAGGACGAGGAACCAAACCTGTTTACTGTTAGCAGTCCGTTTCGCGCCGCGGAGCTGATTGGCCAACAGCTGAAATCGATCATTTCCCACAATGCCCAGGGGCAACAGAATGCCGGCGTGGATTTTGGCTGCCATATTCTTTTTGGCGGGCAGATACGCGATGGGGAAACGCGCCTCTTCCACATTTACCCTGAGGGTAATTTCATCGAAGCGACAGATGACACCCCTTACCTTCAAATCGGTGAAAGCAAGTACGGGAAACCCATCCTGGATAGGATCATCCACCACGACATAGGCCTGAATCAGGCGGTAAAATGTGCACTGATTTCCTTCGATTCCACCATGCACTCAAACCTGTCCGTGGGCATGCCGCTGGATATTGCGGTGTACCGCAATGATTCACTGGAACTCAGCATGGAGCGAATCGAAGAGGATGATGAATATTTCAATCGCCTGCGCCGATCCTGGAGCACCGGCATCAAGCTTCTATTTGAAGATATGCCGTAATCGGGCTGGCGACATGCCGCAACCAGGGCGGTCATCAAGCGCCCGCCCCGCGCTTTTGGTTAACCGACTTCCTTGAGCTGGGATATTTCATCACGCAATTTGGCAGCGGCTTCAAATTCCAGGTTTTTCGCGTGGGCATACATTTGTTCCTCCAGCGCCTCGATACGCGCCCATCGCTGCTGGTCAGTAAGCGGCTCCTGGTCAGCCTTGTAGGTGCCACCCTTCTCTGCCACCTTGCGCCGCCCGCGCGCCGGAACCCCAGGCGCAATCGCACCTTCCATGATGTCGGCGACGCTTTTGAAGATACCTTTTGGCGTAATACCGTGCTCAGCATTGTGCGCCAGCTGTTTCTCGCGGCGACGCTGGGTCTCATCCAGTGCCCGCCGCATGGAGTCGGTAATTTTGTCCGCGTATAGAATTGCGCGCCCTTCAAGGTTCCGCGCCGCGCGACCGATGGTCTGAATCAGCGAGCGGTCCGATCGCAGGAAGCCCTCTTTGTCCGCATCAAAGATTGCCACCAGAGAAACCTCAGGCATATCCAGGCCTTCTCGCAAAAGGTTGATCCCCACCAGCACATCAAATTCGCCAATGCGCAGGTCGCGAATGATCTCCACTCGCTCCACAGTATCGATATCCGAATGCAGGTAGCGCACCCGGACGCCGTTTTCACTCAGGTACTCGGTCAGATCCTCTGCCATACGCTTGGTCAACACCGTGATCAGCACGCGCTGACCCGCATCGACACAGCGACGAATTTCGGACAAGGTATCGTCCACCTGCGTCGCTGCCGGCCGCACCTCCACCCCAGGGTCAACGAGGCCCGTCGGGCGAACCACCTGCTCCACCACTGCACCGGCGTGTTCCGCCTCGTATTTGCCCGGAGTCGCAGAAACAAAAATCGTCTGCGGCGACAAACCCTCCCACTCTTCAAACTTGAGCGGACGGTTATCCAGCGCCGACGGCAGTCGAAAACCGTATTCAACCAGTGTTTCTTTGCGGGAGCGGTCACCACGGTACATACCGCCTATTTGCGGCACGGTTACGTGGCTCTCATCAATGAACAGCAGCGCATCATGTGGCAGATAGTCGAACAGCGTGGGGGGCGGCTGACCCGGGTCGCGTCCGGACAAGTAGCGGGAATAGTTTTCTACCCCATTGCAGTAACCGAGCTCCTGCATCATCTCCAGGTCATAGCGGGTACGCTGCTCCAGGCGCTGCGCCTCCAGCAGCTTGCTGTTGTCACGCAACTGCTCCAGGCGGTCTTTCAACTCATCCTTGATCTTGTCGATCGCCTCGACAATGGTTTCCCGAGGGGTCACATAATGCGATTTGGGGAAAATCGTGATGCGGGGCACCTTGTGTAACACCTCACCGGTCAGCGGATCGAATAGCGTGATCTGCTCGATCTCTTCATCGAATAGCGAGAGCCGCACCGCCTCCAGGTCGGAGTCCGCCGGGTAAATATCGATGATATCCCCGCGCACCCGGTAGGTTGCCCGGCGAAAATCCGCGTCGTTGCGGGTGTACTGCAACTCTGCCAGGCGACGCAGTATGGTGCGCTGATCGACGATATCGCCGCGATCCAGGTGCAACACCATCTTCAGGTACTTGTCCGGGTCACCCAGGCCGTAAATGGCTGAGACGGTGGCCACCACAATCACGTCCTTACGCTCAATCAGCGCCTTGGTGGCCGACAGGCGCATCTGCTCGATATGCTCATTGACCGAGGCATCCTTCTCGATAAAGGTATCGGACGAAGGCACATAGGCTTCCGGCTGGTAGTAGTCGTAATAGGAGACGAAGTACTCCACCGCGTTTTTCGGGAAGAACTCCTTTAGCTCCCCATACAACTGCGCCGCCAGTGTTTTATTGTGCGCCATCACAATTGCTGGCCGCTGCAGTCGCGCGATCACGTTGGCCATGGTGAACGTTTTACCTGATCCGGTCACACCTAGTAGAGTCTGATGGGCAAGACCATCTTCAATCCCCTCGACCAGAGATTCGATTGCGGCTGGCTGGTCACCTGCTGGCTCATATTTACTTGCCACTTCAAACGGGCGCGGCTCCGGGCGCTGTTCCATAGACTTCTTACCCATTGATTATCGTTACACACTCCCAATAGGCGGGATTGGGAAATTGTAGGCGCACACGCCACCAGGGAACAAATGACGTCGCACTCAAAACACAACGGCGAGAAAATAAACACTGCAAAATCAAAGGGTTAATTTTAGACAAAGGGGTTGACCTGATATGGGGTGCTCTATAAGATACGCGCCATCTGACCGGGACGGCATTTCAATACCGATCAGATATACAGTTCCGCCTTAGCTCAGTTGGTAGAGCAAATGACTGTTAATCATTGGGTCGCTGGTTCGAGCCCAGCAGGCGGAGCCAAATTCAAAAACCCCGAAGCTTTCGATAGCTACGGGGTTTTTATTTAGAGCTATGCTCTTCCGGGCGCCCCACCAAAAGTGCCCAACCAAAATTCCGCCTTAGCTCAGTTGGTAGAGCAAATGACTGTTAATCATTGGGTCGCTGGTTCGAGCCCAGCAGGCGGAGCCAAATAAAGAAAACCCCGCACCTGAAAAGGTCCGGGGTTTTTCTTTTTCTACACCAGCCGTCGACGCAAGCAATCCGCCAGAAGAATCCGCACTGACCCAAAAAGACAAGCCAGAAGGCAAACTAAAAGCCCCGCGGGGTACGCAGGGCTTTTGCACTCAGACAATAAAGATTCGAATCGCGAACCTCGCTGGCCGCGACACTAGACCTCCGGCATCTCGCCCGTTATGCGCCGCACCCTACCACCAGAAGGCGTTGGCAATCGCTTGACCTCCGCACCCCGCGCCGCAATTGGCATCTCATCCACCGTCACTTCCGAAGACTGAACCCATACAGTATCCATCAGGCACTGCTTCGGCGTGTAATCCTTGACCGCCTCAACCAACAGGCGATGGACCCCCTCAGCATCCTGTCGCGAGCAGGCCTCTCGCAACTCACCAATAAACAGCTGCAGCTGATCACTGGGCAGACGCTCTTCTTCCGCACGCATAATCATGGGGTGATCGGTGCCGGCCACTTTATCCCCCAGCAACAGCTCTTCATAAAGCTTTTCGCCGGGACGCAGGCCGCTGATCTGGATTTCGATGTCGCCATCGGGGTTGGCATCATCCCGCACGGTGTGGCCCATTATCTGAATCAGGCGGCGCGCGATATCCAGAATCCGGACCGGCTCCCCCATATCCAGAACAAACACCTCACCCTTGCGCCCCATGCTACCGGCCTGCAGTACCAACTGCGCCGCCTCCGGGATGGTCATAAAGAAGCGGGTCACCTTGGGGTGTGTCACGGTTACCGGACCGCCCGCGTTAATCTGATCGGTAAACAGCGGAATCACCGAGCCGGACGAGCCCAGCACGTTACCAAATCGCACCATACATACCCGGGTGCGCCCAAAACGTCGCCCAAAGTCCTGGCAGACCAGCTCTGCCAGGCGCTTGGTGGCACCCATAACATTGGTAGGACGCACGGCCTTGTCGGTAGACACCAGAACAAACTGCTCGACACCGAACGCCTCTGCCGCCTCAAGCACAGACAGGGTACCCAGTACGTTATTTTCCGCACCGACCACCACGTTCTGCTCTACCAGCGGCACATGCTTGTAAGCCGCCGCGTGATAGATGGTGTGGACATTAAATGAACCGATGATTTCCGCCACGCGTGTGCGATTGCGCACATCGCCTAACAGCGCTGTCACTTCCACCTGAAGATTTTCATCCAGCTGCTGCTGCCGGAGCTCACGCTCAATCTGGTACAGGGAGAATTCGGAAGCCTCGAGCATGATCAGCTGGGCTGGCTCCCACTGAATGATCTGACGACAAAGCTCAGAACCAATGGAGCCTCCCGCACCGGTGATAAGCACCACCTTGCCGGCGATAGAGGCGGAGATCAACCGCTTCTGTGGCTCAACGGGAGCGCGGCCGAGAATGTTTTCGTAGATCTGGGAAATATCGGAGACCCGGCCGGCACTGTCCACCAGCTCTTCCATACCCGGAATGACTTTCACCACGACACCCCGCTCCCGCAGACTTCGGGTGATCTCACGACGGCGGCGCTTCGGCACCCCGGGCATGGCCAGCAGGATCTCGGAGATATCCCGCTCCGCAATCACTTCGAGGATATTGGCCGGGCTATACACCAGCACGCCATCAATCAGCGTGTTCTGCTTGGACGCGTTGTCGTCAAAGAAGGCCACCGTTTTGTACATTTCGCCGTGAATCAGCCCCTTGTACAGCTGCAGTCCAGCGGTACCCGCACCGTAAATCGCCACTCGGGTTTTGTGGATTTCCAGGGCCATCTGGTAATAGACACGCACCAGCCAGCGGGAGCCACCGACCGTAATCAGCGCAAAACACCAGTAAATGACGGGCACCGAGCGCGGAACACCGGCATAGGTAAGGTAGGACGCCACAGCGAGCACCACCGCCGAGGCGGTTACCCCCTGGAGAACAGCGATGATCGCCTGCTGCCCCATATAGCGGATCACAGTGCGGTACAGGCCCAGGCGAAGGAAGATGAAACTGCTGGATATCAGTGTCATTCCCAGGCACAAAGCCATCGCCTTCTCGGTAACCAGGCCGGCCCCATTAAAGCGGATGGTCATTGCCAAAAGGAATGCCGCCGTGAGCATTAGCAGGTCATAGCCCAGCATCAACACCGGCTTGTAGTTCTTCTGTGCGACTTTATAAAAGCGCTTCACCAAACCCCCAAAGTAATCCGTTGCTGGATCTTACTGACCCACTCCAAACCCAGATTTACCAAAACCTTCCAATGGACCCCATTACATCAATCCGGATACTACCAGTAACAACGCCGCCGCTGATGTGCAAAGCATCGCGATCAGCTCAATAAAAAGTGACTTTTTAACCCCGTACTTCAGCGCCATTCGCTGATACAAATGCTGTCGATGCGCCTCCCACCAGCGCTCCCCTTTCAGCACCCGCCCCACAAGGGTCGTAGTGGCATCCAGCCAAAATGGCGAAAATATCAACAACGGAACCAGCGGACTGAAAATCCCCTGCTGCCAGCCAGTGATACCAACGGCAAAAACACCCAGCCCGATAACCGTTGAGCCAGCATCCCCCAGGAAAATACGCGCCTGAGGCCAATTGTAGTACAGGAATACAAGTGTACTGGCGGCAACCAGAAAACAGATTCCGGCCAGTGCAGCAGCCTCCTGCAGCACACAGATGGCTCCCAGGGTGGCAAACCCGATTCCGCTCATGCTGCCGGCAAAGCCGTCCATACCATCCATAAAGTTGTAGAGGTTTACCACCCAGACACCGGCAATGATCAATACCGGCCACAACAACCAGTGCGAAAACTCCGGCGCCATTGAATATAGCAGCAACGAAACGGACAAAATCTGAACAGAAAAGCGAAGTCTAGCACTCACTGAGCGCAGGTCATCCACCAGGGAAACCGCCAGCAACATAAGAAAAGCAAATAGAGTGCCAATGGATAGCGGCACCTGGCTCACTATCACGCCGGAAAATACGCCTACCAGCACGGCCCAACCACCAGTTCTGGGAACGGGAGTATCGTGCAGAGAGCGATGGTTAGGGACGTCCAGAGCCAACTGGCGCAGCCGAAACAGTAGCAACCGCAGCACAATCAGCGTAACTGCAATACCTGTTGCCACCGGTAACCACCAATGCATGATACCCCCCATCAAAGCCCCCGCAGGAATTGACCATAGCGTCTCTTCGGCTGCCAATTGAGCAATGACTTCAGCCGCCCAGCACTATAAAGCTCGCTCCTCTCCACCTCAAGCACGCCTGCCTTTATTCCCACTAGTGACAACAACTTAAAAGGAAACAGCAATATTTTACCAAGTGGGCGGCTGTTTTTTATACAGACCCCGCTGGCCGCACTGCCGATCAGGCTCAGGTTGTAGTAGCCGGGTTCCGCAGCAATAAACGTTTCTCTATCGCGGCGCCCACCTTCAATCAAAATAATGGCCGACAGCAGATCTTCGAGCGCCACGAAACTGCGGTAGCCCGTTGCCGGCAGCCACGGCAGCAACCGCCCCCAGCGTGTCAGTCGGCGCTTCCATAAAAATGTCCGCTTGCTGCTTGGCGCAGGAGAGACCTCCTGAGCATCACTCTCCAGGGAACCTTTACCAACTTTGCCTTCAATCCCACCGCCTTCCGGCTGGTAATCACCGTAAACCGCCGCAGGTCTTAAAATATTTACCCGACAGGGGTATTCAACCGATAGCAACCGCTGCTCAGCACGCCACTTGCTTTGCCCGTAGGGATCCAGTGCGGGGATGCCATCATTTTCCCCCGCAACAAGCCCACTGGGGGGGCTCAGCGCTTTGACACTGGAGAGGTACAGAAAGCTTTCAGCTCCAGCCGCGGCAGCAATCGGAAGAAGCGCCACTGGCAAGTCACAATTCAGGGCCTCAGCCTGCGCAGGATTTTTTCTGCACGCGCGAATTGAAGAGATACCTGCCGCATAGACAACCCGGTCTCCAGCCTGGAAAGCTTGCGTAAAAGCGGGCCCTTGAAATTGGCCGATCTGCAGGTGCTGGCAGCCTTCCGGCCCGGCCAGTCGGCGAGAAATGGAAAGTACGGATTCACCGCGCTGCACCAGATACCGGCACAACGCAGAACCGATATACCCGGAACTACCTATAATCACCCACCGCATACTGCGAACAATATTCCTCTAAACTTTGATCCGGTCGACATTGAACGCTCGCCCCGGGGCTACTAACAGAACTGCTAACAGAACTGCTATCAGGACCACTATCCGAACCACTAAAAAAACAGCGCCCTAAGGCGCTGTTTCGATATCCTGGTTACAACTGGATCCGATCTTTGTTCTTCTCCAGTGTTGCAACCCCTATCCCCTTGATCTCCAACAGCTGTTCAACACTGGAGAAATTTCCATTCTGCTCCCGGTACTGCACGATCAGCTCGGCCCTGGCCGGCCCTACGCCTTCGAGCACTTCCGACAGTTCCTCCGCCGAAGCTGTATTCAGGTTGACCAGCTGCAGCTGCGCCTCTGCGACCTGATCTTCCGCGGCCGCCAGTTGCACATTGGTCAACAGCAGCGAAATTGCGAATACAGTGGCAAGAAGAGTTCGAATATGTTTCATTGCAAAATCCTTTTTGTTTGTTTTGGTCTTCACTCCATGGGACCACAAACCTCCCCAAGCGCCATCGACTTTACCAGTTATTCCGAAACTTTTAAGCCTTTGGCCATTACACACTATTACAGCACTGACGCCACCAGGCTATATGGTGCGCAGGTTCTACACCAGCGTCTCAACTAGCGTGATTCAGGATGTCATCGACAATGGCCTTGAGCGCCTCAGCGGGCTTCTCTGCTCCGGTAATCGGGCGGCCAATTACCAGATAGTCGGAGCCATTTTTCAGGGCATCTACCGGGGTCACGATCCTACGCTGATCTCCGGCAGCAGACCCGACCGGGCGGATTCCCGGAGTTACCAGGGCAAACTCACTGCCGCATGCCTGCTTGAGCGTTTCCGCCTCCTGCGCCGAACAGACCACCCCGTCCAGACCACTGCTTTTTGCCAGCTCGGCCAGTGCGACAACCTGCTCTTTCAGAGGCCGACTGACACCAACCGGTGCCAGCTCGTCTTCCGCGGTACTAGTTAAGACCGTCACTCCGATCAGCAGCGGACGCTTGTCCCCGAGCGGTGCCAGCACATCTGCCGCCGCCCGCATCATCCGCTCTCCACCACTGGCATGCACATTCACCATCCAAACACCCAGGTTTGCCGCAGCCTTTACCGCCGCCGCCACGGTATTCGGGATATCGTGAAACTTCAGATCCAGAAACACCTCAAATCCGTCCGCCACCAACCGGCGAACCAGGTCCGGCCCCGCGATCGTAAACAGCTCTTTACCTACTTTTACCCGGCAAACCGCCGGGTCCAGCTGGGCTGCCATCGCGAGTGCGGCTTCGGCACTATCGTAGTCCAGCGCCACAATTACCGGAGAGAGAACGGAGTCAGTCAAGGAACACCTCAAGTATCAGAATGGATGAAACGGGCTTGCGGCAGGGCCGGGGCTTACTCGCCCTCAATACCTTTTACCGAGCGCACACTGTCCCAACGCTTGCAGCTGGGGCACAGCCAATGGAGTTGATTGCCGGAAAAACCGCAATTGTTGCAGCGGTAATGGGGACGGCTGGCAATCAGTTGATCGATCAGGTTTTTCAGCAGAAACAGGTTTTCTCTGGCGCGCCCCTGAGTCGTGTCGATATGCAAGTTTAGGAAATGCCCAAGCCCCCGCAGCGACGGTCGCAGCGCAAGCTGCTTGCCTAAAAATGCCGCCGCTTCGGCTTCACTCTGTTGCTGGTGAATACGCTCGGTCAACGCAATCAATACGCTATTGGAAGGGTGCTCCTTGAGCAGGTTTTCCAGGTAGCGTTCCAGTCCACGCTCGTCACCAACAGCGTCATAGCAGGTGATCAGCAGCTCCAGGATTTCCGGGATGTAATCCGGATTTTGCTTGGGTACCCGCTCGAGTACCTTGATACCCTCCTGGGGTCGCCCCAGCAGATACTCGAGCCGCCCAAGCAACAGGTTGGCACGCACCGAGTGGCGATCGTAATTGAGCGCAGCGTCAATATGCTTGCGCGCACTCAGGTAATCCTTGCCGTTAATGGCTTCTTCCGCCAGCTCGCAGCAGAAGTGTGCCTGCACTGGCGCCCACTCCCCTGGCAGACGTTTGAAACGGCGCCCGTGTAGCAGGTTGACCGCATGAATGGCCTTGGCCCACTCGCGTTCATCCCGATATACCTCAACCAGGTACTCCAGGCTGGTACTGCGCAGTTCGGAAGACGTTTCCACCAGCTCCTGCAGCAGGCGCTCTGCCCGGTCTAACCAACCGGCGGCGATATAATCCCGTGCCAGCTCAAGCTGCGCTTTCTGCTGACTGATCCGGTTAAGACTTGGGCGCGCGAGAAGGTTCTGATGGACGCGAATGGCCTGGTCGTGCTCGCCCCGCTTGCGCAGCAGGTTGCCGAGCGCCAGGTGCGTGTCGAAGGTCGCGCTGCTAACTTCCAGCGCATCAATAAATTTTTCGATGGCGTCATTGTGACGCTCACTGAGGAGGTAATTGAGGCCCTGCGCATAGGACTGCGCCAGCGCCTGGTGCTGATTGTTTTTGGCACCTTTCTTTTTGCCGCTCTTGCGCCCCAGGTACCAACCTATGGCAATAGCCGCAAAAATGAAGAAGAAAAACGTCAGGTCGCTCAACTCAGTCTCCGGCAACCTGGCGGCGCACAGTCTGCAGCTCGCGCTCGGTACGCAGTAACTGTCGCTCCAACCCTTTGACTCTGTGGCGCTCGGTGTAATATGGCAGCAGGCTGGCAAGGAACCCCAGTAGCGCGCCTATCAGTAAAAAGCCGATCAGCCAAAAGCCCACACTACCCGGAAACAGTGCATACCCGGCAAATCTCGGGGTGATACTTTCAGGGTTATCCACGGCGAAATAAACACCCAGTGCCAAGCACACCAGGGCCAGCACCCCGAACAGCAGTCGCGATATCCAGCGCAGAAAAGACAAGTAAACCTCCGGTCCCGGAAGGGGTGAAAATCAATAAGTCCGTTACAGTGTTAGCCCACGGCAATCAGCTCGGCAATCACGCACTCTCCAGCGCATCCCGTTTCAACTGCTGATTTACCCTATCCCTGAGCTCTTTTCCCGGCTTGAAGTGCGGCACGTATTTGCCCGCCAGCTCCACGGAGTCACCGGTTTTGGGGTTGCGCCCCGTTCTCGGCGCGCGGTAGTGCAGAGAAAAACTGCCAAAACCGCGAATTTCTATTCGCTCGCCCTCAGCCAGTACACCAGACATGGTGTCCAGCATGACTTTGACCGCCAGCTCTACATCCTTTACCGGCAGCTGATCCAACCTCAGAGCAATCTTCTCGATCAGTTCAGACTTGGTCATGCGCCCCCGCAATCCTATCTAAGTCATTGATTATTCTAGAATAGCGGCAATCATCTACTAGAAAGCCGGACTGAGCAACCCCAGTCCGGCTTTCGAATAGCCTCAGATCATCGATCCGAGGCTTTTGATAACAGAAGATTATTAATCTTTGTTATTCATTTGCGCCTTGATCAGGTCACCGATAGTCGCCGGCTGAACCTGTTCAGCTTGCTTCTTGCTGTGATCCTTGATGGCTTGCTTCTCATCGTCCTGATCTTTGGCTTTGATGGAGAGGCTGATCACGCGGTTCTTGCGATCCACGCTGGTGATCTTGGTCTCCACTTCTTCGCCTTCTTTCAGGGCGTTGCGAGCATCTTCAACCTTGTCGCGGCTGATTTCGGAAGCGCGCAGTACGCCTTCGACTTCGTCCGCCAGGGTGATGATCGCCTGCTTGGCGTCAACTTCTTTGATGGTACCCATTACGATGCTGCCGCGATCGTTGGTGGCTACGTAATCAGAGAACGGATCGGATTCCAGCTGCTTGATACCCAGGGAGATACGCTCGCGGTCGGAGTCGATACCCAGGATAACGGTTTCCAGCTCGTCACCTTTCTTGAACTTACGCACGGCGTCTTCGCCAGCTTCGTTCCAGGAGATGTCGGACAGGTGAACCAGACCGTCGATGCTGCCGTCCAGACCAATGAAGATACCGAAGTCAGTGATGGACTTGATTTTACCGGAGATCTTGTCGCCTTTAGCGAATTTACGCGCGAAGGCATCCCACGGATTTTCCTGGCACTGCTTGATACCCAGGGAGATACGACGACGCTCTTCGTCGATATCAAGAATCATTACCTCGACCTCGTCGCCAACGTTGACAACTTTGGACGGGTGAATGTTCTTGTTGGTCCAATCCATTTCGGAAACGTGTACCAGACCTTCCACACCTTCTTCCAGCTCGGCGAAGCAGCCGTAGTCGGTCAGGTTGGTTACAACCGCTTTCACGCGGCTGTTTTCCGGGTAACGCTGCTTGATGGATACCCAAGGATCTTCGCCCAGTTGCTTCAGGCCCAGGGATACACGGCTGCGCTCGCGGTCGAATTTCAGGACTTTTACGTCGATCTCGTCGCCAACGTTCACGATCTCGCTCGGGTGCTTGATGCGCTTCCAAGCCATGTCGGTGATGTGCAGCAGGCCGTCGATACCGCCCAGATCTACGAAAGCACCGTAGTCGGTCAGGTTCTTCACGATACCTTTGATCGCCATGCCTTCTTGCAGGCTGGCCAGCAGGGCTTCACGCTCTTCGCTGTTGGCTGCTTCCATCACGGCGCGACGGGAAACAACAACGTTGTTGCGCTTGGCGTCCAGCTTGATCACTTTAAAGTCGAGCTCTTTGCCTTCCAGGTGCGCGGTGTCGCGAACCGGACGTACATCTACCAGAGAGCCAGGCAGGAACGCGCGGATGTTGGCCACGTCAACGGTGAAACCACCCTTAACCTTGCCGCTGATAACACCCTTAACCACTTCGTCTGCAGCGTGTGCAGCGTCGAGGATTTTCCAAGCTTCAGCGCGCTTGGCTTTTTCGCGGGACAGACGGGTTTCACCGAAGCCATCTTCTACAGCTTCCAGGGCAACCTGTACTTCGTCGCCGATCTGCAGATCGACTTCGCCTTTTTCGTTTTTGAACTGCTCTGCCGGAATAACACCTTCAGACTTCAGGCCCGCGTGTACGGTTACCCAGTCTTTATCGATGTCGATTACCAGGCCGGTCACGATAGCGCCAGGCGCCATCTCAACACTCTTCAAGCTCTCTTCAAATAACTCAGCAAAGTTCTCGGTCATTACTCATACCTATATGGGTAGGCCCGGCCGCGGATGACTGTATAAGTTAGTCAATCTTCAGCTCAGACCCCGCCGCGCTGCCAGTACGCGGGTTAGATTACGACAGCGGCCGGGCAATTCTGGCTGATCCCGGCCGCTGTCGTTAGAAAACAAATTGTAGGGACTGAATCCTAGGAACCACTTTCTGGAACCTGATTCTCAGTCTGGCTCAACGAATACGTTCATGTACCAGGTCGAGCACTTTTTGCAGAACATCGTTTATGCCGATGTCCGTACTATCCAGCACCACAGCATCTTCTGCCGGTGCCAAAGGGGAGGCTGCGCGGTTCATATCCCGGTCGTCCCGGGCGCGGATGTCCTTCAGCAGGTCGCGGAGGCTAACAGAAACCCCCCTGCCCTGCAACTGATCATAGCGGCGGCGGGCGCGCTCTTCCGCACTGGCTGTGAGAAAGACCTTGACCGGCGCGTCAGGGAAAACCGTGGTGCCCATATCGCGGCCGTCAGCCACCAGGCCCGGCGCCTGGCGAAAGTCCCGCTGGCGCTGCAGCAGCGCCTCGCGCACCACAGGAACCGCAGCCACCTTGGAGGCCGCCATGCTCACGCGCTCCATGCGGATATCCCGGCTCACATCCACACCCTGCAGAACGGCAGCCACCTCACCATTTGCCACTGCAAAACGGATATCCAGATTGCCGGCAATCTCTGCCAGACGCGCCTCATCAGAGAGATCCACCTCGCCATTGAGTGCCGCGAGCGCGGTCAACCGGTAGAGAGCGCCGGAGTCCAGCAATTCATACCCGAGGGAATCCGCCAGTAACTTGGCAATAGTGCCCTTGCCGGAGCCACTGGGGCCGTCGATGGTGATTACGGGAGCCTGTTGCGAGTTCAGGTTAGCTGCTTCAGTCATAACTAATCGGTGATACTGCTTACGTTAGTTGTAGGGTGAACGGAGACAGGAAGCGCGCTCAGCGCACTTCCAGCTGCATACCGGCGCGATTGGCCAGCTCGGCAAAGTTCGGGAAAGACGTCGCCACATTGGCACAGTGCAGGATACGGATATCCGCACCCGCGCGCAGCGCCGCCACGGAAAACGACATGGCAATGCGGTGGTCACCGAGGCTATCGACTTCACCGCCACCGAATACCGCGCCCTCACTGGCACCCTTGCCCTGAATGACGATGCCGTCCGGCGTCGGTTCGGCGTTGATTCCGAGAATTTTAAGACCGTCGGCCATGGCCTGGATACGGTCACTCTCCTTGACCCGCAGTTCTTCGGCGCCAGTGAGCACTGTCTCGCCTTCAGCACAGGCCGCCGCCACAAAGATGGCCGGAAATTCGTCGATGGCCAGCGGCACCTGGTCTTCCGGAATCTTGATTCCTTTTAATGGCGCGTAGCGCACGCGGATATCCGCCACTGGCTCGCCACCCACTTCGCGCTGATTCTCCAGGGTAATGTCCGCTCCCATGGCACGCAGGATATTGATGGCGCCATCGCGGGTGGGGTTGATACCCACGTGCTGCAACAGTACATCGGATCCGGGGGCAATGGAGGCTGCCACCATAAAGAAAGTCGCCGATGAAATATCCGCGGGTACATCGATATGACAGGCAGACAACTTGCCACCACCAGAGAGGCTGGCGCGAGGGCCGTCGCGCTGCACGTCATAACCAAAGCCCGCCAGCATCCGCTCGGTGTGATCGCGGGTGGGCGCCGGCTCGGTAGTGCTGGTCTCACCTTCTGCGTAGAGACCCGCCAGCAGCACACAGGATTTCACCTGCGCACTCGCCATGGGCAAAGTGTAATCGATGGCTTTCAATTGTTGGCCACCCTTGATCTTGAGCGGCGGCCGGCCATCTTCACCGGTTCCCACCTGGGCACCCATGTCGCGCAGCGGGTTGGCAACCCGGTTCATGGGGCGCTTTGACAGGGACTCGTCGCCGGTTAACACGGTGTCGAACTTCTGCCCGGCCAGCAGGCCCGCCAACAGGCGCATGGAAGTACCGGAATTGCCCACATACAGAGGCCCAGGAGGTGCCTGCAGGCCGTGCATGCCCACGCCATGAATGGTAACGCGACCATTCACCGGACCCTCGATGACGACACCCATATCACGGAACGACTGCAGGGTTGCCAGGGCGTCTTCCCCTTCCAGGAACCCTTCTACCTCGGTGACACCTTCGGCCAGAGAGCCGAGCATGATCGAGCGGTGCGACATGGATTTGTCCCCCGGCACTCGCAGATCGCCATTTACTGCACCGCCCGGCTGGGCAATAAAAATCACTTCCTTCGCTTCCATAGTTTCCGTATACGCTTTTTTGGCCAGCATTTTGGTGAAATGATCCCGCGCCGCCTTGGCCCGGGTAAAAACCCCCATCAGATGTTCGCTGTCGCCGCTGGCAATGGCACTGCGCAGAGAGTCCAGATTGGAGGTATAGAGATCGATGGATTTGAGGATCGCATCGCGGTTGGCGAGCATGATGTCCCGCCACATAACCGGGTCACTGGAAGCGATACGGGTAAAATCCCGAAAGCCGCCAGCGGCATAGCGAAAAATATTCTCGTTTTCCGCATCGTGGGCCAGGGTATCCACCAGCCCGAATGCAATGACATGAGGCAGATGACTGGTGGCGGCAAGCACTTCGTCGTGCTCCCCCACCGGCATGGACAGCACTTCCGCGCCCACCGCCTGCCACATGGCCTGTATCCGCTCGGCGTGCTCAGGCGCTGTATTTTCCAGCGGCGTCAGAATTATGCGATGGGCAATATACAGGTCATCCCGCGCAGCGGTCACACCGCTCTGTTCGGAGCCGGCAATAGGATGCCCTGGCACCAGGAAGTCCGGCACCTGCCCCCAGACCTTTTCCGCAGCGGCCACCACACTGCCCTTCACACTGGCGCCATCGGTCACGGTGACGCCCGCAGGAATCCGGTCTTTCAACTGCGCGAACACCGCCTCCACCGTAAGCGTCGGCACCGAGACGAAAATAACATCCCCCGCTTCCAGCTCCGGCAACACCTCCGCAATGTCCGTCACCGCCCTGTCGACCACGCCCAGGGCCACCGCCTCCTCACAGGTCTGGGGCCGACGCGCCACACCGACCACTTCACGGCAGCCGCTGGCAGCCTTCAGCCCCAGCGCCAGGCTGCCACCGATCAGACCTATACCGACGACCACCAGACGCCCTATGACGGGCTTTTCGACCTCCTGCCCGACACTCGACATTTACAGCACTCCGCGCGGGTAGGAACCCAGCACCTTCATGTCGGATGCTCCGGCACCCACCTCTTTCAGCGCCGCCGCTACATTGTCACTGTCACGGTGACCGACGAAATCGATAAAGAATACGTAAGTCCAGTTACCGGACTGCGCTGGGCGGGTTTCCACCCGCGTGAGATCAATGTTGTGACGCTGGAAAGGCACCAACAGATCGTGCAGCGCACCCGGCTCGTTGCGCATGGAAACCATCAGCGAGGTTTTGTCATCACCACTGGCTGGCACCGCTTGGGAGCCGATAATCAGGAAGCGGGTAGAGTTGTCCGGACGATCCTCAATCTTTTCATTCAGGATTTTGAGACCGTAGAGATCGGCCGCCATATCACCGGCAATGGCCGCCGCATTCCACTCACCTTTAACCCGCTTGGCCGCTTCCGCATTGCTCGCCACCGCCACGCGCTCAACGTTCGGATAATAGGAGTCCAGCCATTTGCGGCACTGGGCCAGGCTTTGCGCGTGGGAGTAGATACGGGTAATGGAGTCCTTGCGAGTGATGTCGGAAATCATCAGGTGCTGGTGAATCCGCAGCTCCACCTCCCCACAGATCTGCAGGTTGGACGTCATAAAATTATCCAGGGTGTGGTTGACTACGCCCTCGGTGGAATTCTCCACCGGCACCACACCGTAATTGACCGCGCCCGCTTCCACTTCCCGGAATACTTCGTCAATGGCTGCCAGCGGCTTGGAAACCGCGGAGTGGCCAAAGTGCTTCAGTGCTGCCTGCTGAGTAAAGGTACCTTCGGGGCCGAGATAAGCCACCTTGATCGGCTCTTCCAATGCCAGGCACGCGGACATAATCTCGCGAAACAGGCGCGCCATTTCTTCATCGGTCAGCGGGCCCGGATTGCGCTCCATGGCCCGACGCAGCACCTGCGCCTCCCGCTCGGGACGGTAGTAGAGCGCATTCTCGCCGTTACTCTTTTTCACTTCTGCCACTTCCAACGCGCAATTGGCACGCTCGGAAATCAGCTTTGCAATATCGCTGTCGATACTGTCGATGCGATCGCGCAGTTCGAGCAGGCGTCCGTCCTGCTTCGGCGTATCTTCAGACATAACTCTCGCCTAAATTTTTAAACAATCAATGAACTTGTGACTCAACCGTTGCGCTGTTCGAAATCCGCCATAAATGCAACCAGCGCTTCCACCGCCTCAACCGGTACCGCGTTGTACAGCGAGGCACGCATGCCACCCACGGAACGGTGTCCCTTCAGGTTCAGCAACCCAGCCTCTTCCGACTCTTTGAGGAACTTCTTATCCAACCCCTCATCGGCCAGCACAAAAGGCACATTCATGCGTGAGCGACTATCTTTCGCCACCGGGCTGGAGAAAAAGCTGCTGTCATCAAGAAAATCGTACAGCAGCTGGGATTTTTTCAGGCTCAACTCCGCCATGGCGGCAACACCGCCTTGCGCCTTCAGCCATTTGAATACCAGACCAGACAGATACCAGGCAAAGGTTGGCGGCGTGTTATCCATGGAGCCGCCATCCGCCGCGATTTTCCAGTTCAGGCTGCGGGGAATTTCCGGCAGAGCACGATCCAGCAGGTCATCACGCAGAATGCCCACCGCGATACCGGAAGGGCCAATATTTTTCTGCGCGCCAGCATAGATAAAACCGAATTTTTCCACCGGGATTGGCTGCGACAGAATGGTGGACGACATATCCGCAATCAGCGGGCTCTTCACTTCCGGGATGTACGGGAATTCCACACCACCGATGGTCTCATTGGGTGTGTAGTGGAAATACGCCGCATCGCGACTCTCTTCCCAGCTATCCGCTGCTGGCGCATAGGAAAAATTGCGATCTTCCGAGGAAGCAACGATGTTTACCTCACCATAGCGACGCGCCTCTTTAATCGCCTTATCGGCCCACTGACCGGTGTGGATATAGTCTGCTTTTTTGCTACCGGCACCGAACAGGTTCCAGGGCACTGCACTGAACTGGGCAGTAGCACCACCCTGCAGGAACAACACCTTGTAGTTGTCCGGGATACTTAGCAGGTCGCGCAGATCCTGCTCCGCAGCCTCGGCCACAGCCGTGTATTCCGGCGATCGGTGACTGACCTCCATCACAGAGCAACCCAGCCCCTGCCAGTCCAGCAACTCTTCCTGCGCCTGCTGCAATACCGGCTCCGGCAACGCCGCAGGACCCGCACAGAAATTAAACTTCCTCATTGATTCACTTCCACAGAAGAAAACAGACTTGAATTAAATTTTCGGGAATTCGGTAAAACCGAAAGCCAGCCACCACAAATACCCTTCGGGCTGTTACAGGTCTTTCGGCAACCAACAGCCCCGGCCAGCAAAGTCAAAAAAGGCCGCGAGTTATCGCAGCCTTTTTCGAGTTACAACAGGTCAGGAACTACTCCTCAGCTCCGGCACCGCCGTCACTTTCAGCCTCACCTTCCCCCAGCGCTTCCGCATTGGGATCTTCGGTTTCCTGAATACGCGCCAAGCCCACAAGGCTTTCACCGTCTTTCAGGCGGATCACCCGCACACCCTGGGTGTTACGGCCGAGCACAGAGACCTCATCCACCCGGGTACGCACCAGAGTACCCTGGTCGGAAATCAGCATGATTTCCTCGCCCGGGTGCACCTGGCAGGAGCCGATCAGGGCACCGTTGCGCTCACTCTCGGCGATCGCAATTACACCCTGAGTGCCTCGGCCTTTGGTCGGGAAGTCGGCCGTTGCGGTGCGCTTACCGTAACCATTTTCGGTAACCATCATCACCGAGCCACCCTCTTCCGGGATCACCATGGCGATGACGTGAACGCCCTCGGCCATGCGGATACCGCGCACACCGCGGGAAACACGGCCCATGGAACGCACATTTTCTTCCGCAAAACGGGCTGCCTTACCGGCACTGGTCAGCAGCAGCACGTCCTGCTTGCCATCGGTAATTGCGGTGGCAACAAGACGGTCGGTTTCTTCCAGCTCAATAGCCCGCAGACCAACGCTGCGCGGACGGGAGAATGCCGTCAGCGGGGTTTTCTTCACGGTACCGTTGGCGGTGGCGAAGAAAATAAAGTGGTCTTCATCGTATTCAGAGACCGGCATCAGGCTACTGATGCGCTCACCCTCTTCCAGCGGCAGCATATTCACCATCGGGCGACCGCGGGATGCGCGGCCGGCGGTGGGCACTTCATACACTTTCAGCCAGTACACCTTACCGTGGTTAGAGAAACACAGAATGGTGTCGTGGGAATTGGCAATCAGCAGGTGCTCGACGAAGTCTTCGTCTTTTACCTGAGTCGCGGACTTACCCATACCGCCGCGGCGCTGGGCCTGGTAGTCCGCCAGCGGCTGGCTCTTGGCATAGCCACCATGGGAAATGGTCACCACCTTGTCTTCCGGGGTGATCAGGTCTTCGACGGACAGGTCCTGACGGGAAGCAACGATTTCGGTGCGGCGCTCATCGCCGTACTCTTTTTCCAGCAGTTCCAGCTCTTCGCGGATCACCGCCATCAGGCGCTCCGGGCTGCCGAGAATTTCCAGGTATTCGGCAATCTGTTCCAGGCGCTCACTGTATTCCGCCAGCAGCTTGTCGTGCTCCATACCGGTCAGGCGGTGCAGGCGCAACTCGAGAATAGCCTGAGCCTGGGCCGGAGACAGGTAGTAGGCGCCATCGCGCATACCAAATTCTTTCGGCAGGTCATCCGGGCGGCAGGCGTCGGCACCGGCGCGCTCCAGGAACTGCTCGACCTCACCCACCGGCCAACCTTTAGCCAGTAGTGCTTCGCGGGCCTCTGCCGGGGTGGCGGAAGCTTTGATCAGCTCGATGACCGGGTCGATATTGGAGATGGCAATCGCCAGACCTTCCAGAATATGACCACGCTCGCGCGCCTTGCGCAGCAGGTAAACAGTACGGCGGGTCACCACTTCCTGGCGATGGCGAATGAAGTATTCCAGCAGCTGTTTGAGGTTCAGCAACTTGGGCTGGCCGTCTACCAGCGCCACCATGTTGATACCGAACACGCTTTCCAGCTGGGTCTGGGAATAGAGGTTGTTCAGAACCACATCGCCCAGCTCACCGCGCTTCAGCTCGATCACCACGCGCAGGCCGTCTTTGTCGGACTCGTCACGCAGCTCGGAAATACCTTCGATCTTCTTCTCTTTTACCAGCTCAGCGATACGCTCGATCAGGCGTGCCTTGTTCAGCTGGTAGGGAATCTCGTGAATGATGATGGTTTCGCGATTGGTCTTGTCATCGCGTACCACTTCCGCCTTGGCACGAATATAGATACGCCCGCGACCGGTGCGGTAAGCCATCAGAATCCCGGCGCGACCATTGATGATGGCGCCTGTGGGGAAATCCGGACCCGGGATATAGTCCATCAGTTCATCGATGGTCAGCTCGCTGTTGTCGATCAGCGCCAGACAACCCTTAACCACCTCACTCATATTGTGCGGCGGGATATTGGTGGCCATACCTACGGCAATACCGGAAGAACCGTTTACCAGCAGGTTGGGAACCCGCGACGGCAACACTTCCGGCATCTGCTCAGAGCCGTCGTAGTTGTCGATGAAGTTGACGGTTTCTTTATCCAGATCCGACAGCAGCTCGTGAGCGAGCTTGTCCATACGGATCTCGGTGTAACGCATGGCCGCCGCACTGTCGCCATCGATAGAACCGAAGTTACCCTGACCATCAACCAGCATGTAACGCAGGGAGAACGGCTGCGCCATACGCACAATGGTGTCGTACACCGCACTATCGCCGTGCGGGTGGTATTTACCGATTACGTCACCCACCACACGGGCGGACTTTTTATACGGCTTGTTCCAGTCGTTCTTGAGTTCGTTCATAGCGAAGAGCACGCGCCGGTGCACCGGCTTGAGGCCGTCGCGCACATCCGGCAACGCACGGCCCACAATCACGCTCATCGCATAGTCGAGGTAGGACTGCTTCAGCTCTTCTTCGATATTGATCGGAGAAATTTCTTTGGCTAATTCGCCCATATTTTCAGGCATTCCTTATCGTTAACGCCGCCAGCAGGGCTGGCCCCCTCGGCACCCGACACCGTGCCTCGCAAAAGGAGCACACACGGCAACAGGCTGGGAATCAGGTGGGGCCAGCTGGTCACGGACCCCGATCAAGCGGGCGATTCTACCACAATTGACGCGCAGAAGGACGACTTGTGCAGACTTGTTCACGCTCGCGACCACCGCTAAAGTCTGCGGCTTTCCACCGGAACAAAAATCGAGCAATGAACAGCGCAAACGCCCGCCCCCAAACCGAAAAAACGAACAAAAAACAGCCTATCGATACTCTGATTCACGCCCGCTGGATCATTCCGGTAGTGCCGGAAAAGCGTGTGTACGAAAATTGCTCACTGACCATCAAGGACGGCATCATCACCGCCATCCTGCCCAGCACCGAAGCCCGCAACCGCTTCGACGCAAAAGAAGAACACCAGCTCGGGGATCAGCTGCTGATTCCCGGGCTCATCAACACCCACAACCACGCCGCCATGAGCCTGCTGCGGGGCTTTGCCGACGACCACCCACTGATGACCTGGCTCGAAAAGCATATCTGGCCCGCTGAGCAACAGTGGGTCGGCCAGGAATTTGTCACCGACGGCACCCGCTTGGCCATGGCCGAAATGCTGCGAAGCGGTACCACCACCTTCTCCGACCAGTACTTCTTCCCCGAAGCCACCGCCAGCGCCGCGCGCGAAGCCGGCATGCGCGCCCAGATCGCCTTCCCGATCATCGACTTCCCCAACGTCTGGTCCAGAAACGGTGACGACGCCCTCGAAAAAGGTCTCACCCTGCGGGACGATTACCGATCCCACAGCCGCATCGGTCTCGCCTTCGCCCCCCACGCCCCCTACACCGTGGGCGACGAAACCCTGAAAAAAATCGCCATCTATGCCGATGAACTGGGCATGGCTGTACAAATGCACCTGCACGAAACAGCGGGCGAAGTCGAAAAAGCCCTGGCCGAAACCGGCCTGCGTCCAACCGAAAGACTGCACAACCTCGGCTTGCTCTCACCCCAGTTTCTCGGTGTGCACATGACAGCTCTCAACGACGCCGACATAGCGCTCATCCAGAAAACCGGCGCCCACATCAGTCACTGCCCCCGCTCCAACCTCAAACTCGCCTCCGGCTTCAGCCCGGTCGCCAAACTGCTGGATGCCGGCATCAATGTCTCCATCGGCACCGACGGCGCTGCCAGCAACAACGGCCTCGACATGCTGCAGGAAACCAACACCGCCGCCCTCCTCGCCAAAGCCGTCTCTGGCAATGCCGACGCCCTCCCCGCCCATCAGGCTCTCGCCATGGCCACCATCAACGGCGCCCGCGCCCTGGGCATCGACGAAGTCACCGGCAGCCTGGAAGTGGGAAAAGCCGCTGACCTCTGCGCCATAGACCTCAGTGGACTGGAGCAACAACCATTGCACGACCCACTGTCCCAGCTGATTTACACCGCCAACGGGCACAATGTGCGCAATGTCTGGGTGGCGGGGAAACTATTATTGAAAGACCGCAGACTAATGACCCTGAACGAGGAGGAACTGCGACAACGGGCCGGCCTATGGCGTGATAGAATCGCGGGTCGCTCAAGCTGACCCCTGTTAGCACGCGGAATAAGAATCGAAGGTGGCGATCCCGGTGACTGTTTCCGGGACCGTCTGCGGCCAGGACGGCCGCAGCCGAGCCCCCATGGATGGGTTAACGGCGTGTCCCGGAAACAGTCACCGGGAGCGCCGCCGCCACACAACCCGCTAGTGGCGCCACCAATGCCACAGGAACAGAAAATAAAGAATGATCAACGTAGATCCGGCGGAAATCGCCAAATTTGAACAACTGGCCAGCCGCTGGTGGGACCAACAGGGTGAATTCAAACCCCTGCATGAAATCAACCCCCTGCGCGCCAACTACATCGACCAGCGCGCCCCCGTCGCCGGCAAAAAACTCCTCGACGTCGGCTGTGGCGGCGGCATCCTCACCGAAGCCATGGCACAGCGTGGTGCCGACGTCACCGGCATCGACCTAGGCGAAGCACCACTCAACGTCGCCAAACTGCACGCCCTCGAAAGTGGCGTCACCATCGACTACCAGCGCATCCCCGTCGAAGAACTCGCCGAAAAACACCCCGGCAGCTACGACATCGTCACCTGCCTGGAAATGCTCGAACACGTGCCCGACCCTGCCTCCGTCATCCGCGCCTGCGCCAAACTGGTCAAACCCGGCGGCCACGTATTCTTC
The DNA here is from genome assembly GCF_009903625.1 of Microbulbifer sp. ALW1. Classification (NCBI taxonomy): domain Bacteria; kingdom Pseudomonadati; phylum Pseudomonadota; class Gammaproteobacteria; order Cellvibrionales; family Microbulbiferaceae; genus Microbulbifer; species Microbulbifer sp. ALW1. Next base: position 2,556,867 of record NZ_CP047569.1, on the reverse strand, counting down.
TCCACCATCAACCGCACCCCCAAAGGCTGGCTGTTCGCGGTAGTGGGCGCCGAATACGTACTGCGTATGCTCCCCAAAGGCACCCACGAATACGGCAAATTCATCCGCCCGTCAGAACTCGGCCGCTGGGTCCGCGAAGCAGAGCTGCAAGCCCGCGACATCACCGGCATGACCTACAATCCCCTCACCAAGCAGTACAAACTCAACCCGAGGGACGTAGACGTCAACTACCTGATGCACACCATCCGCCCGGCAGAATAATTTCAGAAGTACCTGGATATGAAAGCTGTACTCTTCGACCTCGACGGCACCCTGTTCGACACCGCCCCCGACTTTGTGGTGGTGCTCAACCAGCTGCGCCAACAGGAACAACTACCGCCACTGGCCGACGCCACCATCCGTGAAGTCGTCTCCAACGGCGCCCGCGCCATGGTGCACCTCGGATTCGGCCTCGACGAAGGACAGGCCGGCTTCGACGATCTGCGCCAGCGCCTGCTCGACCTTTACCTGATGCATCTGGCTAAACACACAGTGCCTTTCCCCGGCATTGAACTGCTGCTCACGCAGCTCTTCGAAAATGGTATTGCCTGGGGCGTTGTCACCAATAAGCCTTCCGCCTACACCATTCCGCTGATGCAGGCATTTGCCCATCTGCCAACACCCGGTGCCATTGTCTGCCCCGACGACGTGGCCAACCGCAAGCCAGACCCGGAGCCGATTCTGCTCGCCTGCGAGCGCATCGGTTGCAAACCCAGTGAAGCAATTTATGTGGGCGACCACGAGCGCGACATCATGGCCGGCCGCGCCGCAGGCATGCCGACGATTGCCTGTAGCTACGGCTATATCGACAATGGCGACGACCCGGAAAACTGGAACGCGGATCATTTGATTCACCACGCCGAAGAAATCTGGCCGCTGCTACAGAAGCATTACCTGAAATAAACGGACTCGAGAAACGGACTCATCAATGTCTGAAACCATTACCAATTACACCCCCCGCGCCGATCTGCTGAAGGACAAAATCATCCTCGTCACCGGTGCCGGTGACGGTATTGGTCGCGTCGCGGCCAAAACCTACGCAGCCCACGGTGCAACCGTCATTTTGCTTGGCCGTACCACCGCAAAACTGGAAGCGGTGTACGACGAGATTGAAGCCGCCGGTGGTGCCAAACCGGCGATTCTGCCGGTGGACCTTTCCGGCGTTCGCTGGGAAGAACTGGAGTACCTCGCGCAGGGCGTGGACCAGGAATTCGGCCGACTTGACGGCCTTCTGCACAATGCCAGCCTGCTGGGACAACGTACGCCCATTGCCAACTATCACTACGCCACCTGGCAACAGGTCATGCAAGTCAACGTGAACGCGGCCTTCGGCCTCACCAAAGCCATGATGCCGCTGCTGGAAGCCTCCCCGGCCAGCTCAGTGATTTTTACCGGCTCTGGCGTTGGCCTGAAAGGACGCGCGTACTGGGGCGCTTATTCAGTATCGAAATTTGCTACCGAAGGACTGATGCAGGTACTGGCAGACGAAGTGGACGGCGTGTCCAACATTCGCGTCAACAGCATCAACCCCGGCGCCACCCGCACCAAAATGCGCGCTACGGCCTACCCGGCGGAAGACCCAAAAACAGTGACCACTCCGGAAGACCTCATGCCCACCTATCTCTATCTGATGGGTGAAGACAGCGTTGGCGTGAATGGTAAACAGTTCAACGCCCAGGGCTGATCACCAGGTCCGGTAATTGCAACCCGCTACGACGGGTTGCTCTTTCCATTTCCAGCCCCATTTCCAGCCCCCCTCCCCCTTCCCCCTTCCCCGCCAATTGGTCCCGATTTGATAAATGCATCGGTGACTTACCGTATGTGGTTAGCCGGATGTGGTTAATAACTCCCGGAAATATACGATTAGCGACAGCCGATCCAGTGGTGCCCCTCAATACGGGGGATTACACTATTTCACCGGCTTGTGTTTGCCGGGACTTTTGCCAGTAGATGTATCGGTAAACGCTATCCGTTCTCTATTTACCGGTACGCTGGCAAACCGAAACAACAAGTTCGCGCCGGATCGGCGAGGGGGATATGAATACATTGCTCTCAAACGAACTCGGATCCCTGGCCAGTGAAGCCCGCAACCCGGACACCCAGGACATCGACCTGCTGCCAACGTTGGGCATACTGGAAAAAATCAATGATGCCGACAGCAGCGTTCCCGGCGTGGTACGGCAGTTACTACCGGAAATCGCCCAGGCCGTGGACGCCGCCGTCACCGCGTTCAAAAGCGGCGGCCGCCTGATTTATATGGGGGCCGGTACCAGTGGCCGTATCGGCCTGCTGGACGCCGTGGAATGCCCCCCCACCTATGGTGTACCGGAAGGTATGGTTATCCCGCTGATTGCCGGGGGAGAAGCCGCCGTGCACCGCGCACAGGAAGGGGCGGAAGACGACCCCGCGTTGGGTGAGGCCGACCTGAAGCGTATCGAGCTACAGGGGAAGGATGTCGTTGTCGGTATCGCCGCCAGCGGGCGCACGCCCTATGTCACCGGCGGGTTGCGCTACGCCCGCAGCCTTGGCTGTACCACCGTCGCCCTCGCCTGCAACAAGTCCGCGGCCATCGCCAAAGAAGCCGATATTGCCATTTTGCCCGAAGTGGGCCCCGAGATTCTTACCGGCTCCACCCGAATGAAAGCGGGTACCGCGCAAAAGCTGGTGCTGAACATGATCACCACCGCCAGCATGATCCGCATCGGCAAAAGTTTTTACAACCTGATGGTGGATGTGAAGGCAACCAACCAGAAACTGGTGGATCGCACCCGCCGCATTGTGGTGGAAGCCACGGGTGCCAGCTATGAAGAGGCCGATCGGGTACTGGAGTTGTGTGACCACAACGCCAAGCTGGCCATCATGATGATTTTGAGCGGCCTCGACCGCGCACCTGCGGAAACAGCTCTCAAAGCTGCCGATGGTTTCTTGCGGCTTGCCCTGCAAAAATTGGACGGCAGCGGCAAAGACACCAGCTAGCACCAGAAGAAACTCCAAACAAAAAAATACCCGGAAATTCCGGGTATTTTTTTGTTTGGAGGACAGTGTACACCTGGCCCACATCACTCCTGCGAATGATCCACCTCTTCCGCGGCTTCCACCACTTCGTCCATCACTTCTTCCGCTGCGTCGGATGCTGCTTCTGCAGCGTCATCGACAGCCCCGGCAACGGACTCAGATGTTTCGTCCAACGCATGCCCCATAGCCTCGGGGACATCCGCAAAAACATCGCCCTCAGCAGAAGCCATCATTTCCTCAGCAGACTGACTCACCTTGGCACCGGCGGCTTTAGCTTCCGCGACGGCGGCATCCAGGTCCTCTACAATGCGCTCTTCCACCGCGACCGGCTGTGGCTCAGCCGCAGGCGCATCCAGATTGGTGTAGTAAAAATAAGCGCCGATGGCGGCAATAGCGATAGCGGGAACGACTAATTTATTCATTGTTAACCCCTGACAGTGTTGCTTTATGGTTATTTTTTAACAGCTTAAGCGACACCATTGTTCCACGGCACAGCCAGGGGGAATGTGACAGGCAACTCAATTTGATTTGTCCAATAAGCCGCACTAGGACAGAATCAGCGGAACTCAACGATCGGAACTGACATTATGAGAAAAATATCCCCCGCCCATTCGATCACCTTGCCCTTATTCCTGACCGCCCTGCTGATCCCCGGGCACCAGGCCATCGCCGAATCCCTCAAAGAGCAACTGCAGCAGTGCAGCCAGTTCAGCGATAACGACAAGCGGCTCGCCTGCTACGACAAAATCAGTGGCAGCCTCCGCCAACATGCCGAGCAGCAGTTTGGGCAGGAGCAGCAACAGGTGATTGAAGAAGCACCAGAGGCCATCACCGCAAAGATTGTCAGTGCCGAAGAAGGTGTGCACGGAAAGTTCACCTTCACCCTGGATAACGGCCAGGTGTGGCGTCAGGTAGGCAGCAGTACCCGGAATTTCTGGAAAGGCGGCGAGCAGGTCACCATTCAGCGCGGCGCTTTAGGCTCTTATTTAATGCGCAAAGAAACCGGCGGCCGCTCACTGCGGGTCAAACGCATTCAGTAGCCACTAAATTGCTCTCGACAGAGCTATCGGCATAGTTGGCACGGTTATAGCTAGAGCCCTGATGTGGTTATAACCTGACGCTATTTCCCACGCCCCGCTAAGACATCCTCTCCTGTTGCCTTTCCCATTTGTCCTCCGCGTCCCGGTTTAGAACTCTTCAGTCCAGTTTAATCCCGCTTTTTCCGGCGCACCTTTCAACCTTCATCTATAGTCAATTTGTCCACATGGCAATTACCGCGCCATGTCACAGTCCTGCGAAAGGATGACGCCGGTTGTTTTACGGCAGCTCAAACGGTGGAGAAGACTGCACCGTTTGGCCACAGCATAAGGTTCAGACTTTGTCCCGAGTAAATACCGACTCCAGGGATGACGAATGGCTGAAGGAAAATAGCAACAATCTGGCCGGGGATGACTTCTCACAAGAGGACTCGGCCCAATCCACCCGGGCCCGCCCGGATCTATCAGAGGACGAACCATCGTCTGGCGAATCCCTCGGCGAAAATGTCGGCACGCCGATGCAGAACTACCTCAAGCACCTGTATCGGCTCGACCTGCTGACCCCTGAGGATGAGCACACCACCACCTGCCTGCTCCGGGAGCTGGAGGACAAGATCATTGCCCTGTTGCAGAAACGCGGAGTGACACTGGTCGACCTCCGCAGTGAGGGCGTCGAACAGCGAGGCAGCACCGGAGCTTATGACCACGGCCTGATTATCGCCAAAACCGACGAGTTACTGGCCAGTGGCAATATCTCCCAACGGGACCGCAGCTCGCTGCAAAACCTGATGAAGCGCTTCAAGGCACAGCGGAAGAAGCTGATCCAGTGCAACCTGCGATTGGTCATCGCCATTGCCAAACGCTTTCGCAACCCCTCAGTGCCGTTTATCGACCTGATTCAGGAAGGCAATGTGGGCCTGATGAAAGCCATCGAACGCTTCAAACCCCAGATGGGTTACCGCTTTTCCACCTATGCCTACTGGTGGATTCAGCAGGAAATCCAGCTCACCTTGCGGCGCAATGACGACCTGGTGCGGCAACCCGCCAATGTCCAGGACGACCTGCGCAGCATCTATCGCGCCATCAACCAGGTGCGCTCGGAAGGCCTGCCTGCTTCCGATGACAACATTGCCAAGCAGACAGGCCTGGATCTGGAGCGGGTGCAAAGCCTGCTGAAATTACCCGGCCCCACCGGTTCTCTGGATGACCCGATTGCGGACGACCAGAGCAGCACTCGGCTGGACTATGCCCCGGCCAATGAGCTGTTCAATACCGATGAGCTGGTCTCCAATCAAGAGCTCGCCCAGCGGTTGCGGGAAGCGGTGGCCAAGTTGCCTCCCAGGCAACGAACGGTACTGAGCTTGCGCTACGGTCTGATCTCCGACCGCGATTGCTCCTTTCGCGTTATCGGGGAACAACTGGGGCTCAGCCAGGAGCGGGCACGACAACTGCATTCCGATGCACTCAGGCAACTGAAACGCCAGTGGCGATAGTGCACGCCCTGCCCCTTCCGGTAAGATAACCAATCCGCAGCCCGGCAACGCCGGGCTGCTTCTCTTGCGATTAGCGCAAATCCGGCTAATCTTGCACTGACAAGCCTCTAACAGCGATAACTGGCGATTGCTTCATGCCTTTTCCCTCCACTCCCCATCACATTTCTACCCTGGTACTGATATTCGGACTTGCACTGGCGCCTGAGTTGCGTGCAGAAAAAGGGGATCAGGAACTTATCCTGAGTGGTGGCAAAGGACTGAATAACGCGCTGATTCAGCAGAAATCCATTGCCAGCGCCGAGATGGTGGGCGCCAACTGGTCCTATCAGTTTTACGATTACCCCAGCAACCACCACCTGCAGTGGTGGGCGCAAGTCAGCTACAGCTACATGTGGGAAGAGCATGAAGGACAGGATCAGAAGCAACAGATCTGGGAGCTGAAACCGGTAGTGCGCTGGTACCCCCGCATAGAAGCACAGGGCATCTTTGGCGAAGTCGGCATCGGTGCTGCCTACCTGACCGAGCGCAGCTTTGGTGCAATTGACCTGTCCACCAATCTGAATTTTTCGCTGCACTTTGCTGCCGGCTACACCCTGCAAAGCGGCAATACCGTATCGCTGCGCTACAGCCATTTTTCCAATGGTTACACCAACACTCCCAACCCGGGATTCGACTTTGCCTCGCTGAACTGGCACACCAAATTCTGATCAACAGCACCTGTTCGACAATAATGTTTATCAAACGGCAAAACCGCCCTCCCTAAACGCCCAACACAAAACAGTCCCGCGTCGATATAAAACTGTCACACAAAACCATCAGAATATGGACATCGCCGAATTGGCCACCGTTGGCAATCGGCCAATCTGGCGCCGTAAAGATATTGCAGCCACTGAATATCCAGCCCAAACCCGATAATTCCTATCGATCAACCCAATGACGGCGCAGCAGCGACATCGGACGTTTAGCCGTATGATTCAAGCCATCTGTCATTTGATTGCCAGCCGTGAACACGGCAGCCTGGAAAAGCATGTCGCCGACCTGTCGCGCTGGCAGGCACAAAACACCGATACCCAGGTGGCCGTCATTGCACACCCCAGATACCTGCCAACTCTGGACGAGAAAATCCAGTTTATCCCGCTCAATACTGACCGCAGTCGGCACCACCCCAACCTGGTCTGGCGACTGGCCAACCTGATCCGCAAAGGGGGATATCAGATTACCCACGGCCACGGATCAAAATCCGCGCAATTACTCGCTGCAGTGCAACCCTATACCGATTGTCGACAGGTCATCACCCGGCACAATGTAAGACACCCCCGGGACAAGCTCGCCAGCGCTTTTGATGCGCGCATCGCCATCAGCCACAATACCGTGGCCAATTCCAAGTTGGACTGGCAGATCATTCCCAATGGTGTAGAACTGTCCGCTCCCGCAGCAAACACGCCGATACTGCCGCTGCCAGTAGAAGACAAGCCAACGCTATTGATTGCCAGCCGGCTGATAAAAGCCCGTGGCGTCGATCAACTAATTGCCGCCATGCCATTGCTGTCAGGTGTGCGCCTGCTGGTACTGGGCGATGGCCCGGAGAAAGACAACCTGCAACAACAGGTTCAACAGCTGGATATCGAAGAACGCGTGGCCTTTTTTTCCGGAAGCAGCGGCAATAATAGCGTTGCCAACTTTATACAGGCGGCCGATCTCGTCATCATTCCCGCCGCTATTGAAGGTACGCCCTACACGCTGCTGGAAGCCCTGCTACACCGCAAACCCGTGCTTGCCAGCCGGGCCGGGAATGCGATTGATTACCTGCCCGACGCCTACTTGTTCGACAATCAGGAGCCGTCGCATCTGGCAGAAAAAATCCTCCACGCACTGAGCAGTACCACCCGGGAGCAGGATTTCTCGCCGATTTTTTCCCGTGCGGGAGAAGAGTTCACCCTGGACTCGATGGCAAAAGCCACCTGGCAGGTGTACACCCAACTGGTCAGCTAGTCGCGCCGGTCAGATCGCGCTTATCAGGCGCGCCCGCTTGCTGTGTATTTTCCTGCAGCGTTTGAAACCAGCCCACCACCTCTGCCGTCGTCTCGACGAGACTGAAGCCGCGGAAATCAATGTGCTGGGGGCGATTCAGGATATCGACACAAACAGCAAGCAGATTTTCCACTCCGGTTTTTTCCAGCAAACCCTGTGGGAAACATTGTTGAAGAATTTCGCTGCCGGGCCCGGCCGCAGTCACAGCCGGGCACCCCATAGCCAGCGACTCGCTGACGATACGACCATTGGATGGCGGCTTTTCTGCAAGGTCGAGGGTAATACGCGCACTGGCATACAACTCACGCATATCTCGCCGCGCCCCGAGAAACAAAACGTGCTCCCCAAGCCCCATGGACTCCGCACGCTTTTCCAGTGCCCTGGCATACTTTTCCTGCCCGACCTCGACATCGCCGACGATCAAACCAAAAATGTCCGCCCGTTCCCCCTTCATTGCCGCGAGCAATTCCAGGAATCGTTCTTGCCCCCGCCCCGGTGCAATCGTGCCGGGTAGCAACAACCAGTTGCGCCCTTCCAACTGCGGGAAATCGTTCAGTAATCGCTGGTGCCAGTGTCCGGAAACCGGTGCCTTGCGATCCAGTTCTCTGGTGTTTACACCCCGGTAATGGATACGGAGCACTGACTCCGAGGGGGCATCCACCTCTCCCGGTGCTGGAACGGACAGCCTGGCGCCAAAGCGCTGCTGCAATTGCGCCCCCAACAACCGTGATGACGCCAGCACCAGTTCCCCGCGAGCGAGCGCAGCATTCACCCGTCGGCCGCGGAAAAAACCTGGCGGCGACCAGGACTGAACCAAGGTGATCAGGCGGGGGCGAGCCGCCGCGTTCAAACCACGCCAAACTTTCCAGCCATGCCAGGAGCAAACGGCACCACGACAAAATAAAATATCGGCCTGCGATGCCGTCAATTGCTCGCGCAGTTTACGGTGCAGGCGAAAGTTCCAAACGCGTTTGCGGTCAACCGGTAGACTAACGTGTTGACAGCCGTGTAGCGTCAACCGGGAAACCAGCGCGCCGCCTGCGGAGATCACAATGGATTCATGCCCCTGTCGCACCAATTCCTGCGCGAAGGCCAGCGCCTCTAACGCCTGTTCGCCCTCCTCCAATGACGGCACCAGTTGTACTATTCGCATACCCGCCCCCACAATCGTCCCTATTTTTTCAAAAGCCCACTTTAACCCGCCCGCACTATTTTGCGCCTACCGGGAAGCGATCAATTGTACAGCTGATTTCTGCGCCACGGCGCACAATATTTGCATTGGCGACCCAGGTCACAAGGCGGGTGGTATGCAGTAGAATTTTGTCACAGCCGGGCCAATTGGCGACTCCATATATGAGAAGCCATTCGCGACTTGCCCGTGATCCAGCAGATGACAATGCCCGCCAGGCATGGATCCCGCGATTGACTTGCCGATAAACTGGGCGATGTACTGGGTATTTAAACCGGGCAACTAGACCGGGAGACGAACAGGATGAATAACAGGATGAATAACAAAACCACACGGATGCCATTTACCAGTTTCAGTCGAACAAGACACCTCAACTGGCTGCTGTATGTAACCGCCTCACTATTTTTGACCATCGGCAATGGCGCAAATGCGGCCAATGACCGGGGGTTATTGCTGGAAGCCAAGAAAGGCGAGCAAACCCTGTATTTACTGGGATCTATCCACCTTGCAGACCAAAGCTTTTACCCGTTGCGTAGCGCCATTGAAGAGGCCTATAAAAAAAGTGATGCCCTGGTGGTGGAGGCAGACATCATCGCCATGGAGTCTGACCCCAAACTGCAACAGCAGGTCATGCTCGAATCCCTGTACCCACCGGGCGACCAGCTGAAAAACCACATTTCACCGGAGGTATATGCACAACTCCAGGCGTGGTTGCGCGAACGGAATTTGCCGGAAGAGAATTTCAATCGCCTGCGCCCGGCAATCGCCATGATTACCCTCAGCCTGATGGAAATGCAGGCGCGGGGGCTGGATCCCACGGCAGGAATCGACCGCCACTTTCTCACTCAAGCACACCGGGGCAAAAAAACCATTCTGGAACTGGAGAGCGTCCTGCAGCAATTGCACATGCTGAACAGCCTGGATCAGCCGGAACTCTACCTGCAACAGACCCTGGAGCAACTGTCCGAGATGGACACCTTCGTCCCGCGCATCACCAAAGCCTGGAAATCGGGCGATCAGGATGCGCTGTATAACTTGGTGATTGTTGAGGGGCAGAAGGAACACCCGGAATTTACCAAGTTGTATGAACTGCTGTTTTTCCAACGCAACCGGGAGATGGCCAAGAAGATCGAGGCGCTCAGCCAACAGCACAAATCACTGTTTGTTGTCGTTGGTGCCGGCCACCTTGTGGGTGATGCCTCGATCACCGCACTTCTGAAGCAATCCGGATTCACGATCAAGCAAATCTAGACTTGCCCCATCGCCAGGGGCGGCAATCCCTTCCTTGGCGGTATCACTGGCGACGTACTGGCGACACACTAGCGATGGGTGTAGAGTCCTTCCCCCAGGCCAGTAGGGAAAACAGCCCTACTCGAAGCTCGCAGCGCCATTCTCTGGCCCATTCATTACCCGCCCCCAATACGCGGTTTATGCTGAAGCGGATGTTTAGCGGTGACCGCGCCCTGTGACGATGTTCAGTATCGACACCCGCTAGCGACACCAGCCACCCGTTGGCACACGCTGCCCCTCCCGGTAACTGACAAGCACCAGGCCCAGGCTCCTACCACTCGCTTGTTACAGAAATATTACATTTGGGTGCATCTGTTTTTATGGATAAGAGATGTTTCAAAAATGTTTCTAATTTCTTACAGCGAAAGCTGCCTGCTAGACTCCGCGGCGTTCAAATAAACCAGACGACACAGGAACTGACGCATGCACTGCTTTAACAAGAGCCTGATGGCCATAGCCCTGACCAGCCTGCTCTCCGGTACCGCAACGGCCGACGAAGCGGAAACCAAAGGCGGTCTTAAGATAACCTCGGACGACGGCAACTTTTCTGCCTCCCTCGGCGGGCGCATTCACTTCGATACTTACCTGTTTGACACTGATATCGAAGATCCCATCAGCACCACCGACTTCCGTCGCGCACGGATTACCCTGAAGGGCAACATCTACGACTGGGGCTACGTGCTGGAGCAAGACTTCACCGGCGGCGACACCCTGAGCGGTTACCGCGATGTATTTATCTCCCACAAGTTCCTGAACGGTGAAGTCCGCATCGGCCAGCTCAAGCCCTTCCGCTCCATGGCGGAAATGACCAGCTCCAACGAGCTGACCATGCTGGAGCGCCCTTTTTCCAGCGCTACCGGGCTCTACGACGGCAATCAGTTCCAGCAGGGCATCGGCTGGACCGGCGTACTGGACTGCTTCACCCTGGGCATGATGGCCTTCAACCTGCGGGATGCGGGTACCCCTCGCAATGAAGGTGTCGGCGCTGCCGGACGCCTCGCCTGGGCCCCCATCAACACGGACGAAAAAACGCTGCACTTTGGCACCTATGTCAGCTTTGAGAACGCCAACCGGAACTCCCCCGACCTGATTGCCGAAGCAGATTACGCTGGCCGCCGCGGCCCGTCCCAGTTGATGGCACTCACTCCGGGCAACCTGGGTGGCGACGCAACCACCGCCGGGCTCGAACTGGCAGGTAGCTACGGACCGCTGTACCTGCAGGCCGAATACGTAATCGGTGGCTTCGAGGGCGATTTCTTTATTTCGGAAGAGGATTACGCAGATGATTTCGGCGCCCCCGCGCCCTTCCCCTGTGATCCCGAATTCGGCTGTTACATCGACAACCAGACAGTCCACACTTGGTACGTGCAAGGCAGCTGGATGCTGACCGGTGAACACAAGGCCTACAGCAAGAAACGCGGTGCGTTCAGCTCCGCCAAACCCAGTGGTGACGGCCTGTGGGGTGGCGCCTGGGAGCTGACCTTCCGCTACGACACCATGGAAAACCGCGACTACGATTTCCTGGAGGCCAGCAGCACGACCGTCGGCCTCAATTTCTACGCCAACCGCAACGTGCGCTTTATGTTCAATTACATCATGGGTGACGATGACTTCACTGGCGATAACACCGACCAGTTTGGTATTCGAGCTCAGATTGGCTGGTAACCCAGCCCCGTATCGCAGACAAAAAAATGGCGAGCCTGAGGCTCGCCATTTTTCATTGCAAACTGCTGATTTCCAACTTGGGACTTCAAACGACTACCGGTATTAGCCCACCTGCTGCGCTTTGGCCGGATCAAACACCTCCACCTGTACGGGTACGTCCTGAGCCCCCACTTTCGGATTGTAGAAGCGTTGCAGGGCCAGCCCACGGGTCTCTTCGGCGAGCTTCACGTTCTCATCTTTGATCAGGCCATAGCCGCGAATCTGGTCCGGGTAATTCAGCAGCTCGATGGCAGCTGCGTGATTCTCAGCACTGAGCTTGCCGATCACTTCGTCCACCAGCTTGACGTAGTCGTCAATCAAACCCCGCTCCATTTTGCGCTCGGCGGTATAGCCAAAGATATCCAGTGCGGTGCCGCGCAGGAACTTAAACTTGGCCAGCACCCCAAAGGCTTTATGCATCCAGCCACCAAACTTGAGTTTGCGCGGGCGTCCGATATTTTTGTCGAACGGGCTCAACAGTGGCGGGGCCATGTTGAATTCCAGTTCAAAGTCACCGGCAAAATTCTCTTTCAGCGCTTCGACAAAGCGGCCATCGCTGTACAGGCGCGCCACCTCATACTCGTCCTTGTAAGCCAGCAGTTTGGCATAGTTGTGGGCAACAACCTCTGCCAACGCCTCACTACCCGGCACCCGCAGGATTTCAGCCCCTTTGACCTTGTCCACCAGGGCGCGGTATCGCTTGGCCAGTGCCGCATTCTGGTAACCGGTGAGGTGCGCCACCCGGTGGGCAACAATTTCCTCAAGCCCCTGCGGCAGCTGCTTTTCTTCCCTCTGGGACAGCAACGCGCTCAGAGCGGAGCGATCTTCCGCGGCCAGACGGCCGGCCGCCAGGCCCTGCAGGTTACCTTCTACCGCCACGCCATTAAGTTCAATGGCCTGCTGAATGGCGGATAGGCCCAAGGGAATCAGCCCCTTCTGCCAGGCGTAGCCCAGCATGAAGATATTCGCCGCCAGAGTGTCACCGAGGGCCGCCTTGGTGAGCTTGTGCCCCTCGACCACGTCCAACTGCTGCACCGCTTCTTTGATGGTGTCCAGCACCGCCTGGGGGGAATGGATATCTTCGCGGCCCAGCACCGATGCGGCGGTGGGGCTGAGGTGGGTATTAACCACCGCACGGCTGTGGGTTTCATCCAGCTTGGCGAGACTGGCGGACAGGTTGCCCGCGGCAATCAGGTCACAGGCCAGCAATGCATCGGCGCGACCGTCAGAAATTCGCACGGCCTGCAGTGCTTCCGGGCGATCGGCAAAGCGCACGTGGGAGTACACGGCACCACCTTTTTGCGCGAGCCCGGTCTGGTCCAGGGTACTGCAGGCTTTATCTTCAATGTGCGCGGCCATTGCCAGCAGCGCGCCGATGGTCACCACTCCGGTACCGCCAACGCCGGTTACCAGCAGGTTGAACGGCTCTTTCAGGTCCGGCATTTGCGGCGCAGGTAGTTTGTCTGCGGCCAGGCAGAGGGCATCGCCAACGCCGGCGCGCTTGTTCAGCTTGCCACCTTTTACGGTGACAAACGACGGACAAAAACCGTTCACGCAAGACATGTCCTGGTTACAGGCGGTCTGGTTAATCCGGCGCTTGTCGCCCAGCTCGGTAGTGACTTTTTCCACGGCAATACAGCTGGACTGGGTCACACAGTCACCACAGCCTTCACAGACCAACTCGTTGATGAACGGGCGCCCTTCCGCTTTTGGCAGCAGTCCGCGCTTGCGCTTTCTGCGCAGCTCGGTGGCACAGGTCTGGTCGTAGATGATGGCCGTACAACCGGACTCTTCCCGCAGTCCTTTCATGACCGCCGGCATATGATCCCGGTGGCGAATTTCCACTTCGCTGGGGAAGCTCAGCACCCCGTCGTACTTTTTCGGGTTATCCATCACCAGCACGACTTTCTTCACCCCTTCCGCCAGCACCTGCCGACAGATCATATCCGGGTGCAGTTCACCGTCGTGGGGCTGGCCGCCAGTCATGGCCACGGCGTCGTTAAACAGGATCTTGTAGGTAATGTTTACCTTGGCCGCCACGGACGCACGAATGGCGAGGATGCCGGAGTGGAAGTAGGTGCCGTCGCCCAGATTGACGAACACATGGGGCTCACTGGTGAAGGCCGCCTGGCCGATCCAGTTGACCCCCTCAGCGCCCATCTGGGTAAAGGTGTAGGTCTCCCGATCCAGCCACTGGGCCATGTAGTGACAGCCGATACCGGCCAGGGCGCGGCTGCCTTCCGGCACTCTGGTGGAACGGTTATGCGGGCAGCCAGCACAGAACATGGGCAGGCGCGCAACACTGGAACCGGCCTGCGCAGAAATACGCTCAGCCAGTGCATCCAGGCGCATCAGGCGGTGTTTGGCGCGATCGTGCAGTTTATCTTCACCCAGCAGGTAGCCCAGTACCTGGGCCACCACCGCGGGCGACAACTCGCCGTACATGGGCAGCAGCGGGTTATCGTGCTCATCGACTTTGCCCAGAATACGGGGGAAATTGGGGTCGCGCAGGTGCACGTTGTACAACTCTTCCTTCAGCTGCACTTCCATCAGGCTGCGCTTTTCTTCCAGCACCAGCAGGCTGTCCAGGCCGCGGGCAAATTCCTGAATGCCCGGTACATCCAGCGGGTAGGTCATACCCACCTTGAGAATACGAATTCCCAGCTCGCGGGCGCGAGCTTCGTCGATCCCCATATCTTCAAAAGCCTGCATCAGGTCCAGATGGGCCTTGCCGGCGGTCACGATACCGAGGGTCGCCTTGGGATTGTCCAGTACCAGCTTGTTCAGCTGGTTGGCGCGCGCAAAAGCCAGTGCCGCCGGGCGCTTGTAACGCCACAGGCGCTCTTCCTGCTCCAGTGGATTGTCCTGTTTGCGAATATTGAGCCCGCCCTGTGGGCGCTCAACTTCCGGGTATTCAAATGAAACACTGGTCGGATCCACTTCCACGGTGGAGGCGCTATCCATGTTCTCTGCCAGTGTGATCATCGCCACCCAGCAGCCGCTGAAGCGGGAAAGCTCCAGGCCATACAGGCCGTAGTCCAGCACTTCCTGCACCGTGGACGGGTTCAGTACCGGGATGTGCATATCGACAAAAGCGAATTCAGACTGACCGGGGTAAGAAGAGGACTTACAGCCGTGGTCGTCACCGGCGATGATCAGTGCGCCCCCTTTGGGCGATGAGCCGGCGGCGTTGGCGTGGCGGAAGGCATCGCAGGAGCGGTCTACCCCCGGGGTTTTGCCGTACCAGATACCACAGACGCCATCCACTTCGGCGCCCTGGAACAGGCCTACCTGCTGGGAACCCCACACCGAGGTGGCAGCCAGTTCCTCGTTAACACCGGGAACGAAGCGCACCTTGTATTCATCCAGGAGCTTCTGCGCCCGGGCGAGCTGCTGGTCATAGCCGCCGAGAGGAGAACCGCGGTATCCGGAAATAAACGTAGCGGTATTGAGCCCGCGGGCGCGGTCAATGCGCATCTGGTCGATGGGCAGGCGCACCAGGGCCTGGATACCGGAAAGGAGCACCCGCCCCTTGAGGATGGTGTACCTGTCATCCAGGGAGACCGGTTTGGTCGCTGCTGCCTGAGAGCCGGGATTCACTTTCTGCTCGCTCATACGCCTACTTCTTTCCGCTTGTACGTGAAGGCCCGCAGTTGTGCGGTCTTCCGCTGATTATTGTGTGTGATTTGAGGCTCGCGTCGCCGGATCGGGCGCCGTTTTAAACGACTTGTACTGAGACGGCCCAAAATAGCGACGGCGTGGTCAAGTCATACTAGTGCTTAAGACACAATGAAACATTGCTTTATTTACAGTTTTGCACTTAGAATTATGACAGCCATCTCGGCCAATGTAGAAAATGTAGGACAGGAGTTTATATGAAGCGCTCAACCGATCTGGATGATTTCGACCGCAAGATTCTGCGGGCGCTGCAGGAGAACGCCGATTATTCCATGGCAGAGCTGGGAGACAAAGTGGGTCTTTCCCATACCCCCTGCTGGCGACGCATCAAACGCCTGGAGGCCGAAGGCATCATCCGTGGTCGCGTCACCCTCCTGGATCCGCGCAAACTTGACCTTGGAGTCACAGTATACTGCTATGTGACCATTCACAACCACGACGAAGACTCTCTGAACAATTTCGAGTCTGCCGTGCAGGATGTACAGGAAGTTGTGGAGTGCTACTCCACCAGTGGCGACAAGGATTACGTTCTGCGTGTAGTAGTAGACAGCGTAGAACACTACGAGCAACTGCTGAAGCGCTCTCTGGTGCACCTGCCCAATGTGGCTTCGGTGAACTCGACCTTTGCGTTGAAGCAGGTTAAGTACACGACGCAGTTACCCCTTTAAAGAGTACCGTTTTAATACGTGCAGCTCTGATTCGTGCAGCGCTAAAACGATCAGGCCCCATTCGGGGCCTTTTTCACGCTGCCCGCAATCCTCAGCGGGCTGCCAGCTGGGTGACAACCTGGCCCAGCACCTGCTCAAGGTCCCGCCCATCGCAGTCCACCACGATATCCGCATAGCGGCGATACAGCGCCTGGCGCTCCTCAAAGAGTTGCTCAAAGCTCTGGCCTGGTGCCTTGGCAATACCGCGACTCTCGTAATTGTGAATGCGGCGACGCAGTTCCTCGGCAGAGCAATTCAGAAATACCGCGGGACCAAAACTCAGCAGGTTGCGCATTCCCTCTTCGCTGTAAACGGCACTGCCACCGGTCGCGATGACATGATTGGGCAGTTGTGCCTCGGCGATCACTTCCCCTTCGATCCGGCGCAGGTTCAGGTAATCGCTCTCGTTCATGATCTCCTGCAGGGTCTTGTCTTCCCGCAGCTGGATCAGCACATCCGTATCCACAAAATCCTTTGCCAGCTCTTTCGCCAGTAACACCCCGAGGGTACTTTTGCCGGCACCCGGCATTCCAATCAGTACTACACTGCCCTGTTTATGCATTGTTATTAGACTTCCACGTTGACTTGCTACTGCGTTAATCCCCTCGCCGCGGCCATACCACCGACCGCAGCCACCCCAGCAGGCTATTGCCTGTGAGCAGCATTTTATCCAATTCGTCGAGATTATGCGCCTGACGGAAGCTGTCGGCGAAAAGTGCCTCGCGGGTGATCATACGGCGGCGGGGATTGATCTGTTTCACCTCCCGCGCCGGATTGCCCGCCACAACCGCATTGGCGGGCACATCACGAGTCACAATGCTGCCGGCCCCAACAACCGCGTTATCGCCAATGGAAACGCCCTTGCAAACGATGGCGCTGTCACCGATCCAGACATTATTGCCAATCGTCACCGGCGCAGTACATCGAAATGGGCGGGTACGATTGTAGAGACCATGCCAGTCAGAGTCTGAGATGTAGACATTCGCCGCCAGCATGCAGGCGTCGCCCAGGGTAATGGACTGCCCCGCAGAGATTCGCACACCGGGAGAAATGAGTACGTAATCGCCAATACGAATGTGGGCATCGCCGCCGCGGTGCCCCATGGCGGTAAAGCGGATGCAATTGTCTGGCGTTGAGATCAGGTGGGGGAAATCTCCCAGGCAAATATTGCTGCCGAACACCTTTACCGACGGCGGGTGCATAATTTCCGGCTCGCGCCCAATGGCATCAAACTGTGGCAATAAAAAGTGACGACTGCGCCAGTTACGAAAGCGCAATTGCAAGCGTTTCAGCCAATATGGTCTATGATCTTTTCGCATTATCTGCAGAAACCGCCTTCTATTCTTGTTGTGATTTTTTGCCGCGCCAGACTGCCTTTTCCAGCGCACCTCAGCGCATCATTGCCACCAAGATGGTCATCGGGACTGCACGCTTAGCACATTGCAAACACCCGGCACCGCGGGTACTGTCTTGCGCAGTCAAACCAATTGAAGAAGAAAAATGGAAACCACGCATTCTCTCGACTCACCCCTCGATTCGCCACTCGACTTTTCACTCGACCAACCGCTCGAACTGCCCCTGGATATCGAATCCGTAAAAGGCTTTCTCGACCCTCAGGAAGGCCGCGCCCTCTACCGCCTAGCGGCCGATGCCAGCGATCTGGGCCCCTGCCTGGAAGTGGGAAGCTACTGTGGCAAATCGACGGTGTACCTGGGTAGCGCGTGCAAACTGATGCACAACTCGCTGTTTGCGGTAGACCATCACCGCGGATCCGAAGAGCACCAGCCCGGTGAGGAGTACCACGATAGCGACCTGTTCGATAGTCGAAGCAATTTGATGGACAGTTTCCATCAATTTCGCAGCACCATGCGTGCAGCCGACCTGGAAGACGTTGTGGTGCCGGTTGTGGCCCCTTCTGCCGTAGCCGCCCGTCACTGGAATACACCGCTGGGCATGGTCTTTATAGACGGCGGACACTCACTGGAAGCAGCACTGACAGACTACCGCAGCTGGTCACGGCACATTGTGCCCGGCGGTTACCTGGCCATTCACGATATCTTCCCCAACCCGGAAGATGGCGGCCAGGCACCCTACGAAATTTACAAATTAGCGCTGGCTTCCGCTCAGTTCGAGCTGGTGCAGATGGTCAAGACCCTCGGAATTCTGCGGCGCATTCAATAAATTCACCTGCGTGAATAGCCCGCTGGCGGGCGTCAACCCCGCCAGCGCATCGGCGGCCAGCAACATGGCACCCACCGTCCAGGTGGTCTTTTCCTCTGGCCACACGGCCTGGTCCCGATAGACATAGCCGGTCCAGTAACCGCCGTCTTTATCCTGCCAGCGGTGCAGGCCACGATAAATGGTCTCGGCTTTTGAGCGCTCGCCAGCAGCCAACAGGGCCATGGTCAGCTCGCAGGATTCCGCTACCGTCACCCAGGGTTCATCGTTGACACAGCGGCAACCCAGATCCTCAACAACAAACTCGGGCCACTTTTTCTGCAGGCGCGCCCTGGCTTCGGCAGCGCCAAATACGCCGGTGAGCACCGGGTAAAACCAGTCCATGGAAAAACGGTCTTTGCTCTCCCAGGTGCGGTCAAAACGTTCGGGCTTGTCTCGCAGCGCCACTCCCAAACGTTCCCGGGCTACAACCCAGTCCGTCCGGGGCCTTCCCAGGGTAACCGCGATATTGATCCCACACTCCAGGCTTTTGTAGATGGAAGCACAACCCGTGATGAGCGCATCTTGCAACGGCGCGCCCTGGCCATCCACTGCCCACTGAATTTCACCGTGTTCCGATTGCAACGCGAGCACGAAATCCAGCGCCTTTTCCACAACCGGCCAGAATTGCAGCAGGAATTCGCGCTCGCCCGCGATCAGGTAGTGGTGCCAGATTCCGGTAGCGATATAGGCCACGAAATTGCTTTCCCGGCGTTCGCGATTGTCCACGCCGCCATTTTTATAGGCGGCCCACCAGCTGCCATCCGCGAGCTGGACGCTGGCCAACCATTCATAGGCGCGCTTTGCCGCGGCAAATTCACCGGCAATACTCAAACCCATGGCCGCTTCCACATGATCCCAGGGGTCCGCGTAATGCCCCGCAAACCAGGGAATACAGCCATCCGCCAGCTGTTGCGACAAGATATAGTCAGCGCTGGTACGTATAAAATCCTTCGGGAAAATGGTGGTCGGCAACTCTGTCGACAACGGTGATTGCGCCGCCTCATCCAAAACCCGGCGCGCGCTGGAAACCTGACTCACGCAGCCACCTCCCGACGATTGTTCTCAACAGCGGTAAGTGCCTCATCCTCCCCGGCAGGTTTCACCTGAGCGGGTTTTACAAAATAAAGCGCGATACTTTTACCCAGCAGTGGGTTTAGCAGCTTTTCGAGCCAGCGCGTCAAACGCGGCTTTTCCATCAGGTCCCACACCAGAAAGCGGTGATAGGCAGAGATAATCGGTTTGTCATCCTGCCCCAGAACAGACACTTGAGCCACCAGTAAGGTGCGTGTAACGCGTGCGCTTTGTGCCGTGCGAAATATTGATGACCCAATCGCTCGATAATCTCACGCAGCTGTTTTTCACGAAAAATACGGATATGCCCGCCCTCAACCTGGTGATAGGCAGACGAAAGTTTCCAGCAAATCCACTCCGGGAAATACGCTGGAACTGTGGCAGCAAATATGCCACCGGGCTTCAGCACCCGGTTGATTTCCGCCAATACCCCCTGATAGTCCGGAATATGCTCCAGCACTTCCGAGCAAATAACTACATCAAAAAAATCGTTGGCAAACGGTAACTGCAGTGCATTCCCGACACCCAATTGCAGCCGACCACACCCCTCTCCGGACTCGGTAAAGGGCGCCGCACGTTCACTCGCCGTTTTCACGTCCTCAATACTCAGGTCGATGCCGAATACATCCACGGCATCCGTCAGCATCAGGTGAATGGCATGGCGCCCTTCCCCGCAACCAAGGTCGAGGACGCGTTGTCCCGGTTTCAGTTGCAGCAGCTTCGGATCAACGGTAATCATCAGGCCGCCTCTCCCTGATTGTCAGATGCATCAGCATTTGACCTCGGCATCGCGGATTCCGATACCGGCTTTGTCGCACGAGTACCACTCGCCGAGTGCTTCGGCATTTCGCCCGGTGTTGCTGTCGCCACTTCTGGAGCAACCGGCACACCACCGATAATCTCCCGGTAATAAGACACCAGATGAGCCGCCGCAACCTGCCAGGAAAACTGCTCTTCAATGCGACGACGGCCCGCCGCACCCAGCGACTGGCACAACTCCGGATTCGATAATAACTGTTCGATCGCGCGCACCAGCGCGCCGCTGTCCCCCGCCGGCACTACGATACCGGCGTCACCAACAACCTCTGGCAGGGCACCACCATCGCTGGAAATCACCGGCACCTGACAGGCCATGGCCTCGCCGGCGGGTAAGCCAAAGCCCTCATACAACGAGGGGCAAACCACCATCCCGGAAGACGCGTAGTGCTCCACCATGGCGCGGTTGGAAATACCCGAGACAAAACGGACCGTGGAGTGTAAATCCAGCTCCTCCAACAAGGTTTCAGTAGCGCCACCAGGCTGTAGCTTGCCAATGACCAGTAACTTCAGTTGCGGGTAGCGGGGGCGCAACAACGCCATCGCCTGCAACAAAAACCGCAGCCCCTTGAGCGGCTGGTCGGCGGAAGCCGTGGTCATTATTTGAAAAGGATCAGGCTGAATCTGCGGCTGAGGCGCAAAGACTTCGGTATCGATACCGTTATAAATCAACTTGAGTTGCGCCGGCGACACACCAAACTGCGTGACAATATCGTTCAGGGACTGCGTCGACACCGTTACCAGATTTTTCAGCCGGCGGGAAACCTTGATCTGCATTCCGAGAAAGTTGTGCCAGCGGCGCACCAAAAGGCGATAACGCCAGTCCGGCGCCGCATCCAGTGCCAGCTGTCGGTCTCGGGTAATCGGGTGATGGATGGTGGCCACCACCGGCAACCCCTGTCGCTCGATTTCCAGCAACCCATAACAGAGAGACTGGTTGTCGTGCACGACGTCGTAATGCTGTCCGTGACGACGCAGGTAGTGGGCAACCCGCCGCCCAAAACTGTATGGCTCGGCAAAGCCACCGGTTAATTTGCTGAACCACTCGAAAAAATCCGCCCAACTGAGCAGATGTTTGAGCTTCAGGGCGCGCGCGGGACGTTCGTGTTCGTAGAGATTGAGCCCCGGCATCTTGATCAAACGCACGCGGGGATCCAGTTCAGGATAGGGTTGGCCGGAAATCACGTCGACCTTGTGGCCGGCTTCCACCAACGCCTTGCTCAGATAATGCAGGTAAACACCCTGCCCCCCACAGTGGGGATGGCTGCGATACCCCAATAAACAGATATTCAGAGGCCGGGTTTCGGCCGATGGACCGTCTATATGATTTCCCAAGGCGGTCATAGATTCCCCGTCATTATTGTTCTGGCGATCGCAACGAGAGCCGGGCGCCGAAAACGCGAAGAATACACTGGCGAAGAAATGACTGCCAGACAGAATCCGTCCACGATTAAGACCAGACTACTCAGTCCACTTCACTCAAGCCATTTCAGGTATCCGGCATCTTAACCGGCCACTGATGCAAAACTGCCCAGGCGCTCACGACAAAGCCCCGGTGTATGCGGAGATACATTCACCGGGGCATTGACGTCTGGAGCATTCGTCAGATCAGAAGCTGAATTTGTAGCCCACACCCAGGTTGAAGATCCAGGGATCGATATCCATATCTTGACGGACCCGCACCGGAACAAAGTCTGGCTGTGCAAACCCGGGGGCATCTACCCGCTGATCGTATCCCAGCTCCAGCTCAGGGCTGGCATCCACATACATGGCTGACACATTCACCTGCCAGGCACTGTCGCGACCAAAATTGAAATCCACACCCACTTGTGCGGTCCAGCTAAAGTCGCTGCCGAAATTCAGCAGACCTTCGGCACTGCCGTCGTCAACGAATACCGGACGCAGAAAATCCTGCTCGATATCAACATAGGCTGCACCCACACCCACGTAGGGCTGGATCATGCAGGTTGCGTCCAGCGGATACCAGTTGGCAAACAGGCTGGTGGTGTTCATTTCGAAATCACCGATGCTGCCAAAGCCACCGTTTGTGAGCACGTCATCCGCAAACACGTCCACGGCAAAATTCGCATCCAGGTCGGCAGAGTTTGAGTGATAGAGCTCTACCCCCCAGTGATCTGCGGCCATCCAGGCAAAGCTGACATACCAGGTCGTATCAGTGTCGAGATCCAAATCCACAACCACGTCAGTCAGGACCGACTCTTCATCATCCGTGGAAGGGTCGTCGACAAAAAAGGACTCGGTAAGTGTAAAAATGTCTTCGCTCGGATCGACGTACGAAGCACCAACGCGGACCATGACACTGCCGCTGGTGTACTGAGCAAGCGCAGGTGTGGTAGTAAGTGCTGCGGCTATCGCAAGCGGGATTAAGGACTTGGTTCGCATGGGTAACTCCTTTTAACTCTGAAATGCTCCATTGCCGCCAGCTGCCACAAAATAAACGTGACCCGTGCGTGCGGTTAGTTTCAGTATAGGTGGAGTTTTCTGGAAAACAGCAAGTAATGCCTAAGCATTAACCGACAAATGGGAAGAAATTTCTGCAAGATTTCACTTGCCAAAAAAAATGCCCGCCATAAGGCGGGCCAGTTTTCTCGAACACACTTTCAGGAGGAGAGTTTGCGACGCACTGTGTACGCAAGTGCACAGCTGTCTGTGTTTAGGTATAGCAGAGCCGCAACGGCTACCAACTACCTTGTCATCAAACCCTCTGATTAGTAGTCGCAATCGACGCCTAAAAACATCTGGCGTCGGATCAGACCCTTTGCAGGTAACTCTGGTACTCCACATCGGTTACCCGCGATGCGATTTCCGCCTGCTCCTGGCGCTTGAGTAACACAAACAATTCGACAAATTCCGGGTCGAGGTACTCCTGCCACAATGCACTTTTTTCAAAACGGTCCACTGCGGCTCCCCAGGCATTAATCAGCTGCTCACTTTCTACCTGGTAGGCATCCCCCTCTACCGGTGCCGGTGGCTCCAGTTTGTGCTCCAGCCCGTGGCATACACCGGCCAAAATAGCTGCCAACACCAGGTAGGCATTGACGTCGGCGCCGGCAATGCGATGCTCAATGCGCCGCGCTGCGGCATCACTGGCGGGAATACGGAAGGTCACCGTGCGGTTGTCGTAACCCCAGCAAAGGTTCAGGGGCGCGTGGCTGCTTTCCTGGAAACGGCGGTAGGAATTGGCGTGGGGTGCAAAGATTGCCATGGCGTCATTCGCCGTCGCCATCATCCCGGCTACCGCGTTGCGCAGCAAATCCGAACCTTCATCACTACCATCGTTGAAGACGTTATTGCCATCCGCATCCACCAGGCTCAGGTGAACATGCATCCCGTTGCCGGCAAGTTCACCAAAGGGTTTTGCCATGGCACTGACACGCAAACCGTGACTACGGGCCACGCCTTTCAGCAGTCGCTTAAACAGCAGCGTCTGGTCGGCAACCTTTAACGGGTCATCACAGTGCAGCAAGTTAATTTCAAACTGTCCGGGCGCGCACTCGGACAGAATAGAGTCTGCGGGAATCCCCTGCTCTTCACAGGCGGCACGCACATCCGCAAAGAAATGCCGCTGGGAATCCAGCTCAGAGAGATCGTACACATCGGTGGAGGGCACCAGATCGGAGTCGTTGTCACTCACTGGCCGCGGTCGACCCAGGTCATCCGCCTCTTCCCGGAGCAAATAAAATTCCAGTTCGGTGGCGCAAACAGCCTTGTAACCGAGCTCGCCAAGCCGTGTCACCACCTTCTGCAGTTGTGCACGGGGGTCCGCGTAAAGTACCGAGCCGTCCGCCTCAAACAACTGCATATGCAGCTGGGCTGTAGGCTCACGGTGCCAGGGGGCCAGGCACACCGGAGATACCGGCTGACAGACCCCGTCGCTATCACCACTGGCAAACACCAGGGGGCTGTTTTCAATATCCCGGCCCCAGATATCCAGGCTAACGGCACTGCGGGGCATCTGTAGTGCGCCGCCCAGCAGCTTGTTTACAGAGTCGGCAGGTAGCCATTTTCCCCGCGGCACACCGTTGATATCGAAGGCAAAGCCCTCAACCCAGGTGAGATGTGGGTGCGCCTCGAGGAATTCTTCCGACTCCCGGAGCAGTTCTGCGGACGGCTGATATTGTTGTTCTGATGCCATAAAAACGATTCACGCTTGTGGGTAGGGTTGGCCCTCACCCAATAGATAGGGAAAGCGAGGGCCATTTAGCCGAGTTTACGCCATGGCTTTGGCAGTATCATCCAGTGCGCGATGGGCTTTTTCCACCAGTTCATCGATCTGGGTGGTGGTGAGGATCAGCGGCGGTGCGATGATCATGGTGTCACCGGTGGCACGCATCACCAGGCCATTTTTGATACTCATATCCCGACATACGGCGCCGGCGGTGCATTTGTCATCAAACCGGCTACGGGCGCCTTTATCGTTCACCAGCTCCAGCGCGCCCACCAGACCGAGGCTACGCGCCTCACCGACAATCGGGTGGTCCGCCAGTTCCGCCCAGCGCTTGGCCAGGTAGGGGCCGGTATTGTCGCGTACGTTTTCGATGATTTTTTCGTTCCGCAGGATATTCAAGGTCGCGAGACCAGCCATACAGGCGGCCGGGTGCGCCGAGTAGGTATATCCGTGGGTGAACTCTCCCCCCTTGGCCTTGATGACGTCTGCCACACGGTCGCTGACCATGGTGCCACCCAGCGGGAAGTAGCCATTGGTCACCGCCTTGGCGAAGGTCATCAGGTCCGGCTTCATGCCATAGTAGTCGGCACCAAACCACTCACCGGTACGGCCAAAGCCAAATATCACTTCATCCATCACCAGCAGGATGTCGTACTGATCGAGGATTTTCTTCACTTCCGGCCAGTAGGTTTCCGGTGGGATGATCACACCGCCCGCGCCCTGAATCGGCTCGGCAATAAAGGCCGCAACCTTTTCCGGACCCAGCTCCTGGATTTTCTCGTCCAGACGACGGGCTGCCTGAATACCGAACTCCTCCGGTGACAGGTCGCCGCCCTCGCCAAACCAGTACGGCTGGTCAATATGCGTGATGTAATCCAGCGCCTGGAACTGTTTGTGCATGCCACTCATACCACCGAGGCTGGCGCCGCCGATGGTAGAACCGTGGTAACCGTTTTTACGGGAGATGACGATGCGCTTTTCCGGCTGGTCTTTCAAATCCCAGTAGCGACGAATGATGCGCAGATTGGTGTCATTGGCTTCACTACCAGAGCCGGTGAAGAACACATTGTTCATGCCCGCCGGGGTCACTTCCGCCAGCATATCTGCCAGCTCAATGGAGGGCACCGTGGTGCACTGGAAAAAGCTGTTATAGAACGGCAGCTTGTTCAGCTGCTCGTAGATGGCCTCGCTGATTTCACGGCGGCTGTAGCCCAGGTTACAGCACCACAGCCCGGACATGCCGTCGAGCATCTGGTGACCGTCGATATCGGTAATGTAAGCGCCTTCTGCACTGGTAATCACCCGGGTGCCCTGCCTACCGAGATCGTGAAAATCAGTAAACGGGTGCAGCAGATGCTCGCGGTCATGTTGTTGTAATTGGCTTTTGTTCATGAACTCACTCCTGATTCAATTACCGCCTTCAATGGGCCTGCAGAGCAGCCTGAAGCGCGACCAGCAAAATGTGATCACATTTTAGCGGCAGGAATATGAAAGGTGCAACCGGAATCTCAGCCAACTCCCTGAACCACTTACCTGAGCAACCACTGCACAAGCCCTGCGCACAAAATCTGAGCGAACGACAATATCCCAACGAAACTAGGTCTAAACGACAGACCAGATCTGAACACAAAGACCAGACCCAAAGACCAGACCCAAAGAGTAGTGCCCCAGATTCCGGCTCACAGTTGCGCCTGTACAGTCGGGAGGAAAATGGCCCATTAAAGCAATCCAAAGAGCCCGATATGAGAGATAAAAGACGAGAGAGCAGGAGCCGGAGGCAGAAACAGAAGTAGAACCGGAAGGTCGCGCACCTGACAACCCGCGAGAGATGAGCAGCCGGTCAGCCCCTGCAGGGACTGACCGGTCGGTAGTTGGTGTGTTCGGTAGTTGGTGTGAACAGGCGCGTGTAAACCGCGTGCGATCTGTGGTCAGCGACGTGAGAGCGTCACCGCCACCGGCTCAATATCCAGGGCGACATTGACCACCGAGTATTGATCCTTGGTACCAGAACCGTAGCGCCAATACCCCCGGCTGGTCTCCAGTTGGCGAAAGCGGAACAACACACCCTTCCCTGTCTTCTCATCGAAGCTGTAACGGCGCAACTCACCGCTGTCCCGGTTGTCCAGCAACGAGAAACCCAGTAGTTGATCCAGGCGCCCGTTTGGTAGAGTAATCCCGGCGCCCTGATGCGGCGTGTAAGCAAAAGCCTCTTTGTTCACCGTGTCACCACCCTCTATAGAGAAGCTTCCCGTTCGCCAGTGGTAGCGGTCACCGGCGCTCATTACCGAAAGCCCGATTCCGGAAGAGGAAAATTCCGCTGCGTCACTGGAAAAGCGCGCAGAGCGACCATCGACCAGCACCAGATTACCGGCTCCCAGTACCGTCATATCTCCCTCTGCTAGATCGACCAGAATCGCGGTATCTTCGTCCACGCCAAACCCGAGTCGATCCGTAGCCGCCGGAATGGTACCCAGCGCCCGGACCAGACGCCCCAAGCGCGCCTTGCGATCAAAATGCTGATCTACAACGCCAACAGGAAGGAATCCGAGCCCCTCGGACAACATCAGCTGGCCAGTCTCCTGGCTTTCCATACCGGCGTACTCGTCAGCAACCGGCAGAGTTAGCGCACTCAGGGAATCGCCCGCGGCAATCATGCTGGCGCTCATGATGGCGGCGCCGGCGCTGGTGCCGCCAATAATGGCTCCCTTTGCCAACTGCGTACGGATGGCCGACAGAACAGGCAGATCGCTGCGCGCATTTGCCGACCTATTCTCGCCTTGATCTTTTCCAGTCTGCGTCAACGTTTGTGTAATGCGTGTCTGGTCTCCGCCCACGAACCAGATACCACCCACACGCTTCAGGCTCGCAGCCAGCTCCTGATCGCGGCCACCTTTGCTCCAATCGCCTTCATTTACCTTGTCCGTTGCCGGGTCGTCCACCATGGCAATCGGCAGTACCCGAACCTTCCCGTCAAAGCCATGTTTGCGCAGGTCTTCAATAAACAGGGAAGCATAATATGCCGGGCGACCCGATGCGGCGGGGACTATCACCACTTCCGGATATTCCGCGGGGATTGCCTCGATAAACGCGCGATAGACCGCCGCGTTGTCACTGCGCAGCGCTCCGCCGACGATCAACAACTTGCCTGCATCCCGTTTAGACTCCGTAGCCGCGCTCGCGCACAGCCCAAGGCCCAACAAAATACACAGTAATAAAAACCGATGAATTTTTCCAAACCCACTCATATTTTTTCTCTCACTTATCCCGGATGTCCTGCAGAGAACAACCATGTGTAATCCGCGCAATGAAAATGTAACCGGTACGAGGCCTGCATTGCGTGCGTTTTACGCTCCTCCCGCGGCGAATGCCCGGAGAATTCGCGGTAACAACGACTGAAATGGGATGCGGATGAAAACCCGCAATTTCGCCCCACTTCATCGATACGTAAGCTGCTACCGCGTAACAGTTGGCGAGCCCGCTCAAGCCGCAAGTCCAGATAGAACCGAGCCGGCAGCTTGAAGCCACAACGCCGGAATACCCGCTCCAGCTTTTTCGATGAAACACCCAGGTAAGCAGCAAGCTCCCCCGTCAGTAACGGCTCGGAGAGATTGCTCTCCATCAACGCCAGGGCCTCTCTCATCAAGTAGTGGTCGTCCGTCACGATTGCTACCGCTCCTCGGTTGCGCCCCGTTCAGCGCGCCCCTGCCGATCAAGCAACTGCCAGCGACCGAGCGCCATCACATGGGTCAATTCAAAACGATCCGGGTCGACCAACAGCAGGTCCGCATCGCGCCCGGTGCAAATCTGCCCTTTGCGCTTTAGACCCAGGGCACGGGCGGGATTGCGGGTAACCACTTTCAGCGCTTGCGCCAGTTCAATACCTTCCTCGCGAACGGCTCGGCGAAACTCATCAAACAGACTACCAATGGAACCGACTTCCAGGTCCTGCAGCTCCCCCTGGTCGCAAAAATTGGTTAGCGAGCCCTGAGCGTCAGAGGAGAATGTCAGCTGATCAACCGGGGCCCCCTGCTCCAGCGCAATCCTCAGGGCTCTGCTCGCCCGCATTTCACCGCTGGCCAGGATTTCATCGGTAGTCGAAGTGGTGAAATCAATAAAGCCACCGGCACGGGCAAATGCCACACCATCCGCAAGCAGGGATGCATTGCGATTCATATGTGTGGGGTAAAACTGGGTAATCGGAATTTCAGAGTTTTCCACCGCGTCAAATAATGGCGCCAGCTGGCCGGCACCATCACCCACATGCACACTGACCACACCACCTTTGCCGCTGAGCAAACCGGCCACCCGCGCATCGGCCGCGATACGTACCAGCTCGTCCCGTGTTGGGTGCGAGGATCGATGATCTGAAATGGCGAGCTCACCCACCCCAATAATGTTGTCGACCAGCATAATGTCGCTGCGAATGCTGCCGGTCAGGGTATTTACCGGGACCTGATAGGAACCCGTTTGCATGTAACAAGTGAGTCCCTGCGCCTCCAGCGACCGGGCCTTGCCATACATTTCATTCAGGGTACGAGTCACTGCGTCTGTGCCCAAAGCACCGATCACCGTCGTTACGCCATTACGCAGGGCATCGCGCGCGTTCAATTCGGGTGTGCGGGATGCGAAACCGCCCTCACCGCCGCCGCCGCTGATGTGGACCAGGGTATCCACGAGTCCCGGCATCAGCCAGGCTCCGTCCGCATCCACGACATCACCAATGCTTTGTGGCAAATCGATATTCTGGTCGATCTTCGCGATCCGTCCGCCGGCCACCAGCACGTCGCAAATCCCCAGTTTGTGGGGTGCGAATACCTGTGCATTTTTAACTAGTATGATTTGAGACATATTTGACAACTTGAATTCGTTTAAAAGCCCACGGCAGCAGCAAGTAGCACGGCAACAGACGCCAGCAGAAACAACCCGGCCAGCAGCGGCAGCGCAAAACGTGCCCAGATTCCCCAGTCCAGACGCGCCGCCCCCAGACAACCCATCAGCGATGCCGAAGTAGGCACAATGATATTGCTGAGTCCATCACCCAACTGAAAGGCGAGTACCGCGGTCTGTCGGGTCACACCGACCAGGTCTCCCAGCGGCGCCATGATGGGCATGGTCAATGCCGCCTGCCCGGAACCCGAAGTAATGAAAAAATTAAACATGGTTTGAAATGCCAACATAAACCAAGCGGAAACTGCGCCAGACAAGTTGGCCAGGCCATTCCCTGCCGCATGCAGAACCGTATTCAGAATGCTGGCCCCCTGGGGGTCATCGCCGCCCAGCAAGAGAACGATACCCTTGGCAAACGCGACAACCATAGCCGCGGGCAGCAGCTGTTGTGCACCCTCTTTGAATGCGCTCGCCGCCTTGTTCGGTGTAAGGCCGTTGAGTCCAAATGCAATGGCCACCGCGGCAATCGCGATGCCCATAGTGAAAAACTGAGAGGCGATTTCCGGCAGAAAATAGCTCCGCTCCACCACTCCCCAGATCATCCACGCAATACCCGCCAGAAAGAGCAACAGTACCCAGCCATCGCCGCGCACCATGCTCTGCAGCTTGCCGGCAGCAGTAGACTGATCCCGAAAGACCTTGTCCGAATCAAACGCCAGCGACACTCCCGGGCGTACCTGTACCCGGCGCGCGTACAGCATGGTGTAACCAGAAAGGCCCAGAGTGGCCAGTAGCCACAGCAACATCCGCGGGCCACTGCCGGACATCAAAGGCACTCCGGCAATACCTTGCGCGATGCTTACGCCGAATGGATTCATCCACGAAGTGGCAAAACCCACCTGGGTCGCCACATAGGTCACCAACAGCGCGGTAATACTGTCGTACCCCATGGAAACAAGCAGCGGTACCAGGATCAAAGTAAAGGGTATGACCTCCTCTCCCATACCGAACACGGCCCCCCCGAGGGAAAACAGGAAGCAGAGGATCGCGAGGTAAAAATGGCCGGCCTTGCGATTGCGCGCAATTACCTGAAACAGGCCGCGTTCGACAGAGCCACTGGCAAATACCAGTCCAAAGGCGCCCCCCGTCAGCAGGATGAACGCAAATACGCCGATCGAAGCACCCCACTTGGTGCCAGATACCATTCCCTCAAACGCAAAATTGAGTAACCCGATTTCGCCGCCCTCGGCAAAAAAAGCCATCCCCGCCGGTCCATCACCCGCGCTCTGGTAACTGGCGGGGTCAATCACCGTACGCTCCACACCATTCACTACCCGGGTCACCGTGTCGAAAGTGCCGGCCGGTATCAGAAAATTCAGCGCAAACGCCAGCAGTGCCACAACCAGCAATATCAGATACGTATCGGGCATAGCCCAGGCACTCGCTGCAGGCTGCTCTACCGTGTGTCTGACTTTTACTTCACTTGTATGCATTGGGAGATACCGCAAATATGACAAAAGGTTCGGCAGGCCCGCTCCGCGAGCCCGCCGAGATCAGCTCCTGTGAGACGCCGATCAGAAGGTGTAACCGTAACTCAGGGTGTAAAAACGCCCCATGGAGTTGTGGTTGAAGAAATCCACGTTGGCACTGGTGCCATACGCCAGCGGAGGCTCTTCATCCAACAGGTTGTTAACGCGCAGACTCAACCAGCTACCGCTATCGAAATCCCGACTGACGCTCAAATCGAAAACAATCCAGCTGTCGACTTCCACAAACTCAGGAAGATTTGCTGCCTCACGAACCCTTGGGTCGGGATCATCGGCATAGCTGTGGGTGTAGCGCGCAGACAAAGTGGAGGACCACTCCTGGTAACGCCAGCGCAGGGATGTATTGGCGAGCCAGCGAGGATAGGTGTATTCGCCAGCCTCACTGATCACACCACTGGTTGCCGAAGGCAACTTGTCAAACTCCGCCATGTAGGTAGCGTCCAGGGTCAGGCGGAAACTTCCCCAGTTGTCCGTGTCCAGATACTGGGTTACCGCCATATCCACACCACTGGTCTTCTGCCAACCGAGGTTGGTTAACAGGAAGTGACCATCCACCACAAAGCCATTACTGACTTCGAGGCCGGCCTGTCCGGTCGGCAATTCGCCTTCACCGACAATCGGGAACTCGCCCGCAAATGCCCGACGGATGAAATCATCCTCTTCCACACCGATCAGGTTTTCGTGCTCGATATTCCAGTAATCAATGGTGATCTCAGTGTCTTCCGAAGGCTTCAGCAGGAAGCCCGCGCCCCAGGTGGTGGCGGTTTCCGGCTTGAGCGCGTCATTGCTCACTTCTTCAGAGAAAAGAAACTCACCACTCTCGGTCATATCCCCATCACAGGCCTCGGCGGTTTCCGAGCAATCCACCCGGTAGCTGGACAGCAGCGTACCGGCACCAACCTGCGCCAGTGACGGTGCACGGAAGGACGTCGACCAGTTGGAGCGGAAAATAACAGCATCGGAAAACGCATGACGCAAAGCGACTTTGGGGTTGGTATCGCCACCAAAACTATCGTAATAGTCGTAGCGCAGTGCCAGCTGAAGCTCGGTATTGGCTGCCAGTGGAATCATCTGCTCGGTGTAAATGGCCCACTGATTGCGAGCGGCATCCGCAGAGGTGGAGCTGAAGCCGAGAATTGGTTCGGGATTCAGCGTGGTGGAAACCGCCTCTCCAGAGGGAGTGTCCTGAACGGTCTCGCGACGGAACTCACCACCGAAGGCTACCTGGATTGCGCCAGCCGGCAACTCCAGCCAGCTGCCCGAAATGTTGCCGTCGATGGCATACAGATTTGACACACCGCCTCGGCGCGCATCAGTTCTGACAAACTGATCAATCGCGTCGGGCTGATCCGTCTGGCCATTAAAGGGGTTGTACCAGGCGGTCGTTTTACCGATGTCCTCACAGGTTTCTCCCGCCCCGTAACTGGCACCCGGCCGCACAAGATCCAGATCCCAGCGGTTAACCACGGTACCGTCGCTGCAGAGATTCCCCAGGCTGGCATTAAAGAATGCTTCCGAGTTGTACAGTCCGGAAATACCACGCTGCTCCGACTCACTGCGCCCCAGATTCGCGGCGACCTCCCAGTTCCAGCTAGAAACTTCCCCACGCAATCCGCTGACCAGGCGTGCGGATTGCGTTTCTACTTTGACTGAGCGCGGATCGGTAAATTTTCCCCAGGCGTAAATGGGAAAACCGTAAAAATCACTGAAATCGCTGCTAGGGTAGTCCGGATGGAAAGATCCTTCCTCTACCAGTTCGGCTTTCAATGCATCCGGCCAGAGCGGGCTTTCCGGATCAAAAGGGGCACGAGAAAAGTTGGCGGGTGACGAAGTCCCCAATGATTCACTGGCCTGCAGCATCAGGGTATTGAACCATTCAAGGCGCTCGCTGATGTCATAGTTGAACGTAGCCACGACGCTGGCACTCTCATATTCATCTTGCGTCGCTTCCACTGCATTGGTGTTGAACTCACAGTATTCACCAAAAGAGCCCGACTTGAATTGTGCCTCGGGACACCCCCCGTCCGCCGGGCCCTGTGTCTGATCGTAATACATCAGCCACAAATCATTGAAACTCGGGTAAACCCCCTGCTGACTGGGGCGAATGGAGTTTGCGGTAATCTCACGGTCGCGATCATAAAGTGCGTTTCGGGAATACAGGTCTGCAACAATCATGGTGTGGCTGCGCTCCCCCTGCCGCCCCCATACCCAGTTGAGGTTGTACTTGCCTTCATCACTGGCGGCAGTCGAGTTGCCATGCGTCAGGCTTATTTCGCTCCCCTCGAAATCGTCCCGCAGTACGAAGTTCACTACCCCGGCTACCGCATCGGCACCGTAAGTGGCCGCAGCACCGCTGGGCAGCACTTCGACGCGCTCAATTGCGGACAAAGGAATGGAGTTGACGTCAACGAAAGACTCCTGCCCTTTCGCAAACGAACTGACAGAAACACGGCGACCATTCACCAGAACCAGAGTCGAAC
Organism: Microbulbifer sp. ALW1; assembly: GCF_009903625.1. Lineage (NCBI taxonomy): Bacteria > Pseudomonadati > Pseudomonadota > Gammaproteobacteria > Cellvibrionales > Microbulbiferaceae > Microbulbifer > Microbulbifer sp. ALW1. The sequence continues at coordinate 2,523,474 of NZ_CP047569.1, read as the reverse complement.
TGGCACCCAGTCCGCGCAGGGAAACCCCGGAGGCGCCCACTGGCGTATCGCCAGCAATCACGCCTGCTGTGGCCGTAGAGAAAGTCCCGCTACCACCGCCGGTTTGCGTCAGGCGTTGCAGCACCTCAATTGCAGACGTCGCACCGGACGCTTCGATATCGTCGCGGTTGATCTGCACTACCTGTACCGCCCCTTCCGTATCCAGACCTTTGATATGGGTTCCGGTAACAACAACTTCTTCAACCGTTTCGTCCACCGGTTTAGGCACCTCCTGCGCAAACGCAATCGCACTGGTACCGAATAGCGAACAACCGATGGCAAGGCGAATAGCCTTATATAACTGGGTTCTGTTATCCATTTTTATTCCCTCTGGGAGCGAAGCTCCCGCTTTAGATTCTCTGTGATTCTTATGTGTTGCGTGCGGCGATGGCCCATTGCAGAGCCATGGAAATTCGCCGGCCTGAATCCGGGAAAAACAGACAACCTCAAGCCACAGGTAAAAGAACCCAAAGCTGTTGAGACTGAACGTCAATCAGATGAACGGTGAGCAATAAGGGGATGGAGTGATATCCAACTTATAGCTTCCCTGTGCTCGACGGCACACACTATGCGTCGAGCCCCCGGTCAGACCGAGGTGGGCAAGCTACTCGTCAAACCACTCGCTGAGATGGTAGTCGGAAGAGCAGCGCTCAATAACAGCAGTAGTCACATTGCTTTTATTCATGGCGCTTTAAATTGATTCAGAGTTGGCTGATGTAAGGGTTTATCTAGCAAACTTCACACATTTTTTATCACGTCGAAAAAATACTGTAAAGCATAAATTCTACAGAAAGTAATTTTCTACAGATCCGACACAACAACCGAATTATCTGCGAACGCACCGATGGGAACAGAGATATCCACGGTGCGTTAAACGTGAAACCCTGGTGCAAAAAAACAGCCGGAAAAGGATTACCTTCCCCGGCCTGTAGGTTCGATGCGCATTTAAGACTTTCGTCTGAAAATGAACATCTATCAGAACACCTCTGAATGCAGTTCACGCCTGCATTAAGCGTTCGAGCTACTGGTACGGCTGGTTGATATAAAAATTACCTAAGCGACCATCCACACCAATACGCTTGGGCGTCACATTGGTAGAGCCATTCAGAAAATTGAACGCATCAAACTCGGAAAGCTTGTATCGCAACACACCTTCATAGATCACCGGGGCACCACATTGTGCCTGGGTACGCGATGTCTGGGCATCTTCCGCAAGTACATAGACATCGCCACTGCCATCGACTACCCCGCTACCATCCGCGCCAATGAAAATCGAGGTCGCCTCATCGACGCCAATCCCCAGTGTTCCGGCTGGAAGACCTGCCATAAACGCCAAAAGACGCCCCATGCGGTCGCGCTCGGCAAAATGGGTATCAACGATCACCGATTGCATCACCGGACTGGCAAGGAAGCCGCTGGAAATATTGATATTTTCATGGCACAAGTCACTGACCGCTTCCGAAGAGTAAGCGCCCAGGATGCCATCGGGGTCATAGATATACTCTGACTGAACCGCAGCGCCTGCCGAGGTACCACCAAGTACACCACCCCTCGCCAATACCTCTCCAAGGGCAACCTGTAACGCGGTTCCCTGCCACTGATTGAGGTAATCGGACTGGTCCCCTCCGGCAATCCAGACAAACTCTGCAGAGCGCACAGCCCAGGTGACATATTCATCATTGGCGTACTGCTGGCGATCGACAATCAGCGTTTCTACCGAATCTGCATTCAACAAATTTTTCAGATAATCGTTGTAGCCGTCACTGCCGCTGGTGCGTAGAACGACGACATCCCCACCGCTGATCAGTGGTTTGACTCGGCGGGTAAATGCATTGTCCACATCGGACCCGCCGCCCATCACCAGAAGGCCACCGGTGCTTTGCGTCACACAAATATCGGCCTCATTCCCGGAAATATAGCGGGTAAGCCCTCCGGGTTTGGCCGGACGTAAACCGACATCGCAAGGATCGCCACCATTTCCGCCACTGCTGCCACCCCCACTGCTACCGCCACTACTGCTGCCGTCGGGGATACCATGCACGTCCAGGGTGTAGTCACCACGCCCAGCGTAACGAGTAACCTTCAAGGTGTAGAGGCCAGCTCCGGTGACCGAGATAGTTGCGCTTTCCGGGCTGTTGCCCGTTTCCGCGCTATACAGTCGAGAGGCACTGTCATACAGGTGCCAATCAAAATCGTCGGCGCTACTGTGGGCCAGTGAAATGCTCAGGTCCGCCGGCGTCGTGACGTTAAAATAATACCAGTCCTGGTCGCGCCGACTGCCGATACCGGCGACCACGCTTTGCCCGGAACACAGGGGGCCATCCGCATCAGATTCCGCGTCATTGGATTCACTTTCCGTCGATATGCAGGCAAGTGCAACCTGGCTCATCAGCAAGAGCAACAGGGTCAGTAAATATTTAAATCGCATGGAGTTCTCCTTTTCGGCTCATTATTGTTTTGCCGATAAAGAGTACCCCGGCTACCGCAGTCGAACAGTCGCCTGCGGTCAGGAGGGAAAAAACAGGCAAGTTTGCGGCGCAAACTGAACATTTTTGAAGAAAGGCGTGCAAGGGTATGCAACGAACTGCAAAAAGAACGGCGAAAAGAACGGCAAAAAGAAACGCAAAAGAAGCGTGAACACTTTACGCCGCTTCTACGCATCCGTCAGGCAAGCGCGACTCAGATTCCGCAGTCAATAGCATCCAGCAGCATATGTGTCACCAGACCAATGCCCAACCAACGTACCGGCTTCCAGGGTAGAAACATCATGGCGCCGTAGAAGGAAATGGGAAACATGGTGTGCAGCGGGTGGTAATTGATACTGCAACGACCCGGGTCATATACGGGGCTCGCCAGCAGGTGATCCAGGTCCACGAGGTTTGCCGCCAGCATAAACAGCGCAGCCTTTTTCCATTCACTACGGAAAAAAAACCAGGCAATGGCCAGCGGGAGGAGAAAATGTAAAACAATATGCAAGTAACTGAACATCAGCTCGGCAACAACTCTTCAGCAGAAATGGATCCCAGGCCCTCTTCGATATCCTGGCGAATGGCGGTACGCACCAGCTGCTCGTCTTTCTTGGCAATGGCAGCAATCAGGTCCTGGTGTCGATCAGGCAACTCCTGCACTCCAAAGCGCTGGAATACCAGATGCTGCAAAGGCGCGGTCTGCAACCAGAGGCTTTCGATCAGGGAGAGGATGATATGCGGGCGACCGAGGCGGTACAGGGTAAAGTGAAACTCCAGGTTAGCGGCCACGTATTCCTGGATATCCTTTTTGGCGAGTGAAGCGGTCACGCGATCGTCCAGTGCGGTTAACCGCTTCAGCGCATCCTCATCGACAAACGGCAGCGCCTGCGCCGCCGCCTGGCACTCAAGGGCAACACGCGCCGCGCAGATCTCGTCCAGTTTTTCCCGGGTCATGCTAGGCACGGTGACCCGTCGGGTATCCGACAGCTCCAGCGCGCGCTCAGATGTCAGCCGTCGGAGCGCTTCGCGCACCGGCATTGGGCTACAATCCAGCTCTGCCGCCAGTCCGCGAATGGTGATGGCTTTACCCGGTAAAAACTGCCCGCGCAAAATGGCATCGCGCACCTGGTAATAGACCCTTTCCTGGGTGGTGCGGAACTCTTCCTGCGGTTCGGTAAACTCGGCGTCTCTCACTTGCAGCCCCGTATTACTGGATTCAGACGAATCGATGCTGTCTGCCAGCCGGCGCTGTTACTGAGAGCGCTCAGGCAGACATTGCCAACGCCAACTTGTGCGGCGCCTGATTGCCACCGACTTCGATCAGTTCGTCGGCAATGGCGCCAGTTTGCCACATTTCGAAGAAATCCTCTGCTACCTGTTTACCGGCTTCGGTTACCGCGTTCCAATATTTCAGCCGCTCCTCGGTGGAGAGCTTCACAAAATCGTCCCGATCCGGGATTTTGCCGAACGGCAATTGGGCAACCCAGGCTGGGGACGGCGCTACCAGTACCACATTATCCATGGCGCCACCCCGCACCCAGCGCCAGCGCAGGCTCTTGTCGAACCAGCCCGGCACCATGTAGGGGAAAAAGTGAGGATAGAGAACCAGCCCCGGCGGGTGCTCGAAGCCTAGGTCGAAATGGTAGTCGGTGATGCCCCCGTCCCGGTAGTTACCCGCCGGTGCACCGGCGGGCGTCGGCACACCCGCCATGACCAGCGGAATGGACCCGCTGGCCAATACCGCAGGGCACACATTGTCTGCGCTCAGTGGCGTGTTGACGGTAGAGAGGTTGCGAAACGCCACCGAAGGCGCGCTGCCGGAGTGGAACACCACCCTGTCCCAAAAGGCGCTGAGGCTGCGCCGGGAGATGGCATTGGCCAGCGCCGAGGCCAGCAGCGCAGGCGCCAGCAGGGCTTTTTTCTCACTGGCCAGCGGACCACGACCGCGCACGGTGACAAAGTGACTGCGCCATACCGGGTTGGATGCCACCTGCGCAGCGCCCTCTCCGCCCAGTACCTCGAGCAGAATTTTCTCGCCAGCCGCGGTGATCTCCGAAGGGCTCGGGCGGTCGCTGGCGTAACTCTGGTTTACATAGCCGTATTCCAGGGTTTCCAGGGCAGCCATAGGATTCGCTGTCGCGTAACACATATTGCGAAAGCTGCCGATGGAGGACCCCAGAGTAGCGATGGGCGTGGTGCGGTCGCGGAAAAATTCACCAATCAGCACCCGATCCAACTGGCTAATCGACAGCCACTTGGGACCGCCAGATGCTCCCACCAGCGTGGAGACCATGCTCTGTTGCAGCCCCTGCTGCTGAATCTGGCGCGCGGCATTGGCCCCGGCCAGCACAACACAGTTTCCAAACTTCTTCACTTTCGCCATTTTTCGCTCGTCAACTCTCGCTGCTATTACCGCGTGCTGCCGATTCCGCTCAGCAGTTTCCTTCTACCCGTTACCATTCGCCAGTATTGGCCATGGAAGCCCAGGGCTCCTGCGGCGCCAGCGCCTCGCCTTTCTGCAACAACTCGATGGAGATATTGTCCGGTGAGCGCACAAATGCCATATGGCCGTCGCGCGGCGGGCGGTTAATGGTCACCCCCATGTCCATCAGCCGCTGGCAGGTCTCGTAGATATTGTCGACACGATACGCGAGGTGGCCGAAATTGCGGCCACCGGTGTAGCTCTCCGGATCCCAGTTGTAGGTCAGCTCGAGGCACGGACGCTTGTCGCTATTGGCCATGTCCGCATCGCCAGGCGCTGCCAGAAACACCAGGGTAAAGCGGCCTTTCTCATAATCATTGCGGCTGACCTCATACAGGCCAAGCTTGTCGCAATAAAACGCCAGAGATTCATCCAAGTCGGTGACTCGCACCATAGTGTGCAAATATTCCACTGCAACGCCTCCTTTGCGGGATTACAATCCCGATACATCAAATTGGTGACCACTTTAGTCACCCCTGAAAAAGTTACCAGAGCGAAATGTACCAAAAATACTATCGACAATTTTTACAAGCGGCCCAAAAAGCCGCCGCCCCGGGTTGTGACCTGCCGGTTCTGCACATGGCATGCCACTCCCATCACTTCTGGCCCGATGTCACCCTGAATGCCGTCAACGACTACTGGCAGGACGCCGCGCAAATGGCCGATAGCAAGTGGGACAAAATCTTCGGGGAGAAGATACCCGCCTTCCAGCGGGGTATCGCAAACGCCCTGAAACTGCCGGACCCCGGTCAGATTGCGCTGGCGCCCAACACCCACGAGCTGGTGTACCGTCTGCTCAGCGCGTTCGACCTCAAGGCACCGCTGCGCATTCTGACTACGGATGGCGAATTCTACAGCTTTGCCCGGCAGCTGTTGCGACTGGAAGAACTGCCGAATGTGGAAGTGGTACGCATCCCCACCAAGCCGTTTGACACTCTGGCGCAACGCTTTGAGCGGGAGCTGCAAAACGGTAACTACCAGCTGGCCTATGCCAGCCAGGTCTTTTTCGATTCCGGCATCGCCTTCCCGGAACTGCTGGCGCTGGCCGAGCGCAAACCCGAAGGCACCGAAATGGTGATTGACGGCTACCACGCTTTCTTCGCCCGCCCCACAGACCTCAGCGCCATCGCCGACAAGGTGTTTTACACCGCGGGTTCATACAAGTACCTGGGTGCCGGCGAAGGCATGTGTTTTATGTCGATTCCCCGCGGCTGCCAGCTTCGCCCACTGAATACCGGCTGGTTTGCAGAAATGGCAGAACTGGAAAACCGTGCGGATGGCGTAGGCTTTGGCGATAACTGGCTGCGTTTTGCCGGTGCCACCATGGATTACTCGCCCCTGTACAAGGCGCTGGCAGTGCTCGACCTTTACGCCGGGGATGGTGTTACCGTGGATAGCATCCACGACTACGTACAACAAAATCAGCAGCGTTTTCTTACGGCCATGGACGCGGCACAGCACCCGCTGCTGAATCGCGACAACCTGATCGCACACGATCTGGAAAATGGCCACGGACACTTTTTCACCTTCCGCTGCGGCAGCGCCGAAAATGCGGAGAAACTGCAGGCCGAACTGCGCACAAAAAACGTTCTGTGTGACCGCCGCCAGCAGTTATTACGCCTGGGCTTTGCGCTCTATCATCCGCAAGATGAAACCTTCACGCGTTTATTTACCTAGTTAATTCCGCCGCATTCACCGGATGTTCATCTTCGCGGCGCAACAATGGGCGCCGTTGACAAAGAAGTATCACTGGCAATAGTAAGGATTCGCCATGCAAAACACTCTGAAACTGTTCTCCGCCGGTCTGCTCGCGGGCCTTGTGGCCCTGACGGCAGGCTGTGGCAACGACACCGAGAAACGCCCCTCCGGCACCCTGATTTCCATCTCCGCCCAGGGAGAAGCCAGCCAGGTACCGGATATCGCCGACATCTCGGCCGGCGTGGTCACCGAGGCAGACGAGAGCAATGCGGCCATGCAGGCCAATGCAGAGCAGATGGAAAAACTGATGAAAGCCATTAAACAGGCTGGCATCGACAAAAAGGATGTACAGACCAGCGGTATCAATCTCATGCCGCGCTACGACTATCAACCAAACCGGGAACGCCAGATTGTCGGTTACCAGGCGCGAAACACCGTAAGCATTACCGTGCGTAAACTGGATGATCTGAGCAAGGTGATCGACGCGCTGGCAGCGGAAGGCGCCAACCAGATTCACGGCCCCAGTTTTTCCATTGACGAGCAGGAACCCCTGCTGTCAGAAGCCCGGGAGAAGGCCCTTGAGCAGGCCAAAGTGCGCGCCGAGTCCTATGCAAAATCCCTCGGTACCAAAGTGCGCAGAATTGTAAGCATCTCCGAAGGCAGCCACGGTGGCGGCATGCCCCGCCCCATGATGCGCGCCGAGATGGCATCGGCCAAGGACAGCACCAGCACCCCGATTGCACCGGGAGAATCCACGGTTTCAGTCAATCTGGAGCTGGTGTTTGAACTCGAAAAGTAATGCCTGCTTTCCATAGCACCATGGAATATGGAAAACGGATAGCACCCTACAAAAATCCCGGCAATTGCCGGGATTTTTGTATTTACTGGGGCTTTTTGTAAACCACCCCACCCTTCATCACAAACCGGATACGCTCCAGCGCCGTGATATCCTCCAGCGGATTGCCGATCACGGCCACCATATCCGCCCATTTCCCCGGCGCAATACTACCCAGCTCATCCTGTGCATTCAGCAACTGTGCTGCATTCCAAGTGGCAGATCGAATGGCATCTGCCGGGCTCATGCCCGCCTGCACCATCAATGCAAATTCCTGGGCATTGTCACCGTGGCGACTGACCCCGGTATCAGTACCGAACGCAATGTTTACCCCCTTACGATGGGCGCGCTGAAAGGTATCCTGTAACAGGGGACCGATGGCGGCAGCCTTGGTGCGCACCATCTCCGGGAAAAAGCCCTCCACTTTGGACTTCTGGGTGACCCAATCCCCGGCCATCAGGGTCGGCACATACCAGGTATTGTGTTGCACCATCAATGCCATGGTCTCATCGTCCATGTAAGTGCCGTGTTCAATCGAATCCACACCGGCACGAATGGCGCGCTCCATCCCTTCCTTACCGTGCGCGTGCACGGCGACAGTAAAACCGTAATCCCTGGCCGTCGCCACAATCGCTTCCACTTCATCCTGCATAAACTGCGGATTCTGACCGCTCTTGGCCACACTCAGCACGCCCCCGGTGGCAGTTATTTTGATCAGGTCTGCGCCGTCTTTATAACGCTGGCGCACCGCCTCGCGGGCACTTGCTTCACCGTTAATCACTCCCTCTGCAGGCCCGGGGCTCCCCATCAAATCGTGCCGATAACCATTGGTGGGATCGGCGTGACCTCCCGTCGTGGCAATAGAGGTACCGGCGGTAAACACCCGCGGACCAATAATATCCCCGCGATTGATGGCATTGCGTAGACTGACAGTCACGTTGTCGCTGTCCCCCAGGTCGCGCACGGTAGTAAAGCCCGCTTGCAGGGTGCGCTCCGCAGTATTGACCGCACGCAGCGTGTAATCCGCAGGGTTCCAGGTAAACGTTTCGGTGTAGGTACGCGGCCCATATTCGTAGGCCAGATGCGTGTGCATATCCATCAACCCGGGCAGCACCGAGAAGGCACTCAGGTCGATCAGGCGCTCGCCACTGCGCCGGGTGAAGCCCCGCTCCACAGACTCCACGCGACCATCGACAATATGCACGGTGCGTTTTTCCAGTAGCCGGCCTTTTTCGCTGTCGAACAGCCAACCTGCATGCACCGCAATATTGCCCTGCCCCGTCCCTTTCTGCTGCGCACCGCCGTCCTGTGCCGCGACGCCGCCAACGAAAAGCAAGGACATCAATAAAGAAATCAATAAGGAAACCGACAATGAAACCAACGGCACCGACACTTTCACCCCTTCGCAGCGCCCCCTGTGAGAGTGCGTTACTGACGTTTTACTGCTAAATAATGCAAACATATCGGATCCAGCTGTTATGGGGCTCACCGGGGTGTCAGCCCATTATTATTCAATTCCCGCGGGAAGCGGCTGCGCCAATGTACCGCATGCGTCACCCATAAAAAAAGCCCGGTTGCTTGCGCACCGGGCTTTTGCGGGTCGACAAGAATTATTCCGAAGCCGGCAAGACTTCCACAGGCCCGATCCCGAGCGCTTCGATGTCTTTCTGGATTTTGTCCAGGTCACCCACAACCACCCAGGTGAACTGGTCCGGTGCCAGATACTCTTTGGCTGCAGCCTCAACCTGTGCTTTCGTCAGGGCACTGACCCGTTGCGGATATTCAGCGATATACTCCGGTGGCAACCCTTTTTCCAGCTGCCAGGCGATACTGGAAAGCAGTTGCCCCTTGGTCTGGAAGCGCGCACTCTGCTTGAGCACTTCATCGTCCTGGTAGTCCTTCAGCTCCTTTTCTTCGATGGGGCGTTTGCCCAGGTATTCCCGGAACTCCTTCAACAGCTCACGCATGGCAGGAGCTGTCTGGTCGGTTTGCACCGGGGCAAACACGATGTACGGGCGCTGGGCTTCCGTATCCAGCGATACCGCACGGGCACCGTAGGACCAGTGCTTGTCTTCCCGCAGGTTCATATTGAGTCGCGAGGTGAATTTTCCGGCGATCGCCGAGGCCATCGCACTAAACGCCTCGGCATCTTCCGCGCGCCAGGGAGGCATTACGAGCCCCGCCATAATATAACTCTGCTGTGCTCCCGGGCGATCCAGCAGGAAAATACGGGCCTTCGAAGGTCGCTCCACTGAAGGAATTTCCAGCGTCGCCAGCGGTTCTTTGGGTGTGCGCCATCCACCCAGGGTTTCATTGAGCAGCTTCTCAATTTCCGCTTTGGTGACATCTCCGACAACGGTGAGCTGGGCGTTGTCCGGGCGCAACCAGGTATTTTGGAAGGTAATCAGGTCTTCCCGGGTAATGGATTCAACAGCCTCCGGAGTGCCCGATCCGGTCAAGGGCGCACCGTAGGGGTGATCTTCACCAAACAACAGCGGTGGCAATTTACGCATCGCCAACCCCTGGGGTTGAGCCTCTTCTTGGCGAATGGAGTCCAGCCAGTTGGATTTCACCCGCACCAGATCCTTCTCAGGGAACAGCGGGCTGGTTATCACGTCCCGGAACAGTTCCAGTGAGGGTTCCAGCTCGGTTTTCAGGGCGCTGAAGCTAATTGAGTTGTGATCAAGTCCACTACTGGCACCTATCCCCGCCCCCAGCTCTTCCTGACGGGCGCTGAAGGCGAGACTATCGTAATCTCCTGCCCCTTCGCTCAGCATGCGCGCCACAACCGAAGCCAGTCCCGGCTTGTCCCCATCCGCTGAAGCACCGCTGCGGTACTGCAGGTTCATAAACACCACCGGGGTGTCATGTCGCTCGGCGAGCACTACCTTCAGGCCATTCTTCAGGGTAAAGGCCTGCTGCTCCGGCAACTCCAGTTCCACGGTCGGGTCCACCGCAGGCAATTGACTGCGATCAACATCTTCTTCGCGTACCGCGTATTCGTCTTTGGGACTGATTACCAGGGTGAAATGCTGCGGTTTGAGCCATTTCTGTGCGACATTCTGTACGTCAAACGCCGATACCTGTGCGTATTTCCCCAAGCCATTGACCAGGGCACCGGGGTCGTCGTAATAAAACTCGGAGCGGGCAAGGATGTCGGTTTTACCACCAAAGCCGCCGATTTTTTCCAGCCCCTTCACCAGGCTGGCAAATTCGCTCTGCTTGATACGGCGCAGCTCATCCGCACTCACGCCAGACTGGGCGAACTCGCGCAACTCTTCATCCAGGAGCTTTTCCACTTTTTCGACAGACTGACCGGGCTTCAAATCCACCATGATAAACAACTGTCCCGCCAGCTGCCGGCCATAGTAAAAAGCACTGACACTGGTCGCCACCTGCTCATCGCGCACCAGGCGGCGATAAAGCAGCGAGTTTTTGCGATTGGCCAGCAGCGACGTCATCAAATCCAGCGCATTTTCTTCCTTGCTGCCAATCGCCGGTACATTCCACACATAGTAAATCCGCGTCTGCGGCACCTGGTCGGTCATCTCCAGGCGCTTGTTCACTTGTGAGGGCAACTCCCAGTTCTTCAGTTCCGGCGGCACCGAGGTACTGGGGATACTGCCGAAGTACTTACGCGCTTTTTCCATGGCCTCGGCAACCGTGATATCCCCGGCTATCACCAGAATGGCATTGGCTGGCTGGTAGTAATCGGTAAACCACTGTTTGACGTCTTCCAGGCTGGCCTGATCCAGGTCTTCCATGGAGCCGATGGTGGTCCATGAATAAGGGTGATCGGAGGGAAAGGTATTGGTGGCAATCTCATCGAATGCCTTACCGTAGGGCGCATTTTCCCCCTGGCGTTTTTCGTTTTTTACAACGCCACGCTGCTCGTCGAGTTTTTCCTGACTGATGGCACCCTTGAAGTGCCCCATACGATCCGACTCCATCCACAGCGCCATATCCAGCGCGCCCTTGGGCACCGTCTCGAAATAATTGGTTCGGTCGTTGTTGGTGGTGCCATTCATATCCGTGGCACCAGAGCGCTGGAAGGGTTCGAAATATTCGCCGGGGAAATTTTCCGAGCCATTGAACATCAGGTGTTCAAACAGGTGGGCAAAACCGGTCTTGCCACGGGTCTCATCTTTGGAGCCCACTTTGTACCAGATATTGATCGCCACCACTGGCGCCTTGGGATCTTCGTGCACAATGACCGTGAGACCGTTCTTGAGCACCTCTTTGTGAAATGGCAGCTCGATTTTTGGCGGCTGGACAAAAGCCTCGTTACCACTAGCTGCCGCTTTGCTACTGGCGGCGGCTTCTTTATCAGCAGTCAGCGCCTTGTGAACCTTCTCATCGTCCCCGTTCGATGACGGATGCCGGTCACAACCAGACACCGACAACAACCCCATTAGGCCAGCGCAAAGAGTAAGTCGCAGGGCCAGACGGCCCGAAGCGGTTCGCATATCCATTGTCATTTATCCTGAGTCACTTATCCTGAGTCACTTATCCTGATTTTGTATTTTTCAGCGGCGGGGAGCATGGCACCTGCCCACCATTCACCGCAAAATTCAGCGCAAAGCTCAACGCAAATTATCCGGCGCTTTGCTGGCTGGAAAGCCGATTAAACGTCAATTGGCAGAAGAGCCAGCCACAAGGCAATGTGGTCACGCGGGTAGCGGGTATTAGTGTAGGCAAAAAAACGGGCGCCGTAGCGCCCGAAGAATACCTCACAGAGAGACGATGATGTCGTCAGAGGAAAACTGTTCAAATATCAATCGAATACGAAACAGGGAGCGCCTGGCGGGCTCCCCTAATGCGATCAGGCCGCCGCTGAATCCGCTTTGTTCAGGGCGTCCTCATGTCCGAAACGCTCTTCCGCAATGCGATCGGCAACGTGTGCCGTTGTTTCACCGGTTTCATCGGCGCGCTGGAAAACTTCCTGCATGGTGGTGCCGATGGTTTCGATGTGCGCTTTCACCTGATCGGCGTTGTACTCACCCTGCTCCTGGCCGAGCTGCTGGTAGTAAACATCGATGATACCGCCCGCATTGATCACATAATCCGGCGCATACAGAATGCCTTTATCTTTGAGCACTTGCGCGTGGCGGGCTTCGGCCAGCTGGTTGTTGGCAGCACCGGCAATGGCACCCACTTTCAGGCGGTCGATGGTGTTGTCGTTCAGGATGGCACCCAGGGCGCAAGGCGCGAACAGGTCCACATCCAGGTCGAAAATTTCTTCTGCGCCAACCGCGGTTGCACCCAGCTCATTGACCGCGCGATCCACGTTGTCCTGGAAAATGTCGGTAACAAAGAGTTCAGCGCCGGCTTCCTTCAGCAATTTAGCGAGGCGAAAGCCAACATTGCCCACGCCCTGAATAGACACTTTCAGGCCGCTCAGGTCTGTACGGCCCCAGCGATGCGCTACCGCCGCTTTCAAACCAACAAAGACGCCATAGGCAGTGGAAGGAGACGGGTCACCGCCGTGCTCCTGTCCGGCGATCACACCGGATACGAATTTGGTGCGCTCACCGATGATTTTCATATCGGCAACGCTGGTGCCGGAATCTTCTGCGGTGATGTAGCGGCCGCCGAGGGTGTTCAGGAAGTCTCCCATGGCCCGCAGCAGTTCCGGCGTTTTCTGCTTGCGCGGATCGCCAATGATGACGGACTTGCCGCCACCGAGTTTCAGGCCAGCCATGGCAGATTTGTAGGTCATACCGCGAGACAGACGCAGGACGTCGTTCAGAGCTTCGGCATCGTCGGCGTAAGGCCACATGCGGCAACCACCCAGGGAAGGACCCAGGTTGGTATTGTGAACCGCAATAATTGCCTTCAAGCCGCTTTTCGCGTCGTGGTAAAAGGCAACTTCTTCATGGTTATCGTACGCGGGATGGGAAAAAATACTCATTACAATCCTCTCCGGAGGCCGGTTTTACGGCGGCGTCAGACTCGGCCAATTTTGTCGGCTCCGTCTACTGCCGTGCTTTATTCTAGGTCCCTAAGAATATAGCCAGTGCCGGAATACGCGCATTGCGATCTTTGCGCCAATAGACCAATCGGTATCATTTACATCCCAAAATTGTAGATATTTTAGGATGATCAAACCTTCAAAAATCGTTACTTTGAATTAGTCATGTATTTGGCACCCGACATTGGGCCAAATATCCACCAAATCCTTCGCTACCCGCCCTCTCCCTCGCGAAGCTTTGGGCCCGCAGGTAACAATCCCAGTCAGACCCAGTTACAAGACCCAAATACAAAACCCAGTCACAGCAGAAGGCATCAGCAAACTGGCCTGTAACCTGTCGTCTGGTAGAATCCGCGCCCGATACACCCCCTATTCAGGCCTTGATTCAGGCACCACCCGATTTACAGAGAAGTCTTCATGCTCAATGCCGACGCCCTCAAGCAGCTTACGCAGCTGAAAACCGATATTCGCTCCACCAAAGAATTCGCCGATGGCCGCGTGCGCGGCAGCAATGGCAAGTTCGGCTTTGTGGTGCTGGATGACGGCCGCGAGGCGTTTCTGCCACCGGCGGAAATGGACCGGGTGTTTCCGGGGGACCGAGTGCGTGTCAGCCTGACCGAAGAAGAGAAAGGCAATGAAAAGGGCAAACTGTCGGCAGAGTTGGACAGCCTGATCGAATCCGAGCTCAAGTACCTGGTCGGCCAGTACATTCAGCGCGGCCAGGGCCACTTCATCCAGCCCAGTGAGCACGGTCTGTCCCGTTGGATCTTCCTGCCGCCCAAAGCGCGGGGCAAAGCCCAGCCGGGCGAATTCATTGCCTGCAGTGTGACCCGTCACCCGTTCAAGGACGGCAAGTCCCAGGCCAAGGTGGAAAATGTCATCGGCCAGCCGGATATGGCGGGTATCGAGCACGCGTTCGTGGTGGCCCAGTATCGCCTGCCGAACCAGTTCAGCCAGGCGGCACAGGAACAGGCCGATCAAGTGCCAGCACAGCTGCAAGACCTTTGTGCCGAGCGCAAAGACCTCTCCGAACTGGGTTTTGCCACCATCGACGCCGAGTCCACCAAAGACATGGACGATGCCCTGGCCGTCAGCGCATCCGACAACGGCTGGACCCTGCACATTGCCGTTGCCGACCCCTCAAGCCTGATCGAACCAGACAGCGCCCTGGACAAGGAAGCGCAGCAGCGGGCGAGCAGCGTTTACCTCGCCGGCGAAACCCTGCCGATGCTGCCAGGCAACCTGTGTGAAAACAGCTTTTCACTGCTGCCCGGTGAGCTGCGCCCGGCCCTGGTGATGCACATAAAGGTGGGGAAAGACGGCGCCCTGAATAGTTTCGACTACGAATTTGCCGCCATCCGCTCACAGCACAAACTGAGCTACGCCCAGGTTGCGCAGTTTATTGAAGGGGATGAAAAGGCGGTGCCCGCAGAGCAACAGGAGAGCCTGCGCCAGCTGGACGAGCTGAGCAAAGCCCGCGCCGAGTATCGAGCGGGCCACTCGCTGGTGATGGAAGACCGCCCGGATTACGACCTGGTATTGAACGAACAGCGCAAAATCGAGCGTATCGAAAAGCAACAGCGCTCCGCGGCACAGCGCATGGTGGAAGAAGCCATGCTGGCCGCCAACATCTGCGCCGGCAACAAACTGGCCGAGCTCGGCGGTGGCTGCTTCTCCATTCACCTCGGTTTCCGCGACGAGCGCATGGCAGAAATTCGCGCACTGCTGAAAGACGTACTGCCGGAATACGCCGAGCAGGATCTGCACCAGCTGGATACCTACCTCAAGTTGGTGAAAGAACTGGAAGCCCACAGCGATACCGAAATGCACAATGTACTGGCGGTACTGAAGCGCATGCTGCGCCCCGGTGAGCTGAGCGGCAAGCCCGCCGCGCACCTGGGACTCGGACTCGCCCACTACGCCACGGTCACATCGCCAATCCGCAAATTCAACGACCTGCACAACCACCGCGTGTTGCGCGCAGCACTGCTGGGGACCGAGCAGCCCAAGCTGGAAGAAAGCAACGGCGAAGCCCTGCAACAAGTTGTTGCCACCGGTCGCCAGGCCGACCGCGCGCTGCAGCAATGGCTCTACTGCCAGTACCTGGAACCCAAAGTGGGTGAAGTCTTCAGCGGCACCATTACCTTGGTCAATGGCGCCGGTATCGGTGTGCGCCTGGAAGACAACGGCATCAATGGCTTTGTGCGTTTCAACGGCAAAAAGAACCCCTTCGAGTTTGACGGCAAGCGCCTGCGCATTACCCGCGGCGAAGAACGTTTCCAGCTGGATCAACAGGTGCAGGTCAAGGTCAGCGCAGTCGATGTCGACAAGCGCCGTATTGCGCTGGAGCTGGTCGCAGAATCTGCCGAGGACTCGGCGCCGGAGGCCGGCAACTGACTGCGGCGACAATACCAACGTCCTGCCAACGTCTGTAACACCCTATTCCACAAACCGTCTTCCGTAACACCATCGGACTAAACTTCCAGCCGCAGGGCCAAAAGCCCTGCGGCCAACTCTGGCCACTATCCCGGCATCCCGGCCCCGTTATCTGGATCCTCGCCAGGATAGACTCAAGAAAGTCACAAGGAACAACCATGTCGACCATTGCCGAACTGAACCCCGCTCCCCTGTGGAAACATTTCGCCAAGCTTTGCGAAATCCCCCGCCCGTCCAAGCATGAAGACAAGGTGGTGGCCTATATCGTTGATTTCGCCAATAACCGCGGCCTCGATGTAAAACTGGATCAGATCGGCAATATCATCATCAAGAAGCCTGCAACACCGGGGATGGAAAATCGCAAAACCCTGGCAATGCAGAGCCACGTGGACATGGTGCCGCAGAAAAATGCCGATACCGACCACGATTTCCTGACGGATTCCATCAAGCCCTATATCGATGGCGAGTGGGTTACCGCAGAGGGGACCACCTTGGGCGCGGATAATGGCATTGGCGTTGCCGCGATCCTTGCCCTGCTGGAGTCCACCGATATCCCCCACCCCGCGCTGGAAGCCCTCCTCACCATTGACGAGGAAGCGGGAATGACCGGCGCCAAAAACCTGCAGCCAGGGCACTTCGAAGCCGACCTGCTGCTGAATCTGGATACCGAAGACGAAGGCGAGCTCTACGTGGGTTGTGCCGGCGGTGTGGATGTCAATGTCTCCCTGCCCTATTCCCCAGAACCCACGCCCGCGGATCATCAGGCTTTCAAATTAAGTGTTCGAGGGCTGCGCGGTGGTCACTCCGGGCTGGATATCGACAAAGGCCGTGGCAACGCCAACAAAATTGCCAACCGCATCATCGATGCCGCGCTAGTGGAAATTCCCGAGCTGCGTATTGCCAGCCTGGACGGTGGCAGCCTGCGCAATGCCATTCCACGCGAGTCGTTCACCACTATCACTGCACCGGCCGACAGGGGCGCAGATTTACAAAAAGTTTTTCAGCGTGAAGCCGCCGCCATCAAGGCCGAACTGGACAATGAAGCCAGGCTGGAAATCACTCTGGAAGAAACCGACACTCCGGCAGCGGTAATGGATACTGAAAGCCAGCTCAAACTGATCCGTGTCATCCGTTGCTGCCCCAACGGGGTCGAGCGCATGAGCACTGCGCTGGAAGGCATTGCCGACACCTCCAACAACCTTGCGAGAGTGGTCACCGAAGAGGTAAACGGGCAGTCTCAAATACGTATCCAGTGCCTGGTGCGCAGCCTTTCCGACAGCGCCCGCGACCAGCACGGCCTGAATGTCGCCGCGGCATTCCAGCTCGCCGGTGCGCACACCTCACTGGACAACGCCTATCCCGGCTGGACGCCCAATATGCAGTCGCCCCTGCTGGCACTGATGAAAGACGTCTACAAGGAGATGGAAGGCAAGGAACCGGAAGTCAAAGTCATTCACGCCGGCCTCGAATGCGGCCTGCTGGCCAAGCCCTACCCCAACTGGGACATGGTCTCTTTCGGCCCCACCATCCGTCGCGCCCATTCGCCGGAAGAGCGGGTACATATCGAGAGCGTAGGGAACTTCTGGGACTACTTTTTGAAAGTCGTGGCGGCCATCCCCAAGCGTTGAAGTCACAAAATTGACAAAAGCCCGGCCAAACCCGCCGGGCTTTTTTGTATTTGTGAAATATTCCAAGGAGAATGGTGGCAAACAACAGGTAGCGCCGCTTTATGACTCCAGCGATCAATACGGCTAAAAAGGCCAGGATCTGTTACCAGGTGCACGAGTACCAGCACGATGTGTCAGCCCCATCTTATGGTCTCGAAGCGGCAGAAAAACTGTCGCTCGCGCCCGCGCGCGTATTCAAGACACTGGTGGTGAGCCTGGATGGGAAGTCCCTCGCCGTTGCGATAGTTCCAGTGCAAAGCCAACTCAGCATGAAGCTGATCGCCAAGGCCGCCGGTGTAAAAAAAGCCGCAATGGCAGATAAAGACGCCGTGATGCGCTCTTCGGGTTATGTACTCGGTGGCGTGAGCCCACTGGGACAGAAAAAGCAGTTGCCCACCTTCCTGCACTGCTCTGCCGAATCGGAAGCCACCATCTTTGTCAGTGCCGGCCGGCGGGGCCTGGAGATTGAACTGGCTCCAAAAGATCTGCTGCAGCTGACCCGGGGCGAATTTGCACCACTGGCCGCAGATTAAACAGAAGACCCCGAAAATCGTGAACATAATTTGACTAACAGTGTCGGAACTTCGATACCAATAAAGAAAGGAAGCCCTGTGAAGTATCTTGCTCCTTTAACATCCCTTGTATTGCTGTCGGGTTGCGGCACGGTGACCACGCTGACCAATTCCGACTCGGAAATAGCACGAAATCTGAAACGACAGAATACAGGCTGTGTCAGTGTGCCCCGGGTGTACAGTGGCGTTGCCTACAATATGTGCAAACTCAACTCCAATGGAAGCTCCATTTACTTTCTCCCAATGGTCGGTGTCTACCTAGTTGACAGCCTTTTGTCGGCCACCACCGACACCGTCATGCTGCCCTACACCGTCTATGCGCAGAGCCAGGACGGCAGTATTAACCTGTAGAAATTTCGTCCAGCTATTCACCGGCCGCGCGCACCGTAACCGGGAACCACTGGTCCCGACTTAGACTGGTTCCCGCGTTGCATACATCGCATAATGCGCGGCCAAATTTTCAAATCGACGACTGGCCTGCTGTATGTGGTTTAAAAACCTGCGCGTCTACCGCCTCACCCGCGAATTCTCCCTATCCGCCGAGCAATTGAACGAAATGCTCGAGCCGGACATTTTCACGCCTTGCGGCAGCCAGGATATGGCCCGCTACGGCTGGGTACCGCCCCTGGGGCGCCACGGCAGCGAGCTGGTCCACGCCGCCAACGGCTACCTGATGGTGTGCGCGAAGAAGCAGGAGAAAGTGATCCCCGCGGCGGTAGTGAATGAGAAGGTGGAAGAAATGGCCCTGGCCATTTCCGAAAAAGAAGCCCGCAGTGTCGGCCGCAAGGAGCGGCAGAACCTCAAAGACGAGGTACTGTTGGAAATGCGCCCGAAAGCCTTCGCGCGCTCCCGCCTGCAATTTGCCTATATCGACCCCAAAGATGGTTGGATTGTGGTGAACGCCTCTTCGGCCAAGGCCGCGGAGGAACTACTGGAGAACCTTCGGGAGGCCATCAGCAGCCTGTCGGTAGTACCAGTAACCGCCAAAAACATTCCCCAGCAATCCATGACCCACTGGCTGACCGCCCCGGAGGCCCCCGCCAATTTCGAGTTCGGCCACGAGTGCGAGCTGCGCGACCCGCAGGAATCGGGCAGTGTCATTCGCTGCAAAAACCAGGACCTGTGTGCGGAGGAAATCCACAATCACCTGGTCGCCGGTATGCAGGTGCACAAACTGGGGCTGGTCTGGCGCGAAGGTGTGGAACTGATGGTAGATGATCAGCTGGCCATCAAGCGCCTCAAGTTCAGCGACGAAGTGACCGAGAAGGCCGATAACGCCGATGCCGACAATGCCGCCCAGCGCTTCGATATCGAATTCTCGGTAATGACCCTGGAAATCTCGGCACTGTTAAAGGACCTACTGGTGGCCTTCGGCGGGCTCAACACCGATACAGCCAGCGTCGACGAGATAGTCGCCCGCGCTACCCGCGCCGATAGCGAACAGCAACTGGCTGCGGAAGTGGAAGAAGTGGTTTAAAAAAGCTGAATAAAAGAGCCCCGTTGGGCAGCTACACACTTCTAAAAAAGGCCGCTATAAAGCGGCCTTTTTTGTGTATCACTCAATGAATTTTCTTGATCGGCCGTCCCGGCTCACTCCACAACACATGGTATTTCTGCTGCTCAGGTTTATCGACCCGTGAAAAGGTGTGCGCGCCAAAGAAATCGCGCTGGGCCTGCAGCAGGTTCGCCGGCAGTGATTCGCGCCGGAAAGCATCGTAGTAACTGAGCGCCGAAGACAACGCCGGCACCGGAATCCCGCCAATGGTGGCATCGGCCACGGCCCGACGCCAGTTGCCCTGGTGGCTGGCGATCTGCTCGATGAAGAAATCATCCAGCAACAAATTGGACAACTTGGTATCCCGCTCATAGGCATCGCTGATGGACTGCAGGAAGACCGCACGGATAATACAGCCGGCGCGCCAAATGCGGGCGATTTCTGCAAAGTTCAGTTCCCAGCCCTGCTCGCGGGCCGCGAGCTTCATCAGATCGAAGCCCTGCGCATAAACGCAGATTTTTGCGCAGTACAAAGCATCGTGCAGCTGCGCGATTACCTCATCCCGCTTGTCCTGCGGCACGGCAGCAACTGACGGTCCAACCAGTTTTTTTGCCGCACGGCCGCGCAGCACCTTGCGAGTGGAAAGCGAGCGCGCAAACACCGCTTCCGCAATACTCGGCGCCGGGCAACCGACCTGCAAGGCACCCACCGCGGTCCACAAGCCGGTGCCCTTCTGACCGGCGCGATCGAGAATCACGTCTACCAGCGGCTTGCCGGTTTCCGAGTCCAGGGTATCCAGTACCTCCGCACTGATATCGATCAGGTAGCTGTTGAGCACGCCTTTATTCCAGTCGCGGAAGACTGCGGCAATTTCCTTTGGTGTCATCTCCAGGGCACTACGCATCACGTCATAGACTTCGCAGATCATCTGCATATCCGCGTATTCGATGCCGTTGTGCACCATTTTCACAAAGTGGCCGGAACCGATAGGCCCGATGTAAGCCGCACAGGGCTCACCTTCTTTGACGGGGTTGCCCGGCTCAAACCGCTCGATGGGCTGGCCCGTGGCCGGATCTACCTTGGCGGCAATTGCATGCCACACCGGCTCGATGCGCGCCCAGGCATAGCGGTCGCCACTGGGCATCAGGGAAGGCCCGAAGCGCGCGCCGACTTCGCCACCGGATACCGCCGTGGTGAAGAAGATCAGTTTGC
Source organism: Microbulbifer sp. ALW1 (assembly GCF_009903625.1). NCBI lineage: Bacteria > Pseudomonadati > Pseudomonadota > Gammaproteobacteria > Cellvibrionales > Microbulbiferaceae > Microbulbifer > Microbulbifer sp. ALW1. Next base: position 2,502,599 of record NZ_CP047569.1, on the reverse strand, counting down.
CTTCGTAGCGCTTGCAGCGCGTTACAGAGTCGGTCCAGAGGCTGTTGCCGGTATCGATCACGATATCGTCCGCCTGCAGGCCGGCGTCCAGCAATTTGTTGCAAACGTCATCCACGGGCGCGCCCGCCGGCACAGAGAGAATCACCAGATGCGGCGCTTTCACCCGTGACAGCAGTTCGGTGTAGGAATTGCACACCTCCACCCGCGCCGGCTGGTCGCCCCGCTCTTTGGCATCCTGCTCCAGCAGCGCTTCCAGGCGGCCGTGATCCAGGTCAAAAGCACACACGCGGTATCCGTTGTCCACGAGGTTGAGGATCAGGTTTTTCCCCATGACGCCCGCGCCAATAAAACCGATATCGCAAAGTGAATCTGACATGGAATCTGACATGAAGGTCTCCAGAAAAGTGGTACGGCTCAAAGCGGGCGGAGTATAGCAATACCGGCAGCCTCTCGGCAGTCGAATCTACCGGCAATGACTTGCCATTCCACCGCCAAGGTAACCTCGCTACACTCTCGAGGAATATCACTAACCCGTTAATACTAATAAGCGACTCAAGCGCTTCGGAATTCAGCATGCCAACGCCGCCCAAGATATCTCCCCGCATCGAGTTCTCTGCCCCCTGGAGTCGCCAGCTGCGCTGGATAACGGCCCTGACCAGCCTGTTTCTTGTGGGAACCAGCGTGATCCTGCAAATAAACACACCGGCCCATGCCCCCAGTACCTATCAATTGGGCATCTGGCTGCCGCTCGCTCTGCTCCTGCTCTGCGCGGTATTTACCGTGCGCGGATACCGCCTGCAAGGTAACGACCTGATTGTCCGGCGACTCGGCTGGAGTACGCGTATATCACTGGGTGAAATCGAATCGGTGACCCATGAGCCGGACGCCATGAAAGGCTCCATTCGACTGTTCGGCAACGGGGGTTACTTCGGCTATATCGGCCTGTTTCGCAACCAGAAGCTGGGGCGTTACCGCGCCTTTGCCACCAGCGCCGCGCACTCGGTGGTCATTCGCCGGCCCGCTTCAACACTGCTGGTGACTCCGGATAATCCGCAACGCTTTGTGGAAGCACTCAAACCAATTGCCGAACACCAACATCAGTAACAGCCTTCCGATCTCCCCCGATACCTGGCGCTGATCTACACTGAAGTTCAAGCTGCCATTTCACTGCCTATTTCCAGATACAGGGGACGCGAGAATGAAGTACGCACCGATCATGGGGTTTATTTGCCTGCTGGCAGGCAGTTTCGGCTGTCTCGCCGATGATAGCCGCACCGAAACCCTGCAGTTCGCCAAAGGCGCCACCGGAACCTCCGTTACCAGCAGCATTACCGGTTACCAGACCGTGAACTACAAGGTCACCGCGAGGGCCGGTCAGTGGATGGACGTGAAATTGCAGACGAGCCACTCCGCCACCTATTTCAATGTCTTCGCCCCGGGCACCGGCCCCGGAGATGCCGCCATTTTTATCGGCTCGACCACAGGAAACCACTTCGCTACTGAGTTACCAGCCAACGGCACCTACACCATTCAGGTTTACATGATGCGCAGTGCCGCCCGCCGCAATGAAACCGCGGACTACAAACTGCGGGTGGATATTGATGGTGACAACGGCAGTACCAGGAGCAGCCATTAAGGCCCCATTAAGGCCGCAACGACCAATCACCCGGTCTGCAAACTACACTGGACGCCTTACCGGCCAGTGTCTGCCCGGCAACAATGACTAGCTATCTCTTTTCGACGGTGTATCAGTGGCTGGCGTATCAGTGGCTTAAGGCAGACACCAGGCAATGTAATAAGCAGATTTATCGGGAAATTCAGTGCAGAAACCAGTCCGACTGACACTCTGGCTACTATTGGTACTCGCCAATATCTGGCCACTTTTGGGGCAGTTTGCGCTCGCCGCTGGCGCTGCCCCGGCAATTGCTAACAGTAGTATTCGCCAGGAGAAGGTCGAACTCGCAGAACCCCGATCCACAGCAGAAGGCTCCGGCACCGCCACCGGCCCCATTTCCTCCGGGCTCCCGAAGAGCGCAGGCAACCCCCGCAGCGCCCGCATCTCAGACACTATCCAGGGTCATCACGCCATTGAATACCTGATTGACGCCCGCACCGGGCAATCTCTGGAGCTGGACCTGCGCAGTAACAATGTACAGGCGAGCTATCATATAACCGCCCCCGCGGCACCCCGCGCACTGCATAAAGGACACGGGCTACACGCGCGCTACTCCGTCACCCTGCCCCGGGACGGCACCTACAAGGTTCTGGTTTACCTGATGGAGTCCGCCGCGGAAAAAGGCGAAAGCGCCAATTTCCTGTTGAAAATTCGCTTGCGCGATCCCGGGTAGGCTCTCTCCAGATTGTCGATTTTCGCCATCATGCAAGACGCTCAACAGCAAAGCGACAGCGACAGCAAAATCGCCAATGCGACAATCAATGCCGACTACAGTGCCGCCATCGACCAGGTAGACCGCTGGGTGGATGGTGCCATCACGCTGATACCTAACTTCACCGTTGCACTGGTTGTACTGTTGGTCTTCTTTGTTCTCGGCAGCCTTGCCCGTTTCCTGATTCGGCGCCAGCTGAATCGACGGCAGCGCAGTAACCTCGGCGACATGCTGGGAGGGCTGGTCAAATGGAGCCTGATACTGCTGGGGTTTTTACTGGCTGCCACAATTGTCATGCCCAGCCTTAAACCCGGGGACCTTATCGCCGGCCTCGGCGTCGGCTCGGTTGCGATTGGTTTTGCCTTCAAGGACATTCTGCAAAATTGGCTGGCGGGACTTCTTATTCTGATCAGGCAACCCTTTGAAGTCGGTGACCAGATTAAAGTCGCGGACTATGAAGGCACTGTCTGCCGAATTGAGACCCGTGCCACCATGATTGATACCTACGACGGGCAGCGGGTAGTCATCCCCAACAGCGACATTTACACCAACGCCATTTTGGTAAAAACGGCGCATGCCGCACGACGCACGGATTACGACATTGGCATCGGTTACAGCGACGATATCGGGGAAGCCTGTGCCGTTATTTGCAAGGCATTACACCAGGTGGAAGGCGTGCTTTCAGAGCCAGCCCCGGAAGCCCTTCCATGGGAACTGGCAGCCAGCTGGGTCAGTATCCGCGCACGCTGGTGGACCCATGCAAAGCAATCCGACGTGACCCACGTGAGAGCGAGGGTGATACACGCGGTAAAAATTGCGCTGGACGATGCCGGTATTGATATGCCGTTCGAGACCCAGGTTCACCTGTTTCACGATCAAACGGATGAGAGCGATGGCGAACGAGGCAGTCAACGGGAGGGATGGCCAGTGGGCCGCAAGGACAAGGATTGAGCTTACATCGATCGGCCAGGCTCGCAGAAGGCGAGCCCGGCCTGCCATAGGCAATCAGCCGATACAGGCAATCAGCCGATTTTGCGGATACCTACGGCTTCGCGCAGCTTGGCCAGGAAAGGACGGGAGTAAGCACGGGCTTTTTCTGCCCCTTTCTCCAGTTCCACTTCGATTTGCGCCGGGTTCGCGAGCAAATCGTTGTAACGCTCACGCGCCTCGGCAACCTGACCGTTGATCAGCTCAAACAACTGCTTCTTGGCCTCGCCCCAGGCAATCCCCTCTTCGAATGCCTTACGCATCTCCGCGGTCTGCTCCGGGGTAGCGAAGGCCTGCCAGATCTGGAATACGGTGGAAGTATCCGGGTCTTTTGGCTCACCTGGCTCAAGCAGGTTGGTTTTAATTTTGTTGATATGTTTTTTCAACTGCTTTTCTGGCAAAAACAGCGGAATGGTATTGCCGTAGCTCTTGCTCATTTTGCGGCCATCCAGCCCCTGCAGCACAGCCACATGCTCATCGACCACCGCTTTCGGCAGTGCAAAATGTTCACCATAGTGGTGATTGAATCGCTGACCGATATCCCGTGCCATTTCGATGTGCTGGATCTGGTCTTTACCCACCGGCACTTTGTTGGCATTGAACATCAAGATGTCAGCGGCCATCAGGATGGGATAGCTGTAGAGCCCCATGGTGATACCGAAATCGGAATCCTGGCCGTCTTCCCGATTTGCATCTACCGCCGCCTTGTACGCGTGCGCGCGGTTCATCAGTCCCTTGGCCGCCTGACAGGTCAACAGCCAGGTCAACTCGGGAATTTCCACAATGTCCGACTGGCGATAGAAAACCACATTGTCCGTATTGAGGCCCAGCGCCAGCCAGGTTGCGGCAATCTCCAGCGTGGACTGGTGTACCTGCTCCGGGTCCTGGCACTTGATCAGCGCGTGGTAGTCCGCCAGAAAGTAGAAAGACTGGTTACTTTCTTCCTGGCTGGCGGCAATGGCCGGGCGAATGGCGCCCACGTAGTTACCCAGGTGTGGTGTGCCGGTGGTAGTAATGCCGGTAAGAACGCGCTGCTTGCTCATAAATCCTTGCTTTTCTATCTGCTATTTATCGCTACGATGAATCAGAAGGGCGAATGATACCCGTTTCCTGCCAGTGGTTGTACGGCTTGGGTCCTATCCCATCGCGGATCAGGTCGGACCTCGCCCAGCCTTACATTCCGCCAGTACGTCGCGGTACTCTGCTGCCATCTGCTCCCAGTTCATCCCCGAAACATCCGGCAACCGCGCTTTTGCCGCGGATTGCGCCCGCTCCGCACAACGCACCATCGCCGTACACAGGTTCGCCGCACAGGACTCCACATCATCGGAGTAACGCCAACCGCCCCGCCCGAACCATTCCGGGTAGGCAAGGTTGTCCGGCACCAGCGGCTGACACCCAGCAGCTACGGCCTCAAGCACCGCGAGCCCCTGGAAGTCGTGGCGCGCGGTGGAAATCACCCCGTGACTGCTCCCCAGCAACTGGCGGTACTCGGCCACGCTCTCCCGGTACCCCCAGGCACCCAGGGCGCCCTGCTTTACCAGCAGCTTCTTGATATGGGCAAACTCCGCCGGCTGGCGACGAAATTGCTGCCCAACCACATGCAGGGTATAGGGGATCGCTTCACGTCCGAAGCGACGCAGTGCGGCGAGCAGAATATCCGGACCTTTGTCGTACTCCCAACGGTGATTCCAGATGAACGTCGGGTGTTGCGACCTTTCCTGGGGCACCTGAAAGGCGGCATTTTCCAGTGGAACGGGTAATACCCGGGATTTTTCCGCAATTTCCCGGCAGATCCCCTTGGGCACATGGTCCGGCAATTTATGCAGGAGTTCCTGCGCCCCCTCCAGCAGGGTGGTGCGGTTGTACTCGGAATTGAACAGCAGCAAATCGCCGCAGAGCGCGGTATAGATGTTCAGTAGTTGCGGTTCCACAGAGTCGATCGCATCTTCGCTGCGTGGGTAATCAAACTGGTTTTCATGGAAGTAGACCGCTGTAGGTATGCGGGCCAGTTCCGGCACCAGCCCCCTGAGCGCAGACAGGTCCGTCATCGACGTGGCAACGACCAGGTCCCAGGGTTGCTTGAGGACGGTCGCGGCTTCTCCACGCCCCCAGCTGAGGCTGTTACCTCGTACTCTCCAATTAAAGTAGCGTGGTGGCAGTGTGAGAACCGTCCACTGCCACTGGGGAATTGCGGCCACCAGGCCACGCCGCCAGCGCTTGTGGCTGTCGGCATCATAAGCGGAAAGCAAAAGCACTTTCACAAAATGTACCTGAAAGGTTGACTCAAATACTCAGCTGAAATCCCGTACATTGGTCAGGCGCGCAAACAAACTGGAAGTATCCCAGCGGCCGCCTCCGAGCGCCTGCACCTCGCTGTAGAACTGATCCACCAGCGCAGTCACCGGCAGCAATGCGCCATTGCGCTGGGCCTCATCCAGCACTATCCCGAGATCTTTGCGCATCCAGTCCACGGCAAAGCCGTGCTCATACTCTCCCGCCAGCATGGTTTTGTAGCGGTTTTCCATTTGCCAGCTTTGCGCGGCACCCTTGGATATCACCTCAACCACCTGCTCGGGGTCCAGCCCCGCGGCGCGGGCAAAATGCAGACCTTCAGACAGGCCCTGCACCAGACCGGCAATACAGATCTGGTTGACCATTTTGCACAACTGCCCACTGCCTACCGGCCCGAGCAAATTCATTGCGCGGGCGTAACAGTCCAGAAATGGTTTCGCACGTTCGAAGAGTACCGGGTCACCGCCCACCATAATCGTCAGCGCGCCATTCTCCGCTCCCGCCTGGCCGCCGGATACCGGTGCATCCAGAAATCCAATTCCGCGCTGTTCAGCTTCCGCAGCCAGCGCTCGCGCCACATTGGCGGAAGCCGTGGTGTGATCCACAAACACACTGCCCGGCCCCATTCCCTGAAAGGCACCATCCGGCCCCTCGGTTACCTGCCGCAGGTCGTCATCGTTGCCTACACAGGCAAATACGAATTCGGCACCCTGCGCAGCCTCTGCCGGAGTCGCGAATGCCTCACCGGCATGGGTTTCCAGCCACTCGCCGGCGCGACTGGCGGTGCGGTTATATACCCGAACCTGATAACCAGCCCTGGCAAGGTAGCCAGCCATGGGGAAGCCCATGACGCCGAGGCCAATAAATGCAACCGTAGTATTCGCTGAGCGTGCCATCAGTACCTCTGATCAAATTGTTTGGTTATGCCGCCAGTTTGGGACAAGTGCGGGGTCAATTGGCGAGAATCAGCCAAATCAGTGCCGCACCCAGCAACAACCGGTAAATGGCGAAGGGAGCCATACCAATACGGCTGATAAATTGCAGGAAAAAATGAATACAAAGATAAGCGCTGATACCGGAAAGGATCACGCCGAGGAAAATACTCCCCCAGGGAACAAACTGGGTATCGAGTAATTCCATGGTCAGCAATAGTGCGCTGAGGGCAATGACCGGTATCGACATCAGAAATGAGAAACGTGCCGCCGCCTCCCGTTTCATCCCCAGCATCAGGCCCGCCGTCATGGTAATACCCGAGCGCGAAGTACCTGGAATCAGTGCCAGGGCTTGGGCGGCACCAATCATCAGCGCCTTTTTCCAGTTCAGTTTGCCAATGTCGTCCCGACGTTCACCACGCACATCTGCCCACCACAGTAGCAGGCCAAAAAGAATGGTCGTCGCAGCTATTACCGTGGAGGAACGCAAGTGGGTCTCGATAAAATCTTTGAATGCCAGCCCCACCAGGCCCGCAGGAATCGTTGCCAGCACAATCAGCCATGCCAAACGCCCTTCGTCCGTAAACTGGCCACCTTTGAAACCACCCAGCCCATCGCGGATCAAGTGCCAGACATCTTTACGAAAATACACCAGCACCGCGATCAGAGAACCAAAATGCACCGCCACATCAAACGCCAACCCCTGGTCCGGCCACCCGAGTACCTGGTTCGGTAGAATCAGGTGTGCTGAGCTGGAAATAGGCAAAAATTCAGTGATTCCCTGGATCAGGGAAAGAATGATGATATGAAGAGTTTCCATTCGGGTTACTACTGCCGGTATAAGCCCGTATCAGGCCTGATTATTTTCGATTCAGCTGGTTATTTTCGATGCAACAGCTATTTGGGCTTAACGCGGGCGAATCCGCTCGCGCTTTTTCCAGGTGACTTCATTGCGTAAATAGGCTGGCTCAATGTCCTGGGCGGCAACCTGCTCGCCCCGCTGCCAGAGATCGGCGGCCAGGACCGCAATATCCTGCGCGTGAATATCCGAATCCAGAGCCAACGCTTTAACATTCAGTGCCGCCAGTTGCGGATACTGCCAGCCGGGGCCGGCGGCATAAAACTGGCCTTCGGAGGCCTTGGCGTCCGCCGGCAGAGTATATCCCGCCGCCCGTAACGCAGAGACCACCTGTTCAGGGCTGGACACCGCGTCTTCAAGCAGTGCTCTGCCCGGCTCGCCTGTATCGTAAAGCCCCCAGTAAACCTCCTGCATCCGCGCATCCAGCGCAACGAGTACCGGTGCACCCCGCCAATCCGGGTGGACACGAGCCGCACCCGCTGCCATGGCCGCAAGGCTGGATACCGGGACTACAGGCTTGTCTGCGGCAAATGCCAGGCCCTGCACGCAACTGATTGCAATACGCAATCCGGTAAATGAGCCGGGCCCGCGGCTTACGGCAAGGGCATCCAGCTGCGACAGGCTGCTCTGCCCCTCTGCCAGCACCGCCTCAACCATGGGCAGCAGACGGCGAGTATGATCCCGCTCCGCCTTCACGAACTGCTCCCAGACCTGGCCGTCACTATAGAAAGCAACTGAACAGGCACCGGAGGTGGTATCAACAGCCAGAAATTTCAACGAATAAGACCCGTATTGGTGAGATCAGAAGAAAGCGTGGTACCCCGGATCGAGGAACTGGTGGCGAATTGTGTCACGCCCAGCGGTAAACGCAACCGGCAACCCGGCCCTGCCGACCAAAAGAAAAGCCCCGGCGAAAAGCCGGGGCTTGGCAGACTCGGGAACCAGGCTGACAGGACAGGTGCGCAACCTGCCCCAGGTGCCATATCAGGCCTGGCGACCTGGGGAGCGTGTCACGCTTTCTTCGGCGGTCGGCCGCGGCGTCCCGGCGCCTTTTTGGCTGCCGCGGTTTTAGTGGCTGCCTTTTTTTTAGGGCGGCCCGGTGACTTTTTCACGGTGCTCTTCTTGGCAACGGCTTTCTTGGCAGCCGTTTTCTTGGGAGCGGTCTTTTTAGCAGCCGCTTTCTTGGCGACTGCTTTCTTGGCCGCGGACTTCCTCACCGCCTTTTTCTTACTGGCTTGCTTGGCAGCCTTTTTCGCCGCGGCTTTGGCCTTGGCTACGGCCTTTTTCTCCATTGCCTTGGCTTTGGTGGCCGCTTTTTTCGCCGCAGCTTTCACTTTTGCCGTTGCTTTCTTCTCTGCCGACTTAACTTTCTTGGCATCGGCCTTGGCACGGGTCTTTTTCCAGCGGCTTTCAAATGCCTTCAGCGCCTTCGCAAGCTCTTTATCCGCCTTGGCAGACAGTTTGGCTGCCATATCCTCGACTTTTTTCTTGGCTGCGGCCTCGGCCTGACGCACCGCATCCATGGCACTGGCCTTGGCCAGCCCTAATTTGGCTTCCGCTAGCTTTGCCCGCTGCTCTCTCAATTTTGCATTGGCCGAAGTCAGCGATTGTTTCGCTGCCGCTGATCCGGTTTTCTGCGCCCTTGCCCGGGCTTTACCAACGCGATCCAGCTGTGCGTCTAACGCCTTTGCAGCAGAATCAACCGCTTTCTGCGCTTTGGTGACCACTGGTGATGCAGTGGTAGCGGCTTTGGCTGCCGGTTTAGACTTTGCTACGCGCTTTGCCTTGGCCTTTTTCTTTGCGACTCGAGCCATCCCTTGTCTCCTCTTTCTCAGTAAAAGAAGTCACTCTGAACACAGAAGTGTGTGCCGACCAGCAACCCCGATTGATCCGGTCTTTAACTGCGGCCGGGAATTGCGATATCCCTCAAATCACCCTTTTTCCAATGTGCCGGAAATTTCCAGAACCTGTGCTTCCCGTTGTCGGGTCAATTCGGTGCCAGAAAATCGCTCCTGATAAAGAAGCCTTCGGCCCAAAACGAACAACCAAAATCAGAGCAAGTCATACCTGGAACAGGGGAATCGAGAGTTGCCAGTCATTAAAAATGACACGGCTGTATCAAAGTTAATAAAAAAAAGAGGGTTTGCAAGAAAAAACAGACAAAAACAACCAATATTTTTAAAAATTTTGGTTTTTTAACAGGCCCACCGGATTTTTTACGGAATTCGAGGAAAATTCTGATGGGCCAAAGGAAATCGCAAGAGAAATATTACTCGACCGCGGCAGCCGGTACGCGAGACAAAGCAATCGCTGCAATAGCCTCGATATGGTCCGCCCGTGCGTTCAGCGCAGGAATGTAACGGTACTCAGCACCACCGGCATCGATAAAGTTAGCGCGATTCTCTACCGCAATTTCTTCCAGCGTTTCCAGGCAATCTGCGGAAAATGCCGGGCAGATCACGTCCACACTGGAAATCCCATTCTGCCCCCACTCCACCAGGGTTTTATCGGTATACGGCTGCAACCATTCCGCCTTGCCAAAGCGGGACTGGAAGGTTATTTCCCATTTTTCCCCTGGCAATGCCAATGCCGAGGCAAGCCGCTCGGCCGTGCCACAGCACTGCTGGTAGTAGGGATCTCCCTTGCGGGTGTTTGCTTTGGGAATACCGTGGAAAGACATCAGCAACTTTTCCGCCGCGCCATGCTGCTTCCAGTGCTCCCGCACCGAGTTGGCCAATGCCTCAATGTAGAGCGGGTGCTCCCAGTAGTCATGCACCACCGAAATATCCGGCACGTTGCGCGATTGGCGGATGATCGCCGCCACCTGATCGTAAATGGCGCCGGTAGTAGTGGCGGAATACTGTGGGTAGAGGGGCAAAACCGTAAAAGCCGTCACCCCTTCCGCCTGCAGGCGGGAAACGGTATCGGCGAGGCCCGGGGCTCCGTAAGTCATTGCGTGGGCAACGACCAATGGGCGACCAGCACCCTGCTCTCCTGATTGCGATCCGGTTACTGTGTTTAACCGCTGCTGGAGAAGAGCAACCTGCCGCTGGGTGTAATAGGTAATGGGTGAACCGGTCACCGCCTCGCCATCCAGCCCGTGATTCCAGATTTCCCCATAAGCAGGCGCAATTCGCTTTGGCCTCAGGGGCAAGACAAAAAGGTTGAGAATCAGTTGCCAAAGTGGTCTCGGAATTTCAACCACCCGGGGATCAGACAGAAACTCTTTGAGAAATTGTCGAACCGCACCCGGGGTTGGTTCGGCTGGCGTTCCCAGGTTCATCAGAATGATCGCGTGAGCCATATTCGTCCGTACTCCAGTTTCACACTTCAGGGGGCTTTTCTCAGTTTGCTACGGGCGAGAGTATTTCAGATAGCGGCGCAAAAGTATTTAGCAGAATCCCCAAGAGTTTCTATACGGCCACATTGACACAAACAATCAAGGCGGGGTCCCGGCCGCTTTTTCGCAGATACAAATGCCAGATAGCAAAAAGGCTCCCGAAGGAGCCTTTGGATGGAAAGCGCCAGGATCAGCTCAAGGCTGACAACACTTTCCCGCGGATATCGTCCATTGAACCAACACCCTCTACTTTGCTGTATTTGGGCGCCGTTTCCGGAGCGCGCTGCTCCAGCTCACGGTAGAAGCCGACCAGTGGCTCGGTCTGCTCGTGGTAAATATTCAGGCGGTTGCGCACGGTCTCTTCCGTATCGTCGGCACGCTGCACCAGCGCTTCCCCGGTAACATCATCCACACCTTCGACTTTCGGCGGGTTGTAAACCAGATGGTAAACACGGCCGGAATCTTCGTGCACACGGCGACCGGAGAGGCGTTTGACGATCTCTTCGTCATCAACCGCAATTTCCAGAACATGGTCAATGGCCACGTCCGCATCCAGCAGTGCCTGGGCCTGGGGAATGGTACGGGGGAAACCGTCGAACAGGAATCCATTGGCACAATCCGCCTGCGCGATACGCTCTTTTACCAAGGCAATGATCAGGTCGTCAGAAACCAGTTTGCCCGCAGCCATAATGTCTTTTGCCTGCAGGCCAAGAGGTGTGCCCGCTTTCACAGCTGCACGAAGCATGTCTCCAGTAGAAATCTGAGGAATTCCAAACTTCTCGGTGATGAACTGGGCCTGAGTGCCCTTTCCGGCGCCGGGTGCGCCCAGAAGTATGATTCGCATAAACAGATAATCTCCAGATCATGCCGAGAGGCGACTCTGCCCCCCGTGATAAAAAGAGCGCTACCTTACACTTTGCCCACTAGCAGGACAAGTCTGGGGCCTGCAGCATTCCGCTTCCTTTAGTGCAAATCAGCCGGGCCCGCAGTGCAAACCAGCCACTCCCGCAATCCATCTTTTGTACCGGGACTAGTTACCGGTACTAGTTACCGGGCCACATCCCACAGCCACGAGCGGCAACACCTGTGGCATCGCCTAGTACCCTGCGACAAAACTGGTATACCAAATTGGTAAAACCATCCAGTCATGGCTACTTTGCATTCACGCTATTTCGCAGGTCTGCTCCATGAAAATCGCTGTGTTCAACGCCAAACCCTATGACAAACAATATCTGGCCCAGCACAACCAGCAATGCCGCCACCAACTGGTATTTATTGACGCTCACCTGGACAGTAACTCCCTGCCCCAGGCCCGGGGCGCGCCGGTGGTGAGCCTATTCGTAAATGACCCGGTAGACGACAAACTAATACAGCAGATGTCGCAACAGGGTGTCCAAATGCTGGCCCTGCGATCTGCGGGGTTCAATCACGTTGACCTTGAAGCGGCGCATCATGCTGGCATCCTGGTCGCCAATGTACCCGACTATTCTCCGTTCGCGGTCGCCGAACACGCTACCGCGCTGCTACTCAGTTTGGTCAGGCACCTGTACTCTGCGCAGAACCGGATCCGCGAAGGCAATTATGCACTCAGTGGACTTATGGGGTTTGATTTGCATGGCAAAACCGTCGGCATTGTCGGCACCGGGAAAATCGGGCTTTGCTTTGCGCGCATCATGCACGGGTTTGGCTGCAAACTACTGGGCTCGGATCCGGTAGAAAACCCCCAGTGCAAGGCCCTTGGTCTGGTCTATGTCCCACTGGAAGAGCTGCTCGCCACAGCCGATATCATCTCTCTGCACTGCCCGCTGCTGCCCGCAACCCATCACCTGATTGATGCGCATGCCATCGATAAAATGAGACCGGGTACCGGACTCATCAATACCGCGCGCGGACCGGTCATCGATACGGCGGCCGCCATTGCCGGACTGAAATCAGGAAAAATAGGTTTGCTGGGCCTGGATGTTTACGAGGACGAAGCGCCCCTGTTCTTTGACGATCACTCCGACCGCATGCTGCTGGATGATCAGTTCGCGCGACTGCTGACCTTCAAAAACGTATTGGTTACCGCACACCAGGGCTTTTTTACCCAGGAGGCCGTTTCGAACATCGCGAAATTGACGCTGGAAAACGTGACTCAATTCGAAAACCGGGGGGATTGTGACAACCGCATCCGAATAAGCTGACCCCAACATCTCCGGGGTTCAGCTTTTCTCCTCCGCCTTGGCGGCTTCCCACAATTGATCCAGCTCCTGCAGAGAGGCATCTGTGGGCAGGCGATCACAGGCCTTGAGCCGGGTTTCCACAAACGTAAACCGGCGCTCAAATTTTCGATTACACTGCCGCAGTGCCGATTCCGGATCGACTTTCAGATGTCGGGCCGCGTTTACACAGGCGAACAATAGATCGCCCAGCTCTTCTTTTGCGTGTTCCGTATCGCCCGCCTGGATTGCCGCTCGCAGCTCTTCCACCTCTTCTGAGATTTTGTCGAGCACACCGCCAATATCCGGCCAGTCAAATCCCACCCCCGCTGCGCGTTTTTGTAGCTTTAGCGCTCGTGTCAAACCGGGTAAGCCCACCGCAACGCCACCCAGGGTGCCGTCTTCGCCTTTCGCCTCGCGCTCGGCGGCCTTGATGGCCTCCCAGTTTTCCTTGATCTGCTGCTCATCAATATCCGCAGTCTGGTTATCGCCATGCAGGTCGCCCGAAGGGAAGACATGGGGATGGCGACGCACCAGCTTGCGCACCAGGGTGTCAACAATACGGGCGAAATCGAAATAGCCGTTTTCACTGCCCAGGCGGGCGTAAAAAATCACCTGAAACAGGAGGTCACCCAGCTCTTCATTCAGGTGCTCAAAATCTTCCCGCTCGATGGCTTCCGCCACCTCGTAGGCTTCCTCAATCGTGGAAGGCACGATACTGGCGAAACTCTGCTTCAGGTCCCAAGGACAACCGCTCTCAGGGTCGCGCAGCCGCGACATCAAGTATTCGAGGTCTTCAACGGTATAGCGCTGTTTCATAGCCCCTGCTCAATTCCGGTTTCAGCCGCGTCGCGGGCATCGGTGCACAAACGATGCGGATGGTAAAAACTCAATAGATTCGGGATCAATGCAGAATCCGCCGCTTGGCCGAAGCCACATTGGGCAATTGGTTTATGCGGTGCAGCACGTGGCTGAGCTCTTCAAAATTGTGGATTTCTGCGGTAATCACCATATCTACCGTGTGCTTATGCTTGTTGGAGCGCGTTTCCATTGCCGTGATGTTGATCCGCTGACTGTCCAGCATGGCGGTGATATCCCGCAACAGCCCGTGGCGGTCGTACGCCTCGACCATGATTTCCACCGCGTAGACTTCACTGGGCTTTTCCGCCCACTCCACCTGCAGAATTCGCTCCGGCTCATCCGACTGCATTCGCAGCATATTGGCGCAGTCTTTACGGTGGATGGAAACTCCCCGTCCGAGAGTGATATACCCCATGATTTCATCACCGGGTACCGGGTTACAGCAGCGCGCAATGTGGGTCAGCAGGTTGCCGACACCATCGATATACACATCTGCCTGCCCCTCGCGGGCTACCGGCGCGGTCAGGGAAAGTACCGGCTCTCCCTGTACGACTTTCACCATGCGCTGGGCGGCGTTCAACACTTGCCCGACCCCAATATCGCCAGCGCCAACCGCCGCATACAGGTCGTCCAGGGAGTGCATATTGAGCTTTCTCGCGAGCTTCCCGAAATCGAAGTCCGCCAGCGCCAGCTGTTTGAATTCACCGTCGAGAATGGTGCGCCCTTCGGCCACATTCTGGTCCCGCGCCTGCTGTTTGAACCAGTGAATGACCTTGGCTCGGGCCCGGGAGGTAGTGATATACCCCATACTGCGGGAAATCCAGTCACGGCTGGGCGCCTCCCGCTTGCCGGTAAGAATTTCCACCTGATTTGCGGTTTGGAGTTCGTGGTTCAGGGGCACTATGCGCCCGTCCACTTTGGCACCGCGACAACGATGGCCGATTTCAGTGTGGATTCGGTAGGCAAAATCCAGTGGGGTGGCTCCTCGCGGAAGGTCAACCACGTGCCCGTCCGGGGTAAACACATAAATTCGCGTGTCCACGTCGCTGGCCTGCAGGTCTTCCTGCAGCGGGTTACCACCCACCTCTTCGTGCCAGTCGAGTACCTGGCGCAGCCAGGAAATTTTCTGCTCGTAACCGTCCTGGCCTTCCAGTTGCCCGGATTTCTTATCCGTACCTTTATAACGCCAGTGGGCACAGACACCGTATTCGGCCTCTTCGTGCATGGTGAAGGTACGGATCTGGACTTCCAGCACTTTCCGGTCCGGGCCAATCACCGCGGTGTGCAGTGAACGGTAACCATTGTCTTTTGGCGAGGCGATGTAATCGTCAAACTCGTTAGGGATGTTGCGCCACAGGTTGTGGACTATCCCGAGAACCGCATAGCAATCGCGCACAGTGGGAACCAGGATACGCACCGCACGGATGTCATAAACCTGGGAGAAACCAATATTCTTCCGGCGCATCTTCCGCCAGATACTGTAGATATGCTTGGCGCGACCGAACACTTCCCCTTCGATTTCGGCCTTGTCAAGCTCGTTGCGCAGCAAGCTGAGTACATCATCAATGTACTCCTGCCGCGCCAGGCGCTTTTCGTCCAGCAGCCGCGCGATCTGCATATAGTCATCGGGCTCGAGATAGCGGAATGCCAGATCCTCGAGCTCCCACTTGATGTGCCCGATACCCAAGCGATGCGCCAGGGGTGCGTATACGTCGGCCACTTCACGCGCTACCCGGCGACGCTTGGCATCATCCGCTTTCTTGGCCGCGCGGATGGCACAGGTGCGCTCGGCGAGCTTGATCAGCGCTACGCGTACGTCGTCGACCAGCGCGACCAGCATACGGCGAATATTCTCCGAGTGCTCTTCGACCGCGCCGCTTTGATTTTCCTCACCGGTATCTGCGCTGCGGTTGCGAATTACCGCCATCTGCAGCACGCCGCGAATCAGTTTGGCGATGGTTTCGCCCATTTCCGATTCGACGCCGCTCAACGACAGGCGCTTCTCACGCACGGCGCGATACAGCATGGCCGCGCACAGCGCCTCACCATCAATCTGCAGGTCCGCGAGAATTTCCACCATTTCGAGGCCGGTCAGGAAACTACTGGTGCCTTCGGCCCAGATGTTTTCCGCCTCAATGGCTTTCTGCTCCGCCTCTTCGCTCATTTCAACGGCTTTGCGCAGCGTTACCAGGGTGCCACCGTCCAGCTTGGCCATCGCCTGAATGTGGCGCAGCCAGGCCTCCCTATCCAGGGTACCGTCTGCCAATCGCGGATAATTTTTTCTGACTTGTACCAATGCTTTAACTCGGTTTTAACTCGCGACCAGAATCATTGAAAAAGGGGTGTCGCCAACGCAGATGAACACCTTTTTAACAACCTGTTTATTTTGCTTCTGCATCAAACAGACCGGATGACAGGTAACGGTCACCCCGGTCACAGATAATCGCCACAATGGTGGCATTCTCCACTTCCGCGGAAATTTTCAACGCACCTGCCACAGCGCCGCCAGAGGAAACGCCACAGAAAATTCCCTCTTCCCGTGCCAGCCGGCGGGTCATTGACTCCGCTTCTTGCTGGCTGATGTCCATCACCCGGTCCACTTCTTCCGGAACAAATATTTTCGGCAGATACGCCTGGGGCCAGCGACGGATTCCAGGAATGGCCGAGCCCTCAGTGGGCTGCAGACCAATAATTTCAATATTCGGGTTCTGCTGCTTCAGGTAACGGCCACACCCCATGATGGTGCCGGTCGTCCCCATGGAAGACACGAAATGGGTGATCTGACCTCCGGTCTGCCGCCATATTTCCGGGCCGGTGGTTTCAATATGTGCACTGGGGTTGTCGAGATTGGAGAACTGATCCAGCACCAGCCCCTCACCATCCGCCTGCATTTGTAATGCCAGATCCCGCGCCCCTTCCATGCCCTGCTCCGGGGTGACCAGTATCAGCTCAGCGCCGTAGGCCGCCATCGCCGCCTTGCGCTCTTCAGTGGCGCTGGCCGGCATAATCAAAATCAATCGGTACCCCTTGATGGCCGCCGCCATGGCGAGGGCAATACCGGTATTGCCACTGGTCGCCTCGATCAGGGTATCGCCCGGCTTTATCTCCCCGCGGGATTCGGCGCGGCTGATCATTGAAAGTGCCGGACGATCCTTCACCGAGCCGGCAGGGTTATTCCCTTCCAGCTTGAGCAGGATGGTGTTGGAGCTATCCCCCTGAAGACGCTGCAAGCGCACTAGCGGCGTATTGCCAATGCATTCGGCAATCGTTGGGTATTCCATAGTCAACTTCTGATCCATGCGGATATGCGGGCGCACATTCTACCCCCCTGCCGCCGCGGCTGCGAATTCGCCTTGGCGGTCACCAGCATAAATACCATGAATCCCCGCTAATTTGGGGTGGCTTCTGTGGCTGGCAGGGGTAGAATTGGACAAAAATAACACAACCACTTTGCTGCCATGGCTCAATTCCCGTATTCAGACTCGGACTCAGCGGCGACCGAAGCATCGCCAGCCGACAATCAACGGCGTCAGCGGGCGGATTACCGCACTGGCGCACGCGGCCCATCGTCGCGACGCTATTCCTTACGGGCAATTTTGTTTCGCTACACCATGGCGCCCGCCCTGGTCCTCGCACTACTGCTGTCCTTGCTGTTTACCCTGCAGCAGATGAGCGATCGACGTGACCTTTTGCTCAGCCACGGTCACGCCAGTGCCGAGCAACTGGTCGAACTGATCCACCTCAGTGACGACTACTCCTTTGAGGACCGAATCCAGTGGCTCGACAAGAGCCTGATGGCGTTGATGCTGGAACGCGACATGATCCGCTCCGTGCAGTTGTACCGCGCCGACCGCAACGATGCCGGAGAGGAAGAGTTCAAGCTGATTTCCAGTGTGGGGCCGCGCCCGCGCACGCAATTTGCCGCCGCCGAACTGCGTGGCAAGCGAGCCCATATCTACGAAGACCTGAACAGCCTGCAGGTGTTACACCCCCTGCGGGGCGAGGGCACCAATTGCTGGCTGACCATTGAGCTGCACCGGCCCTACTTCCTGGTCGGCACTTATCAGGTAGCGCTCATAGGCCTGCTCGGTCTGATCGTCTGCACCCTGATTGCCCTGGTGTGGGCAGCGATACTGGCTGAACGCGCCTCGCGCAGTCTCGATCGTTTCAAGGAATCGCTGCGCGCCATTGGCCAGGGCAAGTTTTCCACGCGCACCGCCAGCTCCCGCAATCTCGAACTGTCGCAACTGGCGGAAGAGATCAACCTGATGGCGGGCAACCTGAACGAATACCATCGGGACTACCAGGAAAGCCTGCACCAATCCATGGAAGACCTGCGCCAATCCCTGGACGCCATGGAAGAACAGAACATCGAACTGGAGCTTGCGCGCAAAAAGGCGCTGGAAAACAGCCGGGTAAAATCCACTTTCCTCGCCAATACCAGTCACGAAATCCGCACGCCCCTGAACGGTATCATCGGCTTTACCAACCTGTTGCTGAAGACCGAAACCGACCAGTTGCAACAGGATTACCTGCAAACCATCCTGCGCTCCTCCGAAAGCCTGCTGACCACGATTAACGATATCCTGGATTTCTCCCGTATCGAGTCCGGCAATCTGGTACTGGATCACAGCCCCATGAACCTGGGCCAAGTAGTCGAAGAAACCCTGCAGATTCTCGCCCCCTACGGCTATGAAAATGACCTGGAGCTGGTGCCTTTTGTGGATCCACAACTGCCGCCCTCCCAGATCGGTGACCCGCTGCGCATCAAACAGATTCTGACCAACCTGGTGAGCACCGCAATCCGCTGCTCGGAAAACGGCAGTATTCCGGTACGGATAACGGTGCAGAGCGGCAAGGAATCCGAGCTGATGGTGCGCATCAGCATTGTCGACAACGGCGCGCGCTGTGATGAACAGGGCCGTCGGGAGCTCCGGCAATATCTCAGCGGCAGCGCGCAGCAACACCAGATGGGCAGTAACGGTATCGGCATGGGCCTGAGCATCGCCCGCAGTCTGGTGCAGTCCATGGGCGGCGAATTGGGGGTTGAAGATAACCCGCAGGGCGGCAGCAGCTACTGGGTACAGCTGCCACTGACCATCGACCGCAATCGAATCGCCGTTACCCGGGAGCAGTTCCCGGGTTGCCGGTTGCTGCTGGTCGACCCCAATCCCATGACCCGCCAGCAGATTTACCAGCAACTCACCCACTGGCAGGCGGAACCACTTGAACACAGCGACGGCAAAACACTGGTGCCGGCGATCGAACAGATGTGGCGTCACGATGCGGTGCCCGATGCCATCATCATCGACACCGCAATTGCCGAGGGTAATTTTGATACCTTCATTGCCACTGTTCAGCAATTGGTGGATACCTACCAGTCCAGAATCATCATTCAAGGCTCCCCGGTCGACCTGCGCCGTTGCTACGATGCCTTGCGTACCCGCGTGCTGGCGTTCCTCGGTAAACCCGTCAGCCGCGAGGGTTTGCAGCGCGCCCTCAAGCGGGCAGTTCCGCACCAGGCCCAGTCGCGCCCACAAACCGGTTCTTTCCCCCCCCTCCCCTGGCCGGCAAAACCGCGGGTGCTGGCGGTGGACGACTACGAACCCAACCGCTTGCTCATGCGCGAGCTATTGCGCACGCAGAATATCGAGGCAATTGTCGCCAGCAGCGGTGAAGAAGCGCTGCGCCTGTGGCGAGAACAACACTTCGACATGATTTTCATGGATATCCAGATGCCGGAAATGGACGGCATCACCACAACCGGAAAGATCCGTGAAGAAGAAAGTGGCAAACGCACCCCGATTATTGCCCTTACCGCCCATGTGGGTACCGAAGAAAAATCCCGTTTGCTCAGTGCAGGCCTCGATGACTACCTCAGCAAACCGGTCAGTGAAGATCAGCTGGCACACACGGTAAAACGCTGGATGGAAGTGCAGGCTGGCGCCGAGCCGGAGCAACTCAGCACTGTGATAGAGCCCCGGCTGGTCGACATTAGCGAGAGCCTGAACCTGGCCAATCAGGACCCGGGGCTCGCCCGGGACCTGCTGCGTATGCTGCTTCAGGGGCTCTACGAAGACGAACAGGAACTGTCACGGCTTTACCGTGAGAATGACCACAAAGGCCTGTTTGAGCGCATTCACCGATTACATGGAGGCTGTTGCTATTGCGGCGTGCCACGCCTGCGATCCGCTACGGAGCACATGCAGGAATTGCTGCGCCCGCTGCAAGATCAAGCCGAGGTCGATATCGATGAAAACGCCTTTGAGCGCATTAAAAAAGAAATTCGCATCCTGCGGGACTGGGCCACCGAACAGGATCTGGACGCATTGTTCGGCCAGGAAAACCTGGATGGAGAAGCGAAAGAAAGCGCCCTGGATGCAGAGTTTTAAACTCGGCATATCCATTGCCTATGCACGCATTGCCGATGTACACATTACCTATGCACGCTCCGGCAGACTATTCCGGGGCGTATACCTGGCGAAACAGCTCCCGGCTCTTCAGCGGCCGACTGCCCAGTAGCGGCGCAAGCAACTGACGGGTGAGGCGCTTGGCCACAGAAAGCACCGCGGGCGCCCGCGCTTCTGCGGAATCTTCCGCAGTGCCTTCTGCATCCCCGGAGCCTGCTACATCCGTGGAGTCTGCTACAAATGTCTCGCGCTCCGCGGTGACCAGTCTCGCCAGCTGCAACAGGTCTTCACCGTAAAACTCCGCCACACGCAGCGTATGCCCAGCGGTGGCAAATACCGGCACAAACCCATCTTCCGGTGTCAGACGGTAACAGCGCCCGGGCTGTATAGCCGCATTTTCCAGCGAGCAAAAGTCCAGCTCGGGACAGTTGCCTAGCGCCTGTAAAAGGTTCAGCTCGAAGCGGCGCAGGGGTAACTCCAGAGCACTACTGTGTTCACCAGACAACTCGCCCAGCTCCACCAGCAGGCGCTGGTATGCCGCAAATACCGACACCAGGCTCTCCCCCTCCGGCAACAGCCGTACCAACAGCTCATTGGCGTAGAGCCCGGCGTAAACAGCGCGGCCTTTCAGCCACAGTGGTTGCCCAGCATTCTCCAGCGGCCCCAGTGTTTTCAGGTCGTGACGCCCCATCAGCGTGACCAGAAGTGGGGCAAAAGGCTGCAGAGCGCGCTGGCGCCGCTGCTTGTCGCGGCGGGCACCCTTGGCGATACACGCGATACGCCCGTAATCCGGTGTCAGTAGTTCCAGGATCAGGCTGGAATCCCGGAACGGGCGCGAGTGCAGGATATAAGCCGGTTGCGGGGGCAGCTGCTGCACGGTGAAATGGAGTGTTTACTGTTTGTCGACGTAACCGAGACTGCGCAGCGCACGCTCGTCATCGGACCAGCCAGACTTCACTTTCACCCAGAGGTTGAGCATGACCTTGCTGTCGAACAGGCGTTCCATATCGATACGCGCCTGCTGGCCAATCTGCTTGATACGCTCACCTTTGGTGCCGATAAGGATACGTTTCTGGCCGTTGCGCTCTACCAGAATAGCGGCACTGATGTGCAGCACTGTGCCCTCCTGTTTGAACTCTTCAACTTCAACGGTTACCGAGTAAGGCAACTCCGCCCCCAGCTGACGCATGACTTTTTCACGCACGATTTCTGCGGCGAGAAAACGCGAGCTGCGGTCGGTAATCTGGTCTTCGGCAAAAAAGTGTTCACCTTGCGGCAAACGCTCGATAATTACCTTTTCCAGGGAATCCAGGTTTGCTTCCCGCAGGGCGGATAGCGGCACAATTTCCGCATCGGGAAAACGCTCGGACAAGGCCTGCAATTGCGGGAAAAGGTCGCTTTTGTTTTCCAGCTGGTCCACCTTGTTGACCGCGATAATCAGCGGGCATTTGAGGCCGCGCAATTTTTGCGCTACCAGCTCATCGCCCTCGGTCCAGCGCGCGCGTTCCACCACAAACACCACCACATCCACATCCCTGGTGGAGCTGATGGCAGCCCGGTTCATATAGCGATTGATCGCTTTTTCCTCACCCGCGTGCAGTCCCGGGGTGTCCACGAAAATAATCTGGTTTTCGCCCTCGGTTTTGATGCCGAGCATATTGTGCCGGGTGGTTTGTGGCTTGCGGGACGTGATGCAGATCTTCTGCCCCAGAATATGGTTCAGCAGTGTTGACTTGCCCACGTTGGGACGTCCGACAATGGCCACATAACCACAGCGGGAGCCGGTAGAACCGGAGTTGGATGACGGACCAGCCGACACGTTGGATGTTTCGCTCAAGGGGATCTCCGAGTCAGGCGGCTTCCACCGCGCGCCAGACTCAGGCAGCTGCGGGGATTGCCACCCTTTGGGCAATTGATATTGATGCGGATTATAGGGTCAGGCCTGCTATACGGTCAGGCCTGTCCGGTCAGTCGAGCGTAGGCTTCGGTGGCCGCGGCCTTTTCCGCCGCGCGCCGGTTGCTGGCCGTACCCTGTACTGGCGCTTTGAGGCCCGCCACGCGGCACTCTACGACGAACTGCTGTGAGTGCTCCTCGCCGCCAATTTCCACCACCGTATACTCTGGCAGGGGCTTCTGTCGCGCCTGTAACCACTCCTGCAAGCGGGTTTTCGGGTCTTTGGCCGTTTCCAGGGACAAGTTCTGCAAGCGCGGCGCAAACCAACTCAATACGCGCTCACGCGCAGCCTCCAGGCCCGCATCCAGGTAGATAGCACCGATAATGGCTTCCACGGCATCGGCGAGAATGGAAGCGCGGCGGTGACCGCCGCTTTTCATTTCCCCTTCACCCAGGCGCAGGCACTCTCCCAGCTCCAGCTCCCGTGCCACTTTTGCCAAGGTTTCCCCGCTGACCAGTTGCGCACGCAGACGACTCATCTGTCCCTCGCGACCATCGGGGAACTTTTCAAACAGAGCGGCGCTGATGGTAAAACCGAGAATGGAGTCGCCGAGGAATTCCAGCCGCTCGTTGTTGCGGCTGCCGTGGGAGCGGTGGGTAAGCGCCAGGGTGAGTAGATCCGCCTGGGTAAATTGGTGTCCCAGGCGGTTACTGAGTCGCTGAAGTAAAAGGTCTGTCACCGGTTCTGCGTCGTCTTGGTCTACTAGATTTGGGGCTGCTAGGTTTTGGCCTATTCAGTCGCGTTCGCTCAATCTTCGCGGCGGAATTGCTCCAGGTCTACCAGCGGTTCGCAGCAGAGTTCTGGCTTGGCGGTATTGAGCTGTTTGTCGAACTTCATCACCACGTCCACATTCTGAAACAGTGGCTGGCGGAGTTCGTAGTTGATACTGACCAGGGTGCTGTCTGCACCGCGGATGATTTTTACGGCTTTTGTCGGCTCACCGCGCACATTGTTAATGCTGAAAAAGCGATCGAGCTCGCGCTTGATTTCGGTATTGCTCATCTCGCGGATACCGTCGTTCTCAGAGAGTGACTGCAGCCCCTCTTCCACAAAGTGCGCGTCGATATACGCTGGACCCAGTTTGGAAACAATAGTCAAACCGAAGCCGAATACGGCAATCACAAACAGCCAACCCCAGTAACTCATGCCGCGCTGAGCCGCTAGTGACTGCCCCTGTAAACCCTGTTTTAAAGCCATGATGTTGTACCGATTTATCGTTCTTGTTTTCAAGTAAGAATAGGACGGCCATCCGTGTATTTATGCTGCGAAAGCGGCACACCACATCCTGATCGGTGCACCTGATTCAATTGCGCCCTTTGAGGAGCGCTTATTCAATACCACCCACCCGATCGAAACTGGGCAGACTCAGTAGTTTGTCCCAATGCATCCAGATTGCAAAGGCTTTGCCCACAATGTCTTTCTCCGGCACGAAGCCCCACTCGCGGCTGTCCAGGCTGTTGTCCCGGTTGTCGCCCATCATAAAGTAGTGACCTTCCGGTACTGTCAGCGTGCGGATATTACCGTATCGGCTGGGCACTACCTGCTTGGCCATCAGATGGCGCTTGTCATCAATCTCTTCCCACAGGAACTCTTTTTGCGGATTACCCGGCGGCAGAGCCTGAATCAGTTCCTGAGGCGCCATTTCACCATTGATATACAGGGTGTTATTGACCACGCGGATCTCATCCCCAGGCAGGCCGATGACCCGTTTGATGTAGTAGGTCTCGTTCATATGCGGAGGGAAGAACACCATGACATCCCCCCGCTTCGGCTCACTGATATCCATAACCTTGGTGCGGGATACCGGCAAACGCAGGCCGTAGGCAAATTTATTCACCAGAATGAAGTCACCGACCTGCAGGGTTGGGTCCATTGAGGCCG
Organism: Microbulbifer sp. ALW1; assembly: GCF_009903625.1. NCBI lineage: Bacteria > Pseudomonadati > Pseudomonadota > Gammaproteobacteria > Cellvibrionales > Microbulbiferaceae > Microbulbifer > Microbulbifer sp. ALW1. The sequence continues at coordinate 2,478,494 of NZ_CP047569.1, read as the reverse complement.
ACGGAATCTGGAAGGGCTCCACCAGGAAAGAGCGCAGTACGAAAACGATCGCCAGAACCGGAAAAAATGACTTGGCATATTCAACCAGTACCGGCTCCGGCGGGCGCTGCCCACTGCTGGCCGCCTGGGCCTTACGGCCGCGGGACAGAAACAGCACATCAAACAGCCAGATAACCCCTGTTGCCACAACCAGCAACAGCAGAATTAGGGGGAAGTTGATATCCATTCAAAAATCTCTTTTTCCAACTTTTTATCTGCGCTTGTTAATCGGCGCTTGCTAAATGCCCGACCGGCAGGACCGGACAACGGCTAACTACTCAGCCTCAACTGTCTACCTTGAGTACCGCCAGGAAAGCATCCTGAGGCACTTCCACACGACCGAGCTGTTTCATACGGCGCTTACCGGCCTTCTGCTTTTCAAGCAGCTTTTTCTTCCGGGTCACGTCACCACCATAACATTTGGCGGTTACGTTCTTGCGCAATGCTTTCACGGTAGTACGGGCAACGACCTGACCGCCGATAGCCGCCTGAATGGCAACATCAAACATCTGTCGTGGAATCAGCTCTTTCATTTTCTCTGCCAGCGCGCGACCGCGCTGCTGGGCGTTGTCCCTATGCAGAATCACCGCCAGGGCATCAACCCGCTCGCCGTTGATGAGAATATCAAGGCGCACCAGTTTTGCCGGGTCGAAGCGCACAAAGTTGTAATCCAGGGAGGCAAAGCCACGGCTGACAGACTTGAGGCGGTCGAAGAAGTCCATCACCACTTCACTCATGGGCAGTTCGTAGCGCAGGGACACCTGACCACCCACATACTGCATATCTTTCTGGATACCGCGCTTTTCCACGCATAGGGTGATGACGTTACCCAGGTAATCCTGGGGTACCAGGATATTGGCCTCAACAATCGGCTCGCGCATTTCCTCGATCATGCCCAGGTCGGGCATCCGCGACGGGTTGTCCATATTCATGACATCGCCGTTGCTGAGCTGAACCTCGTACACCACCGTCGGTGCCGTGGTAATCAGGTCCAGGTCATATTCCCGTTCCAGGCGCTCCTGGATGATTTCCATATGCAGCATGCCGAGGAAACCACAGCGGAAACCGAAGCCGAGGGCGTCAGAGGTTTCCGGTTCATAGAACAGGGAGGCATCGTTCAACGAGAGCTTGTCCAGCGCATCGCGAAACGCTTCGTAGTCGTCCGAACTCACCGGGAAAAGACCGGCGTAGACCTGCGGCTTCACTTTCTGGAAGCCCGGCAGCATCGTCACCTCTTCCGCACCCTTGGCGTGGGTCAGGGTATCACCGACCGGCGCACCGTGAATGTCTTTGATACCGGCTACCACAAAGCCCACTTCACCAGCCCTAAGTACACCGGTTTCTTTACGCTTGGGGGTAAACACACCCACGCTGTCCACCACATGGGCGCGACCGATGGACTTGGTGACGATCTTGTCTTTGCTACGCAGGGTGCCCTGCACCACGCGCACCAGCGACACCACCCCCAGATAGCTGTCGAACCAAGAGTCAATGATCAGGGCCTGTAGTGGCGCTTCGACATCGCCGGTGGGCGGCGGCACCAGGCGGACCAGATCTTCCAGTACGTCTTCCACGCCGAGGCCCGATTTGGCACTGCAGCGGGTCGCTTCGGTGGCATCGATACCGATAATATCTTCGATCTCTTCCGCCACCTTCTCAGGCTCTGCCTGGGGCAGGTCCATCTTGTTCAGTACCGGGATTACTTCCAGCCCCTGCTCGATGGCGGTGTAACAGTTGGCAACCGACTGCGCTTCTACACCCTGGGCAGCGTCCACTACCAGCAGCGCGCCCTCACAGGCGGCCAGTGAGCGGGAAACCTCGTAGGAAAAGTCCACGTGCCCGGGCGTGTCAATAAAGTTCAGCTGGTAGGTTTTGCCGTCGCGGGCAGTGTAGTCCAGCGTCACGCTCTGGGCTTTGATGGTGATCCCCCGCTCGCGCTCGATGTCCATGCTGTCGAGCACCTGGGCAGCCATTTCACGGTCGGAGAGGCCGCCACAAACCTGGATAAAGCGATCCGCGAGGGTCGATTTCCCGTGGTCAATATGGGCGATGATGGAAAAGTTGCGGATATGGGAGAGATCAGTGGCCACTGCGAGGGTAAAACCTTTTAAAAATCAGTGAGTTAATGGGCGGACCGGGCCGCGCTGTGGGCGCAAGTCTAACAGGTTGCAGGAAAAGTGCATCCAGTCAGCGCCAAGCCCCGATCAATCAAGGGCTGCGGTCGGTTGCGGGCCGGGCCTCAAGGGCCCGACCCGCTCCCATCAACGGGTTTAATCCTCGTCGATCTGAATCGTGCGGAAGGTGGGCTGGCCGCCGCGGAAGAAGCGAATCGGCAACAGTTCACCTTTGGGCAGTTTTTTGACGATTTTCTCGTAATCGCCGAGAGACTCGACCCCATCAAAACCCAGCTGGGCAATGATATCGCCACTGCGCAGGCCCGCATTGGCCCCGGCTTTACCCGGCACCACCTGCTTGACCAGCACACCGCTGTCGACGCCAAGGCGCTGCTTCAGGCCATCGGGGATATCATCCACCACCAGCCCCAGGCGGCCACCCACATCCGTGGATGCGGGTGCACTGGCCTGCTGCTGACCGTCATCGTCCCCGGGCAGTGCACCAACGCGCACTTTCAGTTTGCGCTCCTTGCCCTCACGCATCAGCTGAACCGGCACTTCGGTTCCCGGACGGGTCTGGCCAACTACGTGCGGCAGGTCGCCGGAAGTCATGATCTTCTGCCCATCAAAGCGCATGATGATGTCACCCACTTGGATACCAGCCTGGGATGCCGGAGAGCCCCCTTCCAACTGGCCTACCAGAGCGCCCGCCGGCTTACCCAGCCCCATTGCAGTGGCGAGCTTGCGATCTACATCCTGAATACCGACGCCCAACCAACCGCGGTCCACGCGGCCTTTTTCTTTCAGCTGGGCCACCACATCCTGCGCCAGGCTGGCGGGAATCGCGAACGACAGACCAATGGAACCGCCACTGCGGGTGTAAATCTGGGAGTTGATACCCACGACCTCACCATCCAGGTTGAACAGTGGACCGCCGGAGTTACCCGGGTTGATCGCCACATCCGTCTGGATGAACGGCACATAATTTTCACGGCTTTCATTGGGAATACTGCGCCCCATGGCACTGACAATACCGGCGCTGGCGGAGTAATCGAGCCCGAACGGGGAGCCGATAGCCACCACCCATTCACCCACTTTGATTCTCTCCGAATCCCCCCAACGCACCGTGGGCAGATCATCGGCATCCACTTTGAGCAGTGCCAAATCTGAGCGGGGGTCGGTGCCGATCACTTTGGCCTCGTACTCCCGACGGTCGGTCAGCGTAACCCGTACTTCATCGGCCCCATCCACCACATGGTTGTTGGTGACTACATAGCCATCATTAGAAATGATAAAGCCGGAACCCATACTGGCTACCGGGCGCTGCTGGCGCTGGCGCGGCTCCAGCAGGTGACGAAAGATATCCGGAATCTCCTGCTGATACTGGGGTGGAACCCCGCTACTGGCAGCCCGACTGCGCTCCACAGTGTTGATTTTCACCACCGCGGGGGAGTTCTGTTCGATCAGATCGGTCAGTTCCGGCAAGCCACCGCGGGCGTTGGCCGCCATTGAGACCAGCAGGCAAAGCGCAAGGAAAAACTGCGTACTGCGTACAACCATATTCATTACCCCTGATAAGGTCTTCTACTAATATGCCAAAAAGTGCGTTCTGAAATGCGGCCTGTGCGGTTATCACTCAGTGTTATCCAAGCAGGCCTATTTATCTGGCCTAGTGGCTGGGCAGGTCCAGCCGACCAGTAACACATTGTTAGTTGAAGATTTCGCGAGAAAGTTCTCACAACCCAGTGTAAAACAGTGTTAAGGACTCTATGACAGAATCCAGTCGCCGGCCCGAGCAGCCAGCCCAAGCAGGCGCCAGAAATGGCAGCGGCACGCTTTTGCGACCCCGCACACAACGCGGCCTGTTCCATACACCGCGATTACAGTACGGCCAGTCCGTACTGGGCGCCCCGCTGTTTTATTTTCCCGCTGAGGTCCGTGATGCACATACCGGCATTGTCATGGCCGGTACCCACGGTGATGAAGTCGCCGCAGTGGTCACCCTCTCCTGCGCCCTGCGCTCCCTGGAGGCCGGCCAGCTGCGCCACCATGTGATACTGGCGGTCAACCCGGACGGCTGCCAACTTGGGGTTCGTTCCAATGCCCACGGCGTGGACCTCAATCGCAACTTTGCCACCATCAACTGGAAATCAGGCGGGACCGAATACCGCTGGAACAGCGCCGCCGAAAGCCGCGACGTTTATCTCTCGAGCGGTGAGCGCCCCGGGTCAGAACCGGAAACCCAGGCCCTGTGCCGCCTGATTAAAGAGCTGGAACCCCAGTGGATGGTCTCCATCCACGAGCCGCTGGCCTGTGTGGAAGACCCATTACAGAGCCCACTTGGCCACTGGCTGGCGGAGCGCATGGAGCTGCCTCTGGTAACAGACCTCGGTTATCAAACCCCCGGTTCTTTCGGTACTTGGTGTGCAGAGCAGCAATACCCATGCATAACCCTGGAATACCCGCCCATCTCTGCTGATATGGCCTCCGAGGAGTACCTGGCAGTGATGACGGAATTACTTTGCTACACCCCCTGATATACCCCTTTGATACCGCTGATGCGCTCAAGTCCAGTAGACACGCCCCTCTGCAAAACGCAGCGGGTCCACATCTTTCGCGAGCCAGGTAGGCCCATCGAGATCCACAAACCGCACCTGGCTACCCAGTGGCCAGGCCGCCCGCACAGCACGGGACGTGCACAACATACACCCCAACATCAGCTGAAACCCCTGCTCCCTGGCCGCCTCAGCCAATGCCATGGCCTCGCGAATCCCGCCAGTTTTATCCAGCTTGATATTCACCATGTCATAGAGGCCCCGCAGCCGCGGCAGATCCGCCCGTGTATGACAACTTTCGTCGGCGCAGATGGGTAAAGGGTGGGAGAAATTCGCCAGCGAGGCATCCTCCCCTACCGGCAATGGCTGTTCCAGCATCGCCACCCCGGAATCCGCCAGTGACTGGCACAATTCCGGCAACCCCTCTGCCGACCAGGCTTCATTGGCATCAATCACCAGCTGGCAATCTGGCGCCGCCGCACGCACCCCAGCCACTCGCTCCAGCACCCGATGCTGATCCAGCTTCAACTTGAGCACGGTGACGCCAGACTCCGCTGCCTTTCGCGCCGACTCCGCCATCGCCCGTGGCTCTGCGACCACCAGAGTCTGCACCGTCGGTAACCAGGCGGGCTCACCGCCCTGCGCACCCCGCCTTTTTTCCTCCCAATTTGCCAGAGCACAATCAACCGCATTGCGCGCGGCACCGGCCGGCATTACCTCCTGCAATTGCTCCCGGGTCATCCCCTTGCGCAGGGAAGGCAGCACGGTGCCGATCTCCGCAAGAACCGATTCCACACTCTCACCATAACGGGGATACGGGGTGCACTCACCGATACCGGTTACCCCTTCTGCGGCGACTTCCACTACCACCACCCGCGCTTCTGTTCTCGTCCCCCGGGAGATCACAAAAGCCGTCCGGAGCGGCCAGCTCTCGGTATAGCAGCGCCCTTCAAACATCCCTGCTCTCCTTATTGAAATTCTTTCACACAGGGAACAGCCCGCCCGTCTTTCAAGGCAAACCCTGTCTAGAAAATTAGTGTAGAAACTTATCACGGCAATACGCCGGAAATTCGCTGCAAAGAAAGCAACAAACAATCGGGGTAAAAAAGATGCGCCAGGTAATTAAAAGGGCCGCTGCCCGCAGGAATGGAGGAGTGCGCCGGAGGAGTAACTAAGGCGCTGGCGTTACGACAACGGCACAGGGAGCCACACTCTCACAGCGCAAAAATTGCGGCGCCATTGAGGGGTTGCGGCGGTTGAGGTGACTGTATATACGAATAGCCAGGGCACCAGTGGCGAGCCCACCGAGGGCACCGGCAATCGCCCACAACTCACTACCCAGCCACTGGCCGCCGAGCGCGCCAATCACCAGAGTAATCAAAGGCAACAGGTAAACCACCAGGGCAGTTGTAGCCAGGGTATTTTCAGCAATGCCAATCACTACAGTATCGTGCAACGCCAACGACTTCAGGGATTCAGGAGTCACGTCAACGCGTACCTGCGAAGCTTTTGCCCAAAAGTCGCCCAACAGACCCGTGCCGCAGCCAGACTTGGCGGCACAGCCATTGCAACCACTGCGCTGAACCGTTTCAACCCAGATGGCCTCACCCTCGAGGGCTACAATTCTGCCGCGCTCTTCAATCATTTGTCGCCTTGCCTAAACCAGAAACGGGGCCCGATCAGTTCTTCGTGGTAACCGAATTGGCCACCATCTGGGCAGTTTTGTCGGGAATTTCCCCTACCACAGTAATGGTATAGCGCTCATTGTTCACTTCAATATGGTCCATATAGGCCACGGTCGCACCGCGCACCGCGCGCCCCCGGTAATTCATATTTGGACCCAACGCCTGCACAAATACGGTAAACGCGCTGAGTCCGTCACTGAACACCAGCATTTCCCCGTCGGCCAGCTCCTGAGTCGCAACGGCTTTGAATCCCGTTGGCACCCACTCAAGACGCCAGCGACTTACCAGGGTGCCACAATGGCCGCCACCCTCGGACTCCCGGGCATCGGCGGACTGGGGCTGCAGGTCACTGTCCTGAATGGGAGCAAGATCCAGCTCGACAAACTGGAAACGCTCCAATACCCGGCCACCGGGGGTGACCAGCATGGATTTCAACGGCAATCCGGATTCTTTATCGACACTGATCACCATGCCGAACCGGTGCACATCCCGCGGGCGCACTTCCATTACCACCGCGTCCCGATCAGCCACCCGCTCTTCGCCGCGCATCAGGAAATGGTAAATATTCTGGACATTCTGCTGCCCCATGGCACTCCACAGACCGGCCCGAGAGAGCGGGCTACCATCCCGGCGACACTGGGCATCTTGCCCGCGGCTGATCAACTCTCTTGGCGCACCAGTCAAATAACGCACCCGCTCTACCTGCTCGCCATTGCGGATCGCGTGCACCACCTCCAGAGTCTCCATCACTCCGACGTGCTCAAAGGTAACCAGGCCCCGGTACTCTCGGTTGGTCACGGCATCGGCCAGCTTCGCCAGCCAGGTGTGCGCCTCATCGCTGGTCGGCACATCGGCCTGCAGCCGTGGTGAGGGTATGGGTTGCAGGCTACCAGTGCCAGCGGCAGTGTCCGGCACCGACTGGGCCGGCCCTGCGCCACCGCCATCAACACCTTGTGTACTTTTCGCACTGTCCGCTGCTTCTCCCTGCGCGTAAACCTGGGGAGCGAGCGGTGCCGCCAACAGCAAAAAAGCCAACAGCGAGCTGTTGGCTTTGGGGGCGGAAAAACAAAAATATTTCGCCATGATCATTCTTTATTGGGCTTGGTTTCTAGTAACTCAGGTGGTCCCAGGGTCCGTAACCGGCACCAACCACCCCACCACGGGAGATCTGGCGGGGGCTGGCGCAAGAGCCGGGCTTCGCCCCGGCTCACTTGCCGAAGTTATTCCTCCGGGCGATCACCGTAGGTGGCACGAGCGAAAGGTACCATACCCTGGCTACCCACCCGGGCAGCCTGCTCGGAATGCTCGATCATGACCCGGTTGAGATGACGCATCAACTCCGGAGACGGCACCATCTGCACTTGGGGTGAAGGGCCAACACCGGCACGGGGCTCAGGCACAAACTGTGGTGCGGTACTTACCGCGCGTGTATTGAGTGTCGGCACGGCAAAACCGCTGGGCTGAGGCACCGACTGCACTGGCTGCTGTGCCGGGCGCTCCACTTCGGCTACCAGTTCATCACCCGGCTGCGGCGCCTGCATCTGCTGTACGCCCAGTACCGCCGCAAAAGCCACGGTCGCAGCCACTGCTCCGCGGGACAAGGGTTTCCACCAGCGACTGCGGGATTGACCGTCATTGGCTGCTTCGGGATCAGCGGTTTGCGTCAACGGCGGTTCATCCGCGATAGCCGCGGAGATGCTCGCCGCCAGCCCCAGATCCACCGGCGCCACCTGTTCACCACGCATCACGCTGGCGGCCAGCTGATAACGCGACCAACGCTGGCTCAATTCACCCGCGGATGCGCCACCAGAGGCATCACTTTCTTTAAGCAGGCGCTGAATTTCGAGCTCGGGAGCCTCGCCATCCATCAACGCAGATAGCGACTCATTCAAACGCTGCTGATGATTCCCGTGTGACATACGGGTCAACCCTCTTTCAGTGCAATCGATTGGAGCCCAAGAGGCCCCTGTTTGTTGCTAGTTAAGACCGGCGTTCGCCGGAAAAGTTTTACCGAGCAGGCAAATTTTGTGTGAATTCATCGAATATTTCGCCTGTCGTCCCGGTCACGGGGCTGCGCTAGACCAGCAACCCCCTATCTGTCCTTTCGTTAAAACAAAACCGACTAAAGATTAGACAATTTTGCCCTTAGGCCGACAGAGCCTCAGCCGCGCCCATCCACAGGCTCTGGCTCACCGGCCATCACAGCCTGCACCGCACGGTCAATCGACTCCCGGGCGCGGAAGATGCGCGAGCGTACCGTGCCCACGGGGCAACCCATCACTTCCGCAATTTCTTCGTAGCTGAGCCCTTCCATTTCCCGCAGGGTCACCGCCGAGCGCAGGTCTTCCGGCAGCTCGCGGATAGCCCGGTGCACCGTGGCCTCCAGCTGATCCCGGAACAGTTGGTTTTCAGGAGTTTCGTTGTCCCGCAGCAGATCGGCGCCGGAGTAGTACTCGGCATCCTCGAGGTCCACATCCGAAGACGGCGGACGCCGGCTGCGCGACACCAGGTAATTCTTGGCGGTATTGATGGCGATGCGGTACATCCACGTATAAAAGGCGCTCTCCCCACGGAAATTGCCCAGCGCCCGGTAGGCCTTGATAAAGGCCTCCTGCACCACATCGTGCACTTCTGCATGGTCGTTGATATAGCGGCTGACCACGGCCATGATCTTGTGCTGGTACTTCAGCACCAGAAGATCAAACGCGCGCTTGTCCCCTTTTTGAACCCGCTCTACCAGCTGGCGATCACTTGGTGACGCCTGTTGCCCTGTCATCCCCTACTCCCAACCGCGATTCCGCGGCAATGGCGCCCGGAATTCAGGATTATTCTGTTGTGTCCAAGACACCCAAATTTGGTCATAAGTTCCTGACAAATCGGTAATTTTTGAAGATGGCGTATACTACGCGCCCCTCAACAGTAATAAAACTCTATGAGCAAAGAGGCGAAGGCACAACTGGCAGCCTTGAGCAACTCCATGAATAAGCCTATGAATAACTACGACGTCCTCGTTATTGGCAGTGGCGCCGCAGGCCTGACACTGGCACTGCACCTCGCAGCCCGCCACCGTGTAGCCCTGCTGTCGAAACAGCGCCTGCAGGACGGCTCCACCTGGTTCGCCCAGGGTGGCATCGCCGGCGTACTGGATGAAACTGACTCGGTAGACGCCCACATAGCGGATACATTAGATGCAGGGGCCGGTCTCTGCCACCCGGACGCAGTGCGTTTTACCGTGGAGAACAGCCGCGACGCCATTCAATGGCTGATCCACCAGGGCGTGGAGTTCACTCGCGAAGACGATGGCGAATACCACCTCACCAAAGAAGGGGGCCACAGTCACCGCCGCATCATCCACAGTGCGGACGCCACTGGTCGTGCGGTGCACAGCACCCTGATCGAGCGGGTGCGCAATACCCCCAACATCGACTGCTTCGAGCACCATATCGCCCTGGACCTGATCCGCCAGCCCGACGCAAAAACCGGCCGCTTCCGCTGCGCCGGCTGCTACGTCTACAACAAAGACACGGAGGAAGTCGAAGTCTTCCAGGGCCGCGCGGTGGTGCTGGCGACTGGCGGTGCGGCCAAAGCCTACCTCTATACCAGCAACCCGGACGGGGCCAGTGGTGACGGTATTGCCATGGCCTGGCGCGCCGGTTGCCGGGTGGCAAATATGGAATTCAACCAGTTCCACCCCACCTGCCTGTACCACCCCAAAGCCAAATCCATGCTGATCACCGAGGCGCTACGGGGCGAAGGTGCGACCCTCAAGTTGCCCAGCGGCGAACGGTTTATGGAGCGGTTCGATAAACGTGGAGAGCTGGCGCCCCGGGACATCGTCGCACGCGCCATCGACCACGAAATGAAACGCCTGGGTGCCGACTGCGTCTACCTCGACATTTCGCACAAAGACCCAGCGTTCGTGCGTGAGCACTTCCCCACGGTGTACAAAAAGTGCCTGGAATACGGTATCGACATCACCAAAGAGGCCATTCCGGTGGTCCCTGCGGCCCACTACACCTGTGGCGGCGTGATGGTGGACCAGCACGGCCGCAGCGACCTGGATCAGCTTTACGCCATTGGCGAGACCACCTTTACCGGCCTGCACGGCGCCAATCGCCTGGCCAGTAACTCGCTGCTGGAATGCGTGGTTTACGCGCGCTCTGCGGCACTGCATATCGACAGCACCCTCGACACCATTGCCCCGCCGCGGCCAGCCCTGGCTTGGGACGCCTCGCGGGTAACCGATTCCGACGAAGATGTGGTGATCTCCCACAACTGGGATGAACTGCGACGTTTTATGTGGGACTTTGTAGGTATCGTGCGCACGCGCAAGCGCCTGTTGCGCGCCGAGCACCGGGTGCGACTGTTACAGCAGGAAATTCTGGAGTTTTACGCCAATTACAAGATCACCAGCGATTTGATCGAGCTGCGCAATCTGGCGGTCGTTTCCGAGCTGATCATCCGCTCGGCCCTGGACCGGCGGGAAAGCCGCGGCCTGCACTACTCCCTGGATTACCCGGGCTTGCGGGAGCTGGCCATGGATACGATCCTGGTACCGGAGAATTTTGCCGATCAGCGACACTTTGTCAGCACCAGCGTCAGCACTTCCGGGATCGACTCAGGCGAGCAACGGACCTAAACCGAACGGGAAAAGGCCGAACGCGAAAAGCGCAGTGCCACCAGCAGCCGACGCCAGTCGTCGACGCTAGCGGCATCTCTTGCCAACACCAGGCGCAGCCTGCGCCCTTCCAGATCGCGGCCGTTGATCACAATCAGCCACCGCCAGAGCGTCAGCTCTCCGCAAAAATTGAACTCTCGCCTGGCACCCCCTTTCACCTGCCAGTACCAGCGTCTATCCGAGGTGGACAAACGCCCCACCGAACCCGACAGGCGGCGCCATTCAAACAGGCTGTAACCGATGATGACCAGCGCCATCAGCAATACCGCAGCCCAGGGCAAACGGGAGAGCAGCAGCAACAGCAACGACTGCACCGCAATCAATGAAAGGACGATCTTCAGGCTGCGGGAGGGCGCAATGTCGCACACCAGCCTGGCGTTGCGCTCTGGGCGGGCACCGGGACCGACGCGCGAACGGGACTGGGGGCGGATCCCCCCACGGGGAATGGGTTCCAGCTCCGCGCCAAGCGGGTCAGAGCCAGATTGATCGGGGGAAGACTGCCCCGAAGACGCGATTTCAGTCCTGGAGACCGGTGTTGTCACGGATGATCTGCACGATGTGTTTCAGTTCCGGATCTTCCGGGTCTTCGCGGCGCAGGAACCAGGCAAACAGGTCCTGATCCTGCTCATCCAGCAACCGGATATAGCGTTGTTGATCTTCCGGGCTCAGCGTTTCGTAGACATTATCCAGAAACGGCAGCAAAACCAGGTCCAGCTCCAACATACCGCGGCGGCTGGCCCAAAACAGGCGGTTGCGATCCATACTTCTTTCTCAAAACCAAGTTGCGAATTGGGCGCAGTATAGCGGTAGTTGAAATCCCGCCGCAAAACCCCAGATAACAGAACTTACAATACCCTCTTAAAAACACCCATCGGACCCAGGTAGCGAGCAGAGCATGGATCAACAGCAGTGGCAGGATTTTCTCAGCAGTCGTGGGGCCCGCTGGGTTGACGGTGCGGCCCACTTTAGTCAAGACAGCGACAGCACTTCCGGCACCGATATACAGCTCATCGACCTGAGTCCCCTCGGCGCCATCGCCGTTACCGGGCCTGACAGCCAGAAGTTCCTCCAGGGGCAGCTTACCTGCGACCTGGTTAAGCTACCCGATGAACACCTCACCCTCGGCAGCCACTGCAACCCCAAGGGGCGCATGATCAGTGCTTTCCACGCGCTGAAAATTGACCAGAGTCAGTTCGTACTGCTGATGCCCCGCGACCTGGTCGCCTCAGCCCTGGCCGCTCTGAAAAAGTACGCCGTATTTTTCAAAACAGAGCTCACCGATGTGAGCGATATACAGCGCTGGTTCGGCCTCAGTGGCCGCGATATCGGCACTGCCGCCTCACACCTGCTGTGCCTGTCGAACAGCAGCGACACCGACCTGATTCCGGGCCAACTGCGCGGCTTCGACCACAACGGGCACCCTGCCCTGGCGGCCATGCTCAACGAGCGCTGCGTGGCGATCCAGGTACCCTGTGAACAGGCCGCAGATCTGTGGCAAAAACTGGAGGGCAACAACGCCCGGCCCGGAGACTACAGCCACTGGCAACAGCAGCTGATCGAAGCAGGTATACCGCAAGTACATCAGAGCAGTAGCGAAATGTTTATCCCGCAGATGCTGAACCTGCACCTGCTGGGCGGCGTCAACTTCAAAAAGGGCTGTTACACCGGTCAGGAAGTGGTGGCCCGCATGCAATACCTGGGCGCCGCCAAGCGCCGCATGTACCGGGCAAAAATCGATAAGGGCGACATACCGCAAGCGGGCGCGGAAATATTCACTCCCGCCGGCGGCTCCAGCGTGGGCAATCTGGTACAGGCCTGCGACACCGGAGACGAAATAGAACTGCTGGCCGTGCTGACCAAAAGCAAGGTAGCCGATGGTGAGAGCCTGCAGCTTTCCGATGGGCGCGTTCTGGAGCTGTTGGAGCTGCCCTATGATGCGGATGCCGATCCTCTGGCGAGCGATTGACGCGGTGATTGATCGATTGATTGATTGATTGATTGAACAGCGGCTAACCCGGTATGGCGGTCATATTTCCACCGCCACCCGGTGCAGCGCGTCCAACGCAGGCAAACGCCAGTCAATGGGTTTCTGTCCGCTGCTCTGCAAATAGGCATTCGCCTGGGAAAATGGCCGGGTACCGAAAAACCCGCGGTGCGCAGACAAGGGCGATGGGTGTGGCCCGCTCAGCACCAGGTGCTTGCGGCTATCGATAAAACTACCCTTCTTCTGCGCATAACTGCCCCACAGTACGAAGACTAGCCCTTCGCGCTGTTCCGCCAGCGCGTGTATCGCGGCATCGGTGAGCCGCTCCCATCCGCGCTTCTGGTGAGATCCCGCCTTGCTTTCTTCCACCGTGAGGGTCGCATTCAACAGCAACACCCCCTGCTCTGCCCACGGCTGCAAACAGCCGTGCTCCGGAGGGGTGATTCCCAGGTCTGATTGCAACTCCTTGTAGATATTCTGCAGTGATGGCGGAATCCGCACCCCGGGCATCACGGAAAAACAGAGACCGTGGGCCTGACCCGCGCCGTGATAGGGATCTTGCCCCAGAATTACAACCTTGACCTGATCGAAGGGCGTGGAGTTGAACGCATTAAAAACTTGCCCTCCCGGGGGAAAAATATTTTTCCCCGCCTGCCTTTCCTGTTGCAGGAAAACACGCAGCTCTTCCATATAGGGTTTACGGAACTCGGCTTCCAGCACCTTGTGCCAGGAGGGATCGATTTTTATGGGAGTAGACGTCGGCATAAGTTATTCAATAAAAAAGATTCTCAGGAAATAATGCGCTTCAGCTGCCTGCGCAAAGCCGGCACCACTTCCTCTTCAAACCAGGGGCGGCGATTCAGCCACAGGGTGTTTCTGGGGCTTGGGTGTGGTAGCGGGAAGAAGCCATGGGGCTGTGCGTCAGCGTAACGGCGCACATTTTCGGTAATGCTGTCGCGTTTTGGAAAATGGGCCTGCGGAAGATAGTAGCGCTGGGCGTACTGACCGATCAGCAGGGTCAACTGAATATCGGGCAGCTGATCCAGCAGCTTTTGATGCCAGGTCGGAGCGCACTCCGGTCGTGGCGGTAAATCGCCACCCTTGCCCCGTCCGGGGTAGCAAAACCCCATGGGCATAATTGCGATCAGGGATTCGTCGTAGAACTGCTCCCGATCCAGTTGCAGCCACGCTCGCAGGCGGTCGCCCGAAGGGTCGTTCCAGGGAATACCCGTTGCATGCACCCGGGTACCCGGAGCCTGGCCGATAATTAACAGCTTCGCGGAGCGACCTGCACTCAATACCGGGTGCGGGCCGAGCGGCAAATACGGCTCACACAAACGACAAGCGCGCACCTCTTTCAACAACAGCGCCAGTTCAACCGCGGCCAAAACGCTTACCTGTTGCTGTCCGTGTGCGCGGGAAAGGCCAGTTGCAGCAGTAAGCCACGACGGTCGTCCGGCGCAGCGGCGCGCCCCACACCGTTGTTATCCAGCACCACAAAAATACCCTCATCATTCACCGCCAGTCCCTCGCCCTTTCCGAAGCGGGTTTCTTGATAGACATACTGGGCCCCCTCCTCGACTTCTCGGTAGTGGATACACCAGTGCGCTTCAAGGGTGTCAATGTCGCGCTCACACACCGCAAACGCATTGCGCTCGAGTGTAAACAGCGCGCCATTGTAATACGCGAGAGCAGTCAGATCCTCTGAGCGGCCGTGAAAATCGAGCCCCGCTACCGCCGGCACCTGAAAGTAATCACGACCGATCCTGTCGTCCGGCTTAATCCGTAACAGGCCTCTCGGGTTGCGCTCCAGCGCCACCCAGAAATCGGAGCCGGCCTTGACCAGGCCTTCGCTCTCTGCATTAAACAATTGCAGGTAGCCCTCCTTTCGCGCAGTTTCCGACCAGCGCTGCGGCAACCATTTCGCCGTGGACGCGGATGCGCCAAGCCAGGCAATCCGGTTGTGGCGCTCACTAAGCAGGTAGATTCCCTGTTCATCACAAGTGATACCTTCAAAATCCATACTGAGTGGCGTACTGGCGTAATGCAGTGCCCGAACCTTTACCGATACCGGCTGATCATCCGGTAGTGGCGGTCGTGAAAACCCGGCTTTTACCCGCAATTTGACCTTGTCGGCGCCGACTTCAGGGGAGAGCGCAAAAAATTGTTCAGAAGATTTATCGGCGACAGCCAGTAGCTCGCCATCACAAAAGCTCAGTCCAGAGATATCCAGTCCCTCACTGCCATCTATCCACCAGGCATTGAGCAACCGGGCCTCAGTGACCGGTATTGCCCCGGCGCAAGCCGGAACCCACAGTGCGATCAGGACCCCAGCCAGACGGCGAGCCACATCAATTCTGAACAAGCAAACCTCCCCCAAAATTTGAGTTAGTCGCGGAAATTATCGAACTGCAGCGGCTGCTCCAGCTCCTTTCCCCGCAACATGGCAATGACCTGCTGTAAATCGTCGCGCTTCTTGCCGGTAACCCGCACAGAGTCGCCCTGAATGGCCGCCTGCACCTTGAGCTTTTCTTCCTTGATGATCTTAACGATCTTTTTTGACAGATCTTTGTCGAGACCATTTTTCAGAGTCACATCCACTTTTACCTGCTTGCCCGATTGCTCTGGCTCACCAAGTTCCATCGCCAAGGGGTCAATACTGCATTTGATCAGCGCAGCGCGCAGCATGTCTTCCATTTGAGTAACCTGCATGTCGGATTCGGCGCGCAGAGTCAGGGCAAATCCAGACATTTCCACTTCCGCATCCACGCCCTTGAAGTCGAAACGGTTGGTGATGGTACGATTCACCTGATCCACCGCATTGGTCAGCTGGTGCTTGTCCACTTCAGATACGATATCGAACGACGGCATTATTTGGCTCCGTTAAGTTTTCAGTACTGATTGATTGTTGAGATTTTCAGAATAGGTTTCGTTGTTTCGTGCGCTACTTCCAGCGCTGGGGCGTCAATTCCAGGCTCTGTTCAGCACTGGAGAACCACAGCTGCCCATCCTGAATAGTGACGCTGAAGTCCATATTGCGCTCAGCCATGGTCGCCAGCTGAGCGCAGCTTTCCGCAGGTAGAAAGAATACCTGCAGGTTGTCAAAACGTGCGGTGGCGGTCTCCATCTTCTTCCACCACACCGATGCGGTGCGCTGACCATAGGCGTAGACCAGCACGCGATCTGCACGGCCGCAGGCCTTACGCACCCGGTCCTCTGCCGGTACACCCACTTCGATCCAGGTTTCCACTTCACCACTCAGGCTGTGCTCCCAGAGATCAGGTTCGTCGTCCGTCGACAGCCCGCGGGTAAATTCCAGCTGCTCACTGGCGTTGAGCGCGAATGCCAGCAGGCGAATCATCATCCGCTCGTCGGTTTCTGAGGGGTGACGCGCCAGCGTCAGCAGGTGCTCCCCGTAGTAATCCCGGTCCATATCGGCCACCTGTAACCGGGCTTTGAATATCGTCGCTTTTAATGCCATTACTGCTCTCTGAAATAAGGGTTCGGGCAGACTTACCCGAAAGACGGCGGATTGGAGACTATTATTGTCTTGTTCTGAACCAACATGGATGAATGGAATGAACGTTGCACTCACAGGCAAACCAATTTTCACCCAGCGCCGATTCTGGCAAACCCTGCTCCTGTCACTGGCGGCCTTTGGCCTCAGCGGCTGTGGCATTAACAACATTCCCACCTTTGATGAGAATGTCAAAGCTACCTGGGCCCAGGTGCAGAACCAGTACCAGCGCCGTGCAGACCTGATTCCCAATCTGGTCAAAACCGTCAAGGCCTACGCCTCACACGAGCGGGAAACCCTCGAGGCGGTTACCGAGGCCCGCGCCAAGGTCAACTCCATGCAGGTGGATTCCGGGATCATCAATGACCCTGCCAAGCTGAAACAGTTTGAAGCCGCCCAATCGCAGCTCAGCAGCGCCCTTTCCCGCCTGATGGTTGTCGTCGAACGCTACCCGGACCTCAAGGCCAACCAGAATTTCCTGGCCTTGCAATCCCAGCTGGAGGGCACTGAAAACCGCATCAGCGTGGCCCGGCGGGATTATATCGCTGCGGTGGAGCGCTACAACCGCGAGATTCGCACCTTCCCCGGTCGCATCTGGCACAGTGTCCTCTACAGTGATATGCCCCTTCGGGATACCTTCGAGGCCACATCGGAAGACGCGGAAAAGGCGCCTGAAGTCGACTTTCAATAACCATTGATCCGCCGTCACCCACTCCAGCCACTCTGTCAGCGGGGCCAGTTCATGACGATCCTCAGGGTCGCCCTTACACTGTTTCTGTGGTCAGCCCTTCTTTGGGCTTGCCAGGCAGCCGCGGATGTGACCTTCCCTACCCTTTCCGGACGCGTGGTGGACAATGCCAATTTGCTCAGCCAGACCACCCGATACCAACTGACGGAAACCCTGCAGCGCCAGGAAAAGGAAACCAGCAATCAGATTGTGGTGGTTACCCTGCCAGATCTTCAGGGGCTGACGATTGAAGAGTACGGTTACCAGCTGGGCAGAAACTGGAAAATCGGCCAGAAAGGCAAAGACAACGGGGTGCTATTGATCGTGGCCCCCAGCGAGCGCAAAGTGCGTATTGAAGTGGGCTATGGATTGGAAGGCGCACTGACTGACGCACTCTCCGCCAACATCATTCACACCAAGATTCTCCCGCAATTCCAGGCCGGAAACTTTGACGGTGGCGTCACCGCCGGCGTTGATTCCATTATTGCGGCCATCAAAAACGAATACGTGCCCGAACCCACAGAGTCTGATGACAACCGCCAACTGGCGCTGCTCGTCGGCATCTTCCTGCTATTCATCATGCTGCAAATCTTCGGCTCCTCGGTACTGGGATCACCGGCAGGCAGCGGTAACTACCGCCGCGGCCGCTACGGCGGCTATTACGGTGGCGGAGGCTTCGGTGGCGGTTTTGGTGGCGGCGGAGGCTTTGGTGGTGGCTTCGGCGGTGGCGGCGGCGGCTTCGGTGGCGGTGGCGCCTCCGGGGGCTGGTAACCAAACGGGGCAGCCAGAAAAGGAATACGGGGGCTCGGCAACGAACGATGGAAAAAAACCACATGCTGAATGCGCAGGAGCGGCGCACACTGGCCGACGCCATCAAGGAAGTGGAATCGCGCACCGACGCCGAAGTAGTCACGGTGCTCGCCGGTCAGTCTGACCACTACCTGTACATATCCACGCTGTGGGCGGCATTTCTGGCATTACTGCTCGCGCCACTGATGCAATTCCTGCCCTGGTGGCTGGAGTACCAGCAGGCATTTACTCTGCAATGGATACTCTTCATCGTCCTCGCGGTGCTGTTTCGCTGGCGCCCACTCACCATGCGGTTGATTCCCAAAAAGGTGAAGTACTGGCGCGCATCCAATCTCGCACGCCGGCAATTTCTGGAGCAGGAGCTGCACAGCACCAAAGACCGGCTTGGGCTGCTGATTTTTGTATCCCAGGCTGAACACTACGTTGAAATTCTTGCAGACCGTGGTCTCGCGGAGCACATTACCAACGAGGCCTGGCAGGAAATAGTTGAAAATTTCATCCACGAAGTAAAAAAGGGGAAAACAAGCGAAGCGTTTGTTCACTGCGTAGAAAAATGTGGCGAACTACTTCAGGAAGCCGCACCTGCCACGGTGATCAAGAACGAGCTGCCTAATCACCTGGTACTTCTATAATTTCTGCTATCACGGGCAAACTGCAGGCAATGGGTGAAACCATGCAACTCCAAAAGCGCACAGTGTATGTCGCTGCCGCATCCTTCCTTGTCGTCGGCGTCGCTATCGCCTACTGGGCCTCACCAAGCAGCTCCAGCTCCTCTTCAGGTCTGTTTCCCGGCGACACGCCCAACGCATCTGATATAGCCACTCGCGTACAACACCTGGAACGCACCCTCGACCAGACCCTGAAAATCCAAGGCCAGTTGCTGGAGCTCGTCAATGAACTAAGCGCCCGACTGGATCCTGACAAAAACTCCGGCGAGACCCGCAATGCGTCGCTGGATATGGCCCACGCCCAGAGCGAGGCAGAGTTTCATAATAGCCACCAGGAGCACGACACCAGTCATCAGGATCGATTTGAACGCATGCGCGAGAATCAGATCCGGCAGCTGATGGAGGCGGGCTTTGGCCCGGAGCGCGCGCAGTTTATTGTCGATAAGCAGGAGCGCATCCAGTACGAGCAGATGCAATTCACCTACGAATACCACCATTTGCAAAACAAGCGCTCGGCCGAGGCGAAACAGCTACAGGAAAAAATTCACACCTACAGCAATCCGCGCCGGGTCTTCGAGGAAGAACTGAGCAGGTCGGAATTCGATCAATATCTGAAAGCTTTTGGTGGCCGCACGGAACTGGAAATCGGCGACCTGCTGGAAGCAGCGCCAGCCTATGAGGCCGGCCTGCGTCCGGGAGATAAAATCATCCGCTACAACAATCAGCGGGTGTTTCATATGGGTGACCTGCGCACCCAGGTTTACCAGGTCGCACCAGGCTCATCGGTCTCGGTCGAGATACAGCGCCGGGGCAGTTCCGCATCGGAAACCATTTATTTACCCGCTGGCCCACTGGGTATTCGCGGTTAGTGCATTTTCGTTGGAAAAATGTCGCAAACAAAAAGGGCGATGGCTGCAAAGCCATCGCCCTTTTTGTTTTCGGGTCTTTCCCCAAGCAATGCTTATTCCGGGGAAACTTCCGGACGCATATGCGGGAACAACAGTACGTCGCGAATCGACGGCGAGTTGGTCAACAGCATTACCAGACGGTCGATACCGATGCCTTCACCTGCGGTAGGTGGCAGGCCGTATTCCAGTGCACGAATATAGTCGGCGTCGTAGTGCATGGCTTCGTCATCGCCCGCATCCTTCTCAGCCACCTGCGCCTGGAAACGCTCGGCCTGGTCTTCGGCATCGTTCAGCTCGGAGAAGCCATTGGCAATTTCGCGGCCACCCACAAAAAATTCAAAGCGGTCGGTCACAAACGGGTTGTCGTCATTTCGGCGCGCCAGAGGTGATACTTCTGTCGGGTACTCGGTGATAAAGGTCGGCTGGTCCAGACGGTGCTCGACGGTTTTTTCGAAAATTTCGATCTGGATTTTGCCCAGGCCCCAGATATCCTTGAGCGGAATTTCCAGGCCTTCCGCAACCTTCTTCGCGCTTTCGATATTGTCGATATCGGAGGCATTCAGTTCCGGGTTGTACTTCAGGATGGAGTCGAAAACACTGATACGATCGAACGGCTGGGCGAAGTCGTAGCTGCTGTCCTGGTACTGAACGGTGGTGCTGCCCAGTACGTCGGTGCAGATGCCGCGGATCATGTTTTCTGTCAGGTCCATCAGGTCGTTGTAGTCCGCGTACGCCTGGTAGAACTCGAGCATGGTGAACTCGGGGTTGTGGCGGGTGGACAGACCTTCGTTGCGGAAGTTGCGGTTGATTTCGTAGACGCGCTCGAAACCGCCAACGACCAAACGCTTGAGGTAGAGTTCCGGCGCGATGCGCAGGTACATGTCAATATCCAGCGCGTTGTGATGGGTCACGAACGGACGCGCAGTGGCGCCACCGGGAATCACCTGCAGCATGGGGGTTTCCACTTCCATGAAGTGGTTGTTATTCAGGAAGCTGCGAATGTAGCTGATCACTTCGGAACGGATGCGGAATACATCGCGGGATTCCGGGGTGGCAATGAGGTCGACGTAGCGCTGGCGGTAGCGCATTTCCTGGTCGGCGATACCGTGGAATTTTTCCGGCAGCGGACGCAGGGCTTTGGTGAGCAGGCTGTACTCTTCGCAGTTTACGTAGAGGTCGCCTTTGCCGGATTTGTGCAGTGCACCTTTGACCCCGACGATGTCGCCGATGTCCCAGGTGCCCCAGCGCTCTTTGATATCTTTTTGCGCAACTTTGTCGGCGTACAGCTGGATACGGCCGGAGACGTCCTGAATGACGAGGAAGGGGCCGCGCTTGGCGAGGATTCGGCCGGCGACACAGGCGCTGTTGCCTTCGGCTTCCAGTTCTTCCTTGGTCTTTTCACCAAACTCTTTTTGCAGGTCGGCGGCGAGCTGTTCGCGGCGGAAGCTGTTCGGGAAGGCGTTACCCTTTTCGCGCATGGCGCTGAGTTTGGCACGGCGTTCGGCGATCAGTTTGTTTTCGTCTTGCGGAGTTGGTGTGTTGCTCATGATCTATCACATGTCTTTTGGGGTGTGTTGCGGGCTTCGCTTCTAGCTATGTAGAGCTTTTTATTGAAGTCCGTGGCGGTGGAGCACTGGGTATTCGGTTTCGAAACCGCTGTGAATACATCCCTGTACGCTGCGTCGGCAACATCCCTGTTGCCGACGCTTTCGAAACCGAATCCCCAGCACTCCACCTTCGATTCGAAGTATTTAACTTCGTAAGCAAAAAGTGCTTAGAAACTTAGGTTTACAACCCTGCTTTTAAGCTCGCCTCGATAAACTGGTCCAGGTCGCCGTCGAGCACTGCCTGGCAGTTACTGGTCTGGACACTGGTGCGCAGGTCTTTGATGCGCTGGTCATCGAGTACGTAGGAGCGGATCTGGCTGCCCCAGCCGATATCGGATTTGCTTTCTTCCATCGCCTGTTTTTCGGCATTGCGCTTCTGCATTTCCTGCTCGTAGAGCTTGGCGCGCAGCATTTTCCAGGCTTTGTCACGGTTCTGGTGCTGGGAGCGTTCGCTCTGGCAGGCAACCACGATGCCGGACGCAATATGAGTCAAGCGCACCGCGGAGTCGGTTTTGTTGACGTGCTGACCACCGGCGCCAGAGGCACGGTAGGTGTCTTCACGCACTTGCGACTTGTCCACTTCGATCTCGATGTTGTCGTCAATCTCCGGGGAGACGAAGACGGAGGTAAACGAGGTGTGACGGCGGTTGCCGGAGTCGAACGGGCTTTTTCGAACCAGGCGGTGTACGCCGGTTTCGGTGCGCAGCCAACCGAAGGCGTATTCGCCCTGGAAGTGGATGGTGGCACTTTTGATGCCCGCGACTTCACCGGCGGAGGCCTCTTCCAGGGTGGTTTTGAAACCGTGGGCTTCGCCCCAGCGCAGATACATGCGCAACAGCATTTCCGCCCAGTCCTGGGCTTCGGTGCCACCGGAGCCGGCCTGGATGTCCAGGTAGGCGTTGTTGGGGTCGGTTTCGCCGGAGAACATGCGACGGAATTCGAGGGTTTCCAGCTGTTGCTGGAGATTCTCGAGTTCGCTGGCCACTTCGGCTACGGAGTCTTCATCGTCCTCTTCCACTGCCATATCCAGCAGTTCGCGGCTGTCGCTGACGCCGCTGTCGAGGTCTTCGATGGTTTTTACTACGGCTTCCAGGGCGGCGCGTTCGCGGCCCAGTTCCTGGGCGCGGTCGGGATCGTCCCAGACGCTGGGTTCAGCCAGCTCCAGCTCGACCTCGGTCAGGCGTTCTTTCTTGGTAGCGTAGTCAAAGATACCCCCTGAGAACGTCAGTGCGCTCTGCGAGGTCTTTGAGTTGATTGAGCAGCGGATTGATTTCCATAAGATGCTGTGGGCTTCTGTCAGTTAAAGCGGCCGCGCATTCTACCTCAGTCAGTCGGCGGAATTAAGGGGTAACCGCATCCCGGTGGCTTGAGCAAATGCAGGGGCCGGCGCTAGAATGGCCTGACCAATAAAAACCGACGATCAGGCCAATCAGCAATACGGATTTACAGCCATGGCGATCCCAGCACTCTTCCGCTCCTTAGCATCTTGCTCCCTTATCCTGCCACTACTGGCAACAATATCCCTCCCAGCCTGCGCAGCAGTAAACCGCTATGATGCGATAGTCAGTGCGGAAGTCAGCGCAGATTCAGGCGCTTCAAGCGTCTCCGCGGAGCAGGCTTACCCCACAATTGCCGCGGCCCTGGCCGCCGCTCCCGCAGCGGGTGAGACGCCCTATGTGATCTACCTGCCCGAGGGTAAGTACCGGGAAAAGCTACTGGTCGATAAGCCCAATGTCCGTCTGATCGGCGCGGGGAGAGACCGGACGGTTATCAGTTGGGGAGACTATGCCGGGATGCCAGCTCCGGGCGCTGCCGCCGGCTCCGGTGAAAAAATGGGTACTTTTGCCACCGCAACACTGACCATCGAGGCCGAGGACTTCCGTGCGGAAAACCTGACCATCGAGAATAGCTTTGATTTCCTCGCTACCGATGCCCTGCCCAAGGATCATACCGATAAGGTCAATGGCACACAGGCAGTGGCGCTGGAAACCGGGCTCAACAGTGACCGCTCGGCCTTCCGCAAGGTACGCCTGCTCGGATATCAGGACACCCTGTTCGTGCAGGGTGGACGCAGTTACTTTCGGGACAGTGTGATCGAAGGCAACGTGGACTTTATTTTTGGTGCCGGTCAGGCGCTGTTTGAAAACAGCGATATCGTGACCCGCCCCCGCGGAACCCCGCGGGATACAGTCGGCTACCTCACCGCACCAAGCACCGATATCAGCAACGATTTCGGTCTGGTCTTCCTGAACTGCCGCCTGCTGAAGGCGCCGGGCGTACCCGCCAACTCCACGCCCCTGGGCCGCCCCTGGCACCCAACCACCACTTTCGCGGACGGTCGTTATGCCGACCCCAACGCCATCGGCGCCAGCGTGTTCATCAACAGCTATATGGACGACCATATTACGACGGAAGGCTGGGATTCTATGCGCGGTACCAGTCGCGATGGCACCAAGAGCAGTGTGTTCAGACCAGAAGATTCCCGCTTTTTTGAGTACAAGAGCCATGGCCCGGGAGCGCAGAAAAACCCCAAGCGGCGCCACCTGAGCGATGAGGAGGCCAAGGCTTATACCGCAGAGCGCATACTGGCCGGATGGAACCCGGAGTTTTAATCGCTTAGATAGCTGCCAGCGGTTTAATCGCCGCTGGCGAGCTGATTCAGGATCGCGCACTCGGGCGAATCATCCCCGGCACAACTGTCCGCAAGTCCGCGCAAGGTCTTGCGCATGCTTTTCAAAACTTCAAGCTGTCGCTCGACTTGCTGCAGCTTCTCCTCCACTAGCACCTTGGCATCGTGACTGTGCCGTGCCGGATTGCGATGCAGCTCCAGGAGGGCCCGCACTTCATCGACGGAGAAGCCACAGCTTCTGGCCCGCTGGATAAACTGCAGGATGTCCACATCCGCGTGCGAGTATTCACGATAGCCATTGGGGCTTCGCGACGGAGATATCAGGTTGATGGATTCGTAATAGCGCAGGGCCTTGGCGCTGAGGCCGGCGCGTTTGGCCGCCTGGGATATATTCATGGAAGCTCCTTCATAGCCGAGATAGCTATGAAGGAGTTTTAAGGTTACCGCGAGGGTAAGGTCAAGCGCTGAACACTAGCGATTGCGGATTTTGTCCCGCACCCAGGCGCCCGCCTCTTTCAGGTTTCCCACGCCCCAGCTGTCAGCGCTGCAGGTGCCGGTATTCCACACAGCCCCGGTCCTGAAGTCATCCGAGTAGTTCCAGTTGGTCCAGCTGATCTGGTACTGATCCAGTAGATCGAGATATGCCTGTGTGCTGACAAAGTCGTTGCCGTCGTCTCCGGTATAGGTCTGAGAGCCCCACTCGGTCACAAACACCGGCATCCCCCGCTCAAGGGCAGACCGCAGTTCATCGCGATACACCTGGCCGTGGGATGCGGCGTAGAAATGGAAGGTGTACATGATATTGTCGATGGTCACGGGATTATTGAAGATATCCTGCGCCGAGCCACCATCGGATATACCGAGTGACGCCCAGCCATGCGTACCCACCAATACAACCGCATCCGGCGCATACTGGCGAATAACGGGAATCACCTCCATTGCATAGCGCTGGATAGCATCCCAGCTCACATTGTTGGGCTCATTGGCCACATCGTAAATGATATTGGTTTTGTCGCCGTGCGCCTGTGCGATATCGGTAAAGAACTGACGGGCATTGTCCAGATTCGCATTGGGATCACCGGGATCCAGCTGATGCCAATCAACCAGTACGTACATTCCCCGCGCTGTCACTTCGTCGATAATATGGCTGACCTGTGCGGTATAACCCGCCGGATCGGTTTCATAGCCACCTTCCTGCACATACAGCGAGACCCGTAAGATATCGGCATTCCAGTCTTCAGCAAGAGTATCGAGGGAATTTCCGGTAATACAGTTGCCCCAGCCATACCATTGCAGGCCATGGGTACTCATTCCTCTCAGTTGCACCGGTACATTATCGGCATTGCACAACCCATTGCCACACACATGTAACTTGCCATGACGAGCAATTGGCGAATCACCACCCGACGAACCGCCAGACGAACTCACGCCGGATGAGGAACTACCGGAGGAAGAGGTTCCACCAGAGCTGCTGGAAGAAGAACCCGCACCACTGCAACTCCCCGCGGCACTCCAAACCTCATACGCGCCGGAGTTGTCCTCAGGGCTCTGCCCCTGGTTCCACCAGTTGGCGATATAGCGCTCACCATTTTGCTGAACTACATTGCCTTCGGTATAGATACTGGCGACTTGCCACGCCTCAATACCGTCACAGCTTGTGCCGCCGCTAGAGCTACCGCTTCCCGACGATGAACTGGAAGAACCCGAAGAGCTGGAACTGGAACTGGAAGAACTTGAGCTTGAACCGGAAGAGCCAGCCCCCCCGTCACAGCTTCCCAGCTCGTCCCAGGCCTCCGTCCAGGCCCATCCGGTTCCCGGTGCATAGGCGCCACCGGTAGAACACCAGCCAGCTACATTGCAGCGATAGGCCGCTCCGGTATTGGAGACCAGATCTCCACTTTGGTAATTGACACCATCTTGATAGGCAGGGGTTGCACTGCAGTCATAGGCATAGGCCTTAACCGCGAGCAACAGGTAAAACAAACACCCCCCTGCAGTAAACAGAATCCGTTTCATAGCTTCACCCAGTCAGTTTAATTATTGCCGGTATCAGGTCCGGCGTTGGTTTCAGGGAGAAGCCAGTGTGCTGGCTATCAGACAGGAGTGATGCACTTTTCAAGCGGAAATCAATACTATTCCGCTAAGGTATCCGGTTCGAAAACCGGATCACATTACAATTTGGTCTGTCGCAAACGCGTCCGGAATTGAGAAGGTGTCATGTTTTTCAAGTGGCGGAAGCGGCGATTGAAATTGGACAGGTTGTTAAAGCCGCACAGATCACTGATTGCCGCAATTGGCTGATCTGAATTGATTAACAGGGAACAGGCCTTACCGATTCGCAGCTGGTTAACCAGCTCAGTGAACGTTTGTTCAGTTCGCTGCTTGATAAAACGGTGGAAGTGATTGGTACTCATATTGGCAAGATCCGCGAGCGCATCCGCGCGTAACGGCTGGCAGTAATTTTCGTAAATATAGCCAATAACCCGATCGATTCGCTCACAATAGCTATCGCGCTGGGCGGTGAATTTGTATCCCGCACTGGCCAATATCCGAGACTCCTTATCGCCAGCCTGCAATCGCAGGATCTGAAGCAGGCCTATTATTCGTTCGATCGGGGATGCCGCGGCCAGGGATGTAAAAATAGGAACCGCCAGCTCGGTCACTTCGCGGCTAAAGAGGATGCCACGTTCAGACCGTTGCATGAGTGACCGCAAACCTTCCAGCTCCGGGACCTGTGACATCAATGTGTGTAGCCAGGGGGCGGGCAACTGCGCCACATAGGTCTGCACCTGCTCACCTTCCCTTTCCGGTTGCGAGCACCAGGTGTGCGGTAGGTCCGGCCCGGTCAGGGCCATATCAACACCGGTATACGCCTCGACACTATCCCCCACATAGCGATGCCCCTTGCTGTTAAGGGTTAACGCAATTTCATACTCTGGGTGGTAATGCCAGTTGAACTCGATTTCATCCAGCTCATATAGCCAGAAACGCCAGGAACAATCGGGCTCCGGTAGAATTTTTTCGAGCATGGGCTTCATAACAGACACTCGACCATTTATTTTTCTTATTTAGCAAACTTTTTTAAGCAAACTAGTGAATGGCAAAACGTCGAAAAAGCGTATCAACCCTGAATACTGTCCAGAAGCTTCACCCCCCACAAGGAACAGAAAAGTATCAGAATCAGTTTGAAAAGTGTATCCAGATTCGTGACCATGGCCTCAGGATATTCTTGAAAGGGCACGTATGGGTGCCTTCCAGAAAATGAAAAAGCGATCAAACCAGTGAACAACATTGTGATTGTCGGCGGCGGCACAGCGGGCTGGATGGCCGCGGCCAGCCTGGCCCACTACCTGAAAGGCCCTTGGGGGAAAGACACCAGCGTGACCCTGATCGAATCTTCCGACATAGGAACGGTTGGCGTCGGCGAAGCGACCATTCCCAGTATTGTGCGCTTCAATCACAACCTGGGCATCGACGAGCTGGATTTTGTCCGCGCAACCGGTGCCACCTTCAAGCTGGGAATCCAATTTGAGGACTGGAACCGCCCCGGCGAACATTTTTTCCATCCGTTTTCAGATTATGGCGTAGCCAATGGTGGTGTCGACTTTCACCACTATTTCAATCGCCTGAAAATGGCTGGACACCCATTCAAGCTGGAAGAGTTTTCCCTCGGTTGCCAGCTCGCTAAAGAGCAACGCTTCGCACAACCCCGGGTAAACCCGCCATCTCCCCTGGCAGACTACGACTACGCCTATCATTTCGACGCATCGCGCTACGCCTCCTTTTTGCGGGATCGCGCTGAAAACGACGGGGTTCGCCGAATCGACCAGAAGGTAACGGAAGTGCGGCTCCGCCAGGACGACGGCTTTATCGATGCACTGCAACTGCAGGACGGTCGCGTCATCCGAGGTGATCTGTTTATCGACTGTACCGGCTTCAGGGGTCTGCTGATTGAAGAGACCCTGAAGACCGGCTACGAGGACTGGAGTCACTGGTTACTCTGCGATCGTGCCGTCGCAGTACAGTGTGAACACAAGCAACCTCCCCTGCCCTACACCCGCACCACCGCACTCGCGGCGGGCTGGCAGTGGCGCATCCCGCTCCAGCACCGGCTGGGTACTGGCTACGTATTCAGTAGCCATTTCATTGATAGCGAAACTGCCACCCGTGTATTACTCGATAGCCTTGATACTCAGCCCCTCAATGAACCGCGCCCGATCCGCTTTCAAGCCGGCCGGCGCAAACAGGTATGGAACAAGAACTGCTATGCACTGGGTCTGGCATCAGGCTTTCTAGAGCCCCTGGAAAGCACCAGTATTTCCCTGATACAGACCGGTATTACCCATCTCCTGACTTTCTTTCCTCACGGGGGAAGTGATCCGGCCATCGTTGCAGAGGTGAATCGCCGTCACCGCCACGAAATGGAAACCATTCGTGACTTCATCATCCTGCACTACAAACTTAACCAGCGCACGGACAGCGACTTCTGGACGCACTGTCGGGCGATGGATATCCCCGACTCCCTGCAACACAAAATCGACCTATACCAGAGCTGCGGGCATATCGCCCTGCAAAATCCGGAAGCGTTCAGCCCTTCAAGCTGGCTGACCATGTTTCAGGGTTTCGGAGTATTACCCAAGCGTTATGACCCTCGTGTCGACCTGATTCCGGAACAGGAACTCATCGGGCACCTGCAAAGAATGCGGGCGACGGTACAGCAGGCAGGATCCCAGGCTCCGCTGCACCAGGAGTTTCTGAGCAAGCACTGTCCCTCTGGGTAAGTACCGCACGAATCAACCAGCAGGCTCGAGCACGACATCGCGGGTAAAACAGGCGGTACTAAATTGCAAGCGCAGGACAATATTCCCGAATAAACGCATGATGCTCCGGCAACTCCTCTACAAATGCGGCTATTGCCTTTTCCCCGGAGGATAGCGATTGCGTCAGGCGATCAGCAGGCAATACATCAATCAGTGGGTGATACTTCCGCGCACGTACGCTCATTCCTTCCAATACGGCATACCAGCTGTTGTTACCAAACAAATTTTCATGCTCCGGCGGCAGTAACAGGCCCCGCGCCCGAAACGCCTCCAGACGCTCTAGCAGGTTCTCGGGAATGGGCATCGTCTGGCACCACCGCCAGAATGCCGTGTCCTTGCGTTGGGTAGTGCAGTAATGCAGCACAAGAAAGTCCCGCACGGCCCGGTACTCTCCATAGATATTGTTGTGAAATGCTCGCTGCAATATCGGATCAAAATCGGAATCCGGAAAATTGCGGATAAAATGGGACAGCGTTTTGAACACCAGGTGTATCGCCGTACTCTCCAACGGCTCCAGAAAACCCGACGCCAGCCCCAGAGAAAGGCAATTTTTACTCCAGATTTTTTTGCGCACGCCTGTTCGAAATGGAATGACTCTGGGCTCAACTGTTGGCGGCGCCCCCAGAGATGCCAGAAACTCCTCGCGGGCCTCATCGTCACTACAGAACTGGCTACTATACACGTAGCCATTACCCGTTCGGTGCTGGAGTGGAATTGTCCACTTCCAGCCCGCGTTCAACGCCCGCACTACTGTATATGGTGGTATTCCAGCCAGATTTTCAGTAGGCGCCACTACTGCTCGATCACAGGGTAGAAAGTCCGACCAGTCTTCAAAGCCACTTTTCAGGGTCTCCTCAATCAGCAGCCCTTTGAAACCGGTACAGTCTACAAACAAGTCACCCGGCACCGATGTACCGTCGGACAACTGCAACCGTTCGATGAAGCCTTTTTTATCCTGTAAAACCTTGTCAACGGTGGCTTCAATCCGGCGTACACCGCGATCGCAAGCCGTATTGCGCAGAAAGCCGGCTGCCAGTGATGCGTCCAGGTGCAACGCGTAATTGGCGCCCGCTACGGGTGATCCACTCACCTGTGCTGGGGGTACAAATCGCCCCTGCTGCGCCATCACTGCGGCCGGAGCATGGGCCATCAGCGGTGACAATGCGTCCGCGCCACACTTCAGCCACAGCGCATAAAACTCGTGTCCATCCAGGGAGCGCCCAATATCGCCAAAGGGATGAAAGTACGTTTTTCCTTTTTGCAACCAGTCCTCAAAGCGAATTCCCAACTTGAATGTTGCTTGAGTTGCCTGAACAAACGCCCGCTCATCGATACCGTTGCTTTTTAGAAACTGGAGAAATGGTGGAACCGTCGCTTCGCCGACCCCAATAATCGGGATGTCCGGTGACTCAATAAGGGTAACGGACGGGCTCTGCGGCCCTCGGCCACAGACCGTAGACAGCATAATTGCTGCCATCCACCCGGCCGTCCCGCCACCGACAATGACAATATCCTTGATCGCTTCACTGGTTTGTCGCACGGTTCGCCTCCAGACTTATGTTCGGTACCGCCCTATTTCCGCACATCCGACGGGCAAACAGCGCGAAGAAATTCGCCGTGCGGGGGAAGTTGCGATACGACCTTCGCAACCGTTTGACGCATGCGCTCCAGATTGCGTTTGAGAACTTCTGTCGGCACTTCCTGCACCCGCTTGTTATAGACTCGGGGATAACAATCGAACCCGCTGTAAATCGCCAGCCAGCTGTCAGGGTGAAAAATTTCCCAAGGCCGACGGTGTAACATTGCCTGTTCGCGATAGGCTGCCAGCCGCTCTTCCAGGGAGTCGGGTATCGCCATATTGCGACAGTGTTGCCAGAAATCGCTATCGGAGCGCTGATTGGCCTTGTAGTGCAGAATGATAAAATCCCGGATATGGGTATATTCTTCGGCCGTTACCCGATTAAACCGCTCGATTTCTGCCTCACCATAATATGGGTGCGGAAAGCTGCCACAAATTTTTTCAATAGCTGTTTCCACCAGGGCAATACTGGTGCTTTCCAAAGGCTCGATAAAGCCTGCTGCCAGCCCTACTGCGATACAGTTTTTATTCCATGCCCGCCGGCGCCGGCCTGCAGTGAAGCGGAATGGCCTGGGCTCGTGAAGCAGCTTTCCGTCAATATGACTCCGCAACGTCTGTTCCGCCGTATCCCGCTCCATAAATGCACAGCAATACACATGGCCGTTGCCCTGTCTTTCCTGCAGGGGTATCTGCCATTGCCACCCGGCCTGATGCGCTTTGGCTACCGTGCGCGGGGCGGGCTCGCCGGTTCGCTCACTCTGTACCGCGAGCGCACTGTCACACAGCAACCACTGGCTCCAGTCCTCGTACCCCGTATTCAGTGCCTGCTCGATCAGAAGCCCCTGAAAGCCACTGCAATCAATATACAGATCAGCGGACAGGGATAAACCACCCTGCAAGTGGAGCTGGGCAATCTCACCGCTTTCGGGGTCGAGCTCCACATCAGAAATTCTGGCATCGACTCTTACCACCCCATTCGACTCGGCATAATCGCGCATCAGCGCCGCAAAGCGACCGGCGTCAAAGTGCAGCGCCCAATCGAACACCGCCAGTGCAGAGCGCGGCTTCTCCGGTGGTGGAGCAAACCGGCCCGCTTGTGCCATGGCAATGCCAAGACAGTAATCCGAGAGTGGCTGTCCTTCTCCCAACTCTCGTCCTCTGAGCCAAAAATGGTGAAAAGGAATCCCGTGCGCTGGCTGGCCGAATACACCAAACGGATGAATAAAGGACTCGCCCTGTCTGTGCCAATCACGGAATTCAATACCCAGCTTGACAGTGGCCTGGGTTGCAGACATGACCTGCGCATCAGTGAAACCGAGGGAGGCATAAAAGCGGCGAATTGTGGGTATTGTCGCCTCACCCACACCAACCGTTCCGATCTCGCTAGACTCTACCAGCTGAATCCGGATATCGGTTTTGCGGAAATGTTGACTTAACTTGGCCGCGACCATCCACCCCGCGGTGCCACCACCGACAATTAGAATCCGTTTAACAGGCTTACTTTCTGGCATAAATCTCTAATGGTGTCAGTCGGTCGACACTCTCTTTCGTTATGTTTTCTGATGCTAGATATTAAAAAAGCCACTGGGAAAATCCCAGTGGCTTTTACGATTAACCGCTTACACTCAGAAACATCTTAGTAAGTGTAGCGGGCACCCAGAGCCCAACGCGCTTCATACAGGTTCTGGAACGCTTTCTGGTCTTCAAACTCCAGATATGCCTGCTGGTACTCTTCCAGAATATTGGAACCATTCAGATAGAGATCCAGTTGATCAGTCACGCTCCAGGTCACGTTCAAGTCGAGCTGTCCGTAGTCGTCCTGATACAGGTCCTGCAGACCAAGGATGCTACTGCCGCTGGTGATCAAGCGCTCCGAACGGAAGTTGTAGGCAAGACGGGCCGAAATCAGGTCAGTCTCATACCAACCCACCAGGTTATAGGTGTGCTCGGAGTTACCCGGGAAGGGGCGGTCTTTACCCGATGCATCTTCACCATAACCACTGTCCGACAGGGTGTAGTTGGCATCGATACCCATATCGGAAAGTACCGGTGCATCCAGGAAGTCAATGAAGGCCAACTTGGCTGCAAGCTCAAGACCTTTTACGTTACCGTCCGTTCCCTGAATGGGGCCAGTCATCGGAACCACTTTCGTGCCGGAAACCGGATCAGCCACTGCGATGGTGCCAACGCCATTTTCAATAAAGCTTTCGACATCAATATTGAATAGACCGGCACTCACCATGGTCGCACTTCCCAGATACCACTCTGCGGATACTTCCATATTTTTCGCGCGCGTAGGCTCCAGCTCTGGGTTACCGGACAGTGTTGCGTTCGCCGGGCGCATCTGACCACTGGCGTTGTCAAACACCATGCCCACCGACATACCGCCACCCCAGGTGAGCAGATCGAGTGGCATCATGGTCTCGGCATAAGCGGCACGCAGCTTGACGTCTTCGGTCACATCGTAGGCCACGTTCAGTGCGGGAAGAATGTCGGTGTAATCGCGCTTGGTGACAATATCACCGATATCCTGGCTGGCACCCGAGTGCGGAATACCGTCGCCCACTTCGTTCTGGCGAACGGTCAGCTCGGTCTCCACCACCTTCACGCCCAGGTTACCGCTGAAGTCACCGTAGGCGAAATTACCCTGCAGGAAGTAGCTGAACTCTGCCAGATCCACCGAGTACGACATTCCAGGATCAATCACCTTGCGCTGTGGCCCGAAGACTTTTTCCTGGAAAGCAAGGGTATCGTCAAAGTCACGAGGGTCTGCAACCCACACACCGGGCAGCCCAGTAACACCGCCGAAATCGTTCACCCAGATGACATTGTTGTAATCATCGATGCGCGTGGGCTTGAGCAGGGTGTAAGGTACAAATTCACCGTTCACCATCTCACCCTGGGCGAGGTTTGGATTACATTCAGAGGAGTTGGCGAACTGGTCTACCGCTTTCCACTGTGCGGAACAGCCGGTATCGGCGAAATCGGCGAAGTAGGAAAACTGCTCGCGATCCACGCTGCGCTCGCTCTGTCGGATACCGAAATCCATACTCTCTACAAACGCAGAATCTTCGAACGCATAGTTCCACTTGCTGCTGAAGGTATCCAGGTTACCTTTTGCGTTAGTGTTTCCTTCTGAAGAGAAGGCACCTACATGGTAGGAGTCCAGACTGGCCATGTAGTCCGCTACGGTCATCATACCCTGACCGCCATTCACCACCTGGTCAAAGCCACTGAATGCCGGATACTCACCGGAAACGTCGTAGCCGATCATGAAATCACTGTCTTCGATACCGCCTGGGGAGTAAGCCGCGTAGCAGCCTCCCTGATCACCAACCGGCACATCGTCAGGGCCGCAGTATTCGGCCGGCACCAACCCGCCGGGTCCGGTTACCAGAGAACCCTGGTCAATGCTCAACAGGTCCCCTTCGGTATAACCGTGGCGCATACTGGCGTCTGCGGATGCCCGGGTAACACGCACCTGGCCGGTGAGAGCGCCACCGTTGTCGTAATTCAACTCGAGATTGGCGTTTTTGGATGTTTCGTGGTTGTAGTTGGTCTGGGCAAAGGATTGCAGCCGGTAAGGGCGGGCCTCGTAGGCGGTAACCGTGCGCCACTCATTGCCATTGTGATCAAAGGCGCTATCGCCAAACTCTGTGGCATAGGCGTAATCCGCAAAGGTCTGCCAGCGGTTGTTGTGCGAGATACCAGCCCTGCGATTCCAACGCTCCTGCTCGCTGTAGAAATAATCCGCCACCAGCTCAAAACCACTACCCAGATCCGCCTGGAAAGACAGGTTGGCACCGTCGCGATGACGCTCTTCCGCTTTGTGGAATGCGGCAAATCCCTGCGGCATCACGTAATACATATCACCGTGCTGAGCGGGGGTATTCCAATCGTGATTACTGTTCGCCGAGCCGATACCGCCATTTTCCGAGGTATCGAAGTAACCGTTGTAATCCGTAGCCAGATTCTTCTCGGTAGTGACCGCAGACACCAAAATGCCAACGCTGTCATTTTTCCAGCTCAAAAGACCATTCAGGGTTGGATCCTGCTCCTTACTGAAGGAACCCTGATCAACCTCGGCACCACCGGCAAAGTTCCAGCCGTCTTCCATGTCGAATGGGCGGCGGGTTTTCAGGTCTACGGTACCGGCGATCCCCTGAGTCGAAGTAGTCGTGAGTGGCGATTTGTAAACATCCGCACCAGAAAACAGCTGGGAAGGCAAATCCCCAAAATCCGCATCGGAGGCATCAATACTGGTTGCACTGAGGAAACTTTCACCATTCAACATGGTGGCGACATAAGGCAGGCCGCGAATCTGAACAGGACCACCCTCACCGGCAGTACGCTGCACCTGAATACCGGGAATCCGTTGCAGGGAGTCAGCGATGGTCACATCTGGCAGTTTGCCGATATCCTGAGCGGCAATTCCATCCACCACCGAGTTCGCTAACCGCTTGGTATTCACTGCACTGGCCTGCGCGGCGCGCACCCCGGTAACGACGACCTCTTCCAGCGCTTCGGCCTGTGCCATTGCGCCCGCCGATGCGGTCAACATCGCCGATGCGATACTGACCGACAGCACATTTCTTTTCAGTTGCTTGGATCCTGACCTCATACATATCTCCTCAATTGCACATAATTTTTATTGTCACCACAACGAAGCAGCCTCCCTCAACTACAACTCAGGAACTCCCGGAGTGGCCTGGCCGGCACGGTCACTTCACCAGACTCACCCCAAAAGACCCGGAAATGATCACAAGTTGCTGACCTTCCCGCTGTCTGCCCGCCGGGCATAAACACTCAAATCATTTGATGTGTGCGGACATGCTAGCCTAGAGGCCCCGGTACATTTGATACTTTTCAATCAACGAGCAGTACAAATCTCTTATGCTTCTCCGGCCGTTTTTTCCGCCAATAGAAGCAGGGCCTGGCGCCCGCTCCATGGCCAAATCACCTTCTGCGCCCCGGGGATTCCGGCGAAATACCGGAATAGCAGATTGCCGCCCCCGGTCGAAACCATTCAGCCGTGGTCTCATGCCGGCAGAAAAGTATCGTCATAGGTTAGAAAAGTGTATCAATCGGCCCGCCCTTGCTTTCATCATTTCCCCAACGGTAACGCAATGTGCGCGGTTATCACCCAATCAATTTCAGCCAGGAAAAGCTTGCCGTACCCGAAGCGGCGGATAACAACCATAACAACCGGATTGAGTCATGCAAAAAAATCCTTTCCATGTCGGACTGGTGCTCGCCGTTTTTTTCGCGATCTCCTTTATCACCAACATCCTCGGGCCACTTTTTCCGGCGTTCGTGGATAACTTTCAGATAAGTCTTTGGCTGGCCGGGCTTCTGCCATTTTCATTCTTCGCCGCCTACGGGGTGACATCGATTCCTGCAGGCATGCTGATTCACAACTATGGTGAAAAGCCGGTAATGCTGGTGGCATTCACTTTAGCGCTGGCCGGTTCACTTGCCTTTGCCATGTACCCGGTACTGCACATTGCGATGATCTCCCTGTTTATGATTGGTGCCGGTATGGCCATGCTACAGGTAGCCATCAATCCCCTGCTGCGAACCGCAGGGGGAGAGGAAAACTTCGCATTCTTTTCGGTGATGGCACAGTTGGTCTTTGGCGGTGCGGCAACACTCAGCCCGCTGGTCTATACCGGGCTCACCCAAGCGCTGAACGACACCAATCAGTCCAGCTTTGTCATCAGCTTTCTGCGGTCAATCATGAACACCGATATGGCCTGGGTATCCATGTACTGGTTATTTGCCATCATCGCCCTACTGTTTATCTGCCTGGTCGCCGTCATCCGGTTACCCAAGGTAGAACTGCGGGAGGATGAAAAGGTTGGAGCCCTAGGGTCGACATTGTCACTCTTCAAACAAAAGACGGTGGTACTGTTCTTCATTGGCATTGCCGCCTACGTAGGTACCGAACAGGGATTGGCCAACGGCATATCGCTGTTCCTGCAGCGCTACCACGGCCTGCCACCGGAAACCATCGGCGCAGAAACCGTTAGTCAGTTCTGGATGATGCTGACCATTGGCTGCCTGCTGGGGCTGCTGTTGCTCAAGCTGATCGACAGCCGATATGTACTCCTGGGGTTTTCCTCCGGTGCGGTGCTGGCACTGAGCTGCGCCCTTTTGGGCAGCAGTGATATCGCGCGTATTGCGTTCCCAGCGACAGGTTTCTTTCTCTCGGTGATGTGGTCCATCATCTTTTCCCTGGCGATGAACTCGCTCGCAAAAGATCACGGCTCTTTTGCCGGGATTCTCTGTACCGGAATACTCGGTGGAGCCGTCGCCTCCCCCATCGTAGGTTTTATTGCCGATACCAGTGGCAGTCTGCGAATGGGACTCTGCTTCCTGTTTATTCCGCTCGCCTACATTTTCAGTATTGGATTGTGGGCGAAACCACTGATTACCAACAAAACCCTCTCTTTTAACGAATCGTTGCCAGAACGGCAGCAGGCCTGAATTCACCTTGAATCTGCCACTGTTGCGCAGGGCGCCTTCGGGCGCCACTTTTTTCTCGTCAGGAAGTATTACCATGGCCGACATTATTGCCATTGACCTGGGTGGAACCAAACTCAATATCGGTATCCTCCGAAATGGAACGCTGTTAGAACAAAAAAAATACCTGTTTGATGCAACAGGCACTTTGGAAGAAACACTGGACTTTATATCGGACTGCATTACAGAATTCTGGCATAAGGACGTCGCCGGTATCGGCATTGGCGTCCCCTGTATTGTCGATATCCCACAAGGTATCGTATTTGATGCGGTTAATATTCCATCCTGGGAAAAGGTACATTTACGCGCGGAACTACAGCGCCGATTCAACGCCTTTGTCTACATAAACAATGATGTCAATTGCTTCGTAGCAGGTGAAAAACACTTCGGCAAAGGACGCCATTACCGCAATATTGCTGGGGTCTGCCTCGGAACCGGCTTTGGTGTCGGCGTTTACATAAATAACCGGCTTTACCCCGGGAAGAACTGTGGAGCCGGCGAGCTGGGGTCCGTTCATTACGGTAGCAGTAGCCTCGACGATTACTGTTCTGGTAAGTTTTTTACCCGGCATTATGGCCAACCTGGAGAAACCGTCTTCCAGGATGCCGTTGCGGGCAGCGTCCGCGCCCAAGCGTGCCTCGCAGAATTTGGGCGCCACCTCGCACAGGGGTTATCGACTGTCCTACTTGCCTTTGACCCGGATATGTTGGTTCTTGGGGGATCAGTAGCCAAGTCCTACGATTACTTCATCGAGGCGACTCGCCAGGAGCTGGAACAATTCCCCTTCCCCCGCACTCTCGAAAACCTGATTCTGGAGCGCAGTGAGCTGGACAGCGCCGCCCTTCTGGGTGCGGCAATGCTGTGCGCTGAAGCAATGCCAGACAGTGTACTCACCCCCACTAAAGAAATTGCGTGACTACCAATTTGGCCGGGCAGTAATCTGCCCGGCCATCTCTCCCCCGCCCTGACAATAGTTTCTGCAGAACAAAAAAGCGGCTTTTCAGCCGCTTTAATCTCCACCCGTAGCAAACGTTTGACGTGAGATTCAGGCCCTGGGCTTCACCGGTTCTGACGCTGCCACACGGTCACCCGATTCCGCAGCGGCCGACATGGCACTCACCGCGTACAGATACCAGGCGGCATGCTGTAGCCACTGTTCGACCCAGCGCCAGTCATTTGAATCGGGCCCTTCTGCCCAGGTAATTCCACGGCCCTCATCGCTTGCGGTGGCACCGGTAATACCATTGGAAATCCCACCTCTCACCATGCTTCCGGCACTGTCCGCATGGGGCGGGTTCGCTACGCCGAAGCCGTACATCATGCACACATCATAGGGGTTGCGACCAAAAATCCAGTCCAGCTGATTCTGGGCGAACTGTGACAGCTTCGGAGCAACGCCGTAGGGCGCACCCACCTCCACATCCACCAAGCGCCCACCGACAATGGCCGCCGCACTCAGCGATGCCAGACGCGCATTTTCACCCTGCCACCAATAATTGGTTTCATTGGCATGCGGCATAAAAAACCCACTCGTCGCCTCGCTATAGGTCCCGTCCTTGTAGGCACGGAAATACTGACGGGCATAATTGTAGGGATTCACTACCTCGCTATTGAGCGCAAGCTGGAAAGCCAATGCCCTTGCTATGGAATTTTTACTCAGTGCAATGGCTGCTGGATCCGATTCGATTTCGGTGTAGGCCGCCAGCGCCAGAATGGGAAGACCCGCTTCAACGCCGTGATAAAACGGGCGTTGGGCGCCATCGCTGATCATCCAACCATCAGCGGTCATCCGCTCATTCAGTGATGCAGCGCGCTGGCGCGCAGCATTCAGATAACGGTCTGCACCCGTCGTTCGATACAACTCAGTCGCTGCAACCAGAGCCGTGTAGTCATCAATGATATTTTCTTTGCCATCGTCACAATAAGCGGCATTATTAGCCTGCAAATGGGCGAAGGCGCGCTCGGCGTCGGCAAGATACTGTGCCCCGGAATATTCCCCCTGCAGGCCGCTCGCATGACTCAGGCGGGCAGCGGCTGCCAGTGCGGCAATGGCGATACCACCGCCCTCACGAAAGGCCGCCTGGAAATTCTCGGTGTAGACACCGTCGAGGCCTTCATAGCCCGTAATCATGCGCTCCGCGCCCGAGCCCCACTGATCAAATACGGTCATATAAAAGAAACCTTTGGGGTCAAGGATGCGGTGCAGATAATCCGCCCCCCAGAACACCTCTTCGATCAGTGAAGCTTCCAGCCCCGCATTCTGATACAGGTGTGGAATCCGCTCGTAGGAACTGACCAGCACCCAGGGCACTATGGCTCCTTGCTGAGGGGGCAGGAAATTGGAATATGCCAAGTGCGACAGGTACTTACCGGTATCGCCACCGGCATCCATCCAGCCGCCCCAGACATCCACGTGATCGTCGGAACCAAAAATACGGATATTTCGGTCTTCTTCGTGGGTGTAGCGATTGTCCTTGAAGTACTGCAAAACCGCGGCAGCAGTCATTGTAAAACCTGCATTTTCCAGAATCTGGAACGGCGCAGACAGAACCGGTTCCGCACTCTCGAATTCAACAGCTATACGATACGCACCCGCGGTATTGACCTCGGAGAAATTTGCCGTGTAATACTGGCGGCCAGATTCCCACTCACCAAAGGCATCAAGCGGTTGTAACGCCGCCTGATACGCCCTTTTTCCGTCAGTCGATTGCAGCTGAAACTGGCCCAGTGCTGGCGCGCCCCGGTGGCTGACCACCGCAGATTTGGGGCCATACAGCTCCACCGCCACTTGGTTTACATGTACCTTCACATCTTCCACAGGATGAACCGCGGTCTCCCTGGAGCAGCTCCAAAGAACACAGACACAGAAACTGACCAGGAGTAGCCTGGAGGGAAGTCGAACATTAAAACCCATAACTCGATCACCTCGCGTATCACGCTTGAACATAGAAATTCTGACGACGCCCCGACACTGTTGAAAAGCCGGGAGACCGGGGAAATTTCTATGATGCGTGGGCAATGGCGACAAGGGTTGTACTAAAGTGGCAACTAGTCGTACTTTTCAAACCTGTACTGAGCTAGTCCCCGGTTGATCTGGCGCCAGGGGCAAGACCTGACGCCGCATTCTCATGCGTGGTTGGGATTTCTCCGTAACGAGCACAGACGCAATAGATATTGAGTGCGAACTTCCGGTTACAACATCAAATAACCCAAGGCGATAAAGCCAAAGGCACTGATCACACCGGCGCGCATTGCGTAGGGTAACTGCGTGCGCACATGCTCGATATGCTCGGTCCCCGCAGCCAGTGACGACACAATGGTGGTGTCGGAAATCGGCGAGCTGTGGTCCCCGAAAATGCCACCGGACAGCACCGCCGCGACAAACAGGGTCGGGTCGGCCCCCAAGGCGCTTGCCACCGGAATGGCGATTGGCAACATAATGGAGAAGGTTCCCCAGCTGGACCCCACGGAGAAAGCGATCACGCCGGATACCAGAAAAATCACCACCGGTAATAATCCCAGCGGAATCGAATCACCCACCAGGCCAGCCACATACTGCCCGGTCCCCAGGGTCTTGGAGACAGCTCCCAAGGCCAGCGCCAGAACCAGAATAATGGCCAGCGGCAACATGCGCCCGGCCCCTTCCATCCAGGTGTGGCTGAGTTCGTCCAGCGACATGCTGCGTTGCAGCAATACCAGAATGGAAACCGTCGCCAAGGCGGCGAGAGATGCCCAGAGCACCGAAGTTGAACCGGAACCCTCAAAAATTTTGCCGTCACCGGTAATCCAGAGACTGATAGGCATTGCCAGCACCAGCACCAGGATCGGCAGCAGCATATTGATGACACGCGGCTTGATATGGCTTTTTTCCCCGGTGCTTTCGCTGATGTCGATCCCATCCAGCTCTCCGCCGCTGGTGCGCGCCTGAGCCTGCGCCATTGGTCCCGGGTTGTAATCCCGGGCGATGGTGAAAGCGGTGAGCGCAACGGCGCAAATCGCATACAGGTTGAGTGGAATGGTCGCCAGCAAAACCTCAAGCGGGTCGTTGACCCCGAGTCCATCCAGCAGGCCAAGGTTGAACGCACCCCAGGCATTGAGTGGAATCAGCATGCACACGGGTGCCGATGTGGAGTCGATAATATAGGCCAGCTTTTCCCGCGCGACCCGGAAGCGGTCAAACAGCGGCCGCGACACGGTACCGGCAACCAGTACCGTGATATTGGACTCGATAAAGATAACGATCCCAACCAACCACGCCATCCACTGGGCACGCTTTCCGTTCGTCACCCAGCGGCTGCGCTCCAGAAAACGCACAAAGCCACTGACCGCTCCGCAGCGCTCGAGCGTAATGATGAAGGCACCGATCACCAGCGTGAACATGACCACCCGCGCATCGCCAGGATTGGCAAGTACCGCCAGTACACCATCCAGCGCCTCGGCCAGTGAGGGGAAAAATCCCGAGCCGTTAAGCAGGAAAAAACCCAGCCAGATGCCAGCAAACAGTGCGAGATACACCTGCCGGGTGAGAAGCGCTAAGCCGATGGCTATAAAAGGTGGCAGCAGGGTCAGCCAGGAGAGTTCTGTCATACTACGAGACTCTTGATTCCCGCCGGTATTGCCGGCAGTTGGTTATTGTTATTTGTTATTCGGTTTCTTATCCAATCTCGGATAACCATCAGGCTACCACAGGATCCCTCAAAACCAGTGTGCCCGCATCGCCATCCAGTTCGGCCATAGCACCCACCGGGACAACGGACTGATCTTCCACATGACCGATCATCAATCCGCGCACCACAGGCACGCCCAACCCGGCACACCGCTCACGCAGGACATGTTCCATCGAAAAGGTATTCTCATTGATGTCCGCCTCGGTGAACTTGCCAAAGGCGATACCCGCCACTTGCTGGAGCTTTCCGGCAAGCCACATCTGGGTAAGCATACGATCCACCCGGTAAGGCGCCTCGCCGACGTCTTCAAGAAACAGGATTTTTCCCCGGTAGTCCGGTTCGTAGGGAGTGCCGATCAAACTCGACATCAGTGTCAGGTTGCCACCAATCAACCTCCCCTGCGCACGCCCACCGGCAAAACGGGTAATCCGGTTTTCCCGCTCCACACGCCCGGGAGCGCCTTCGAACGCGGGCGGCGCCCCCAGTGGCACCGGGGACTCACCGTGCATCAACACTTTGGAATATTCCCCGTAGGTGTAATCGGTGAAGTTCTGCGCGGCGATGGGGCCATGGAAGGTAACAAGGCCACTGCGGTGGTAAATGGCATTCAGCAGCGCCGTGATATCACTGTACCCCAGTAAAACCTTGGGGTTGCGACGGATATTTTCGTAGTCCAGGAGCGGCAATATCCGCGGTGTACCGTAGCCACCGCGCAGACAAAACACCGCATCCACTTCAGGATCGGCGAACATCGCATTGATATCCTGCGCGCGCGCATCATCCGGCCCGGCAAGGTACTGGGTCCGCTGGTACAGGTGCTGCCCTTCCTTTACGCGGAAACCGAGGGACTTCACCACGTCAATCGCAAACCGAATATCTTCATCTTCCCAGGCATTGCTCGCGGGGGTTATCAGGCCTACCGTCATTCCCCGCTTTAAACGTCTCGGAAGCAATGGTGCTTGCTCGCCATTTGCACTGTAACCCCCAACAGAAGGAGTAAGACCGGAACCGACCTGCGCCGAAGCACTCGCGGCACCCAGCAGCGGAGCCGCCAGCATGGATTTGATTAACTTGCGCCGGTGCATGGTTTACTCCTGATCCGTAATAGAGGTTTTTGTGTCGCCAGCCGCTGAGTTGTCCCCAGCCACCAGATTGTTTTCACCCAGTTTTATAAATCGCAGGTCCTGGAAGTCGTAACTGAAGTCGGTACCGCGAGATTTGGGCTGCATGCTGAGAAGAATATTGCCGGACGCATCGCGATCAGCGGTCATCCAGGCATCCGCATTCAAACTGCGATCATCCCAGTGCAGAGCCCAGACGCCCTCCCCCGCAGGCATCAGCGTACCTGCAAGCCGTGGTGACTTGAGCGCGTGCCAGCGCAAGTTCTGTTCGTCGCCATGAATCTGGATATCGCCAAACCAGGGGTCCCGGTAGCGCCCCACAAGCTCAGCCTGCGCTACCGCGGCAAAGCCTGCTGGTGGCTCCAACTGCTCGGCCTCAACCGCCTCTTCCGGCGTGCCGTAAAGTGCCTGGAAGTAAGCCAGCCAATCCCGCTCGGGGGCGCCAAGGTAGGGTTTCAATAATCCGTAGATCAATGCTTGCCGCGCAGCGCCGGCACTGCGATTCATCAGCACCACCAGCGCCAGGTCATCTTCTGGCACTACCGCCGCCCAGGCATACATTCCAGACAGGGAGCCGGTGTGATGGATTACCCGTTTGCCATGCATATCCTGAACCCGCCAACCCAAGGCATAGGCATAGAAATGCCCAGCGTCCCGTTCCGCGCGCTGGGGCGAAAAGGGCATCAGGGTTTCCGGCTTCCACAATCGATCCCGGGTTTCTTCGCTCAGTAGCGACACACCTTCTGGTGTTTTTCCGCCCCCCATCAGCGTGCGCAGCCAGGTCAACATATCGCCGGCGCTGCAGTGCATACCGCCGGCAGCGGCGAGCACAATAGGATCGGGCCCCGCCAGATTTGGGGTATCCACCACCAGACCTGCATCCTCAAGTCGATGCGGGTCCGCAAGATTTTCACGCGCAGACTCCGGTACCGGCCCGGCGTAGCAGTGCTGCAACCCGATATGTTCCAGCAGCCGAGCCTGTACAAAATCTTCGTAAGTCTGGCCGGATACCGCAGCAATCAGCTCGCCAGCAACGATATAGAGCAGATTGTCATAGGCGTAATCGGCACGAAAACTACCGGTAACCGGAAGGTGCGCCAACCCGGCAATGACATCCGCGCGGGTATATTGGTTGGGTTGCGGCCACAACATCAGGTCTCCCGCGCCGGGCCCCAACCCAGAGCGATGGGTGAGCAAATCCACCACGCGAAATTCCCGGGTAACCCAGGGATCTGCCAGCCGGAACTGCGGTAAATAGTCGACTACCCGACCATCCCAAGTCAGCTTGCCCTCTTCCACCAGCAACCCCAGCGCAGCGGTGGTGAATGCCTTGGAAGTGGACGCAAGCTTGAACAGCGTGTCCTGGTCGACCGGCCGCGGCCGCTCCACATTGGTGACGCCGAAGCCGCGCAGCAGAACCATCTGCCCCCGGTGCCAGATGCCCACTGCAGCACCGGGCACCTGCTCCTCTTTCAGCACACGTTCGATATAGGCTTCCGCAGAC
Organism: Microbulbifer sp. ALW1; assembly: GCF_009903625.1. Lineage (NCBI taxonomy): Bacteria > Pseudomonadati > Pseudomonadota > Gammaproteobacteria > Cellvibrionales > Microbulbiferaceae > Microbulbifer > Microbulbifer sp. ALW1. The sequence goes on along the minus strand of NZ_CP047569.1, from coordinate 2,434,360 downwards.
TGGGCATCGGCAGACCTAGTATCCGCAAACTCAGCACCCGATAGCGGGGAGTCACAACCGGCCAGGGCCAGCGCAGCCGTGGAACAGAGAGCGGTGATCATTGCACGCATAAATAGGGACTCCGCAATCGTTATTAAAATTCTCAACCGGACCTGTAGCGGGGTTGACGGGGTCGGCACATCAGAATAATTTATCAACCGCGGTTTTTTATGTAAATAATAAAATATTCCGATCGCCTTTCGGTACCCGATTAAGGTCATCGCATCTATCCAGATGGAGCTTCCATGCAAAGCGCATACCTTCAACGATCCGTTCTTCCTATGGCGATTGCCGCCCTGACCCTGGTCGTTGCCTCACACACCGCAGCCGCCGAGCCGCTTTCGTCGGCCGTGCCCCTTACATCGAGTGCAGACACCACCACGAGCCAGGCCGAATTCCTGCAAAACATCCAAGCACAGGTCGATAGCGGCGAATATCTTGCTGCCGAGACGCGGATTCGCGCGCTGCTTGAGAATAGAAAAGTATCCAATATGGAGCCGCAGCCGATGCAAGACGCCCCAGAACAGCAAAGCCTGACGTCCGCACTGGCTTTCGAGGTCGAACGCATGCGCCGCATCGAAATGGAGTTCAATCTCAAGCCACAAGACCTACTGGCCTCCATTCAGCGCTATATCCCCGATGCGACAGAGAGCGATATTTCGCAGTGGGACAATGCGGGCCTGCTGGAATACAAAGTCATCAATGGTGAACGACGTTACTTTCGTAAGGCAGCCTACAACCTGGTGCATATTTCTGAAGCCGCGGCGGCGCGTAGCAACGACTACCGCCGGTTTACGGATAAGGCGCCGCTGTACCAGCTGCATCCGCATCACCAGGCAGTCATCGCAAGCGCTTCCCCCCTGCGCCAGGCCATCGCCATTGATTACACACTGACAGTCGATGCCGACGCAGTGCCCGCAGGAGAGACCATCCGCGCCTGGCTGCCCTTCCCCCAGGAAGTACCGGCACGCCAGGAAAATATTCTGCTGACCCACAGTGAGCCAAACCGCTACGAACTAGCGCCAGCCACTCACCCGCAACGCACCATTTATCTGGAAAAAACCGCCGAAAAAGGCAAGGCCACCGAGTTCAGCGTTCGCTATCGCTTCGACAGCCTGAGCGGTTACACAGCCATTGACGCCGATAAGGTAAGTGCACTAAATACCAGTGCGGTTGAGCCTTACCTGGCTGAACGCCCCCCGCACATCCAGTTTTCGCCACAAATACGCAAGCTCTCAGAGCGTATTGTGGGCGATGAAACCAACCCCTACCGCATCGCGCAGAAGCTCTTTGCCTACGTCGACGAAATTCCCTGGGCCGGTGCCCGTGAATATTCCACCATCCGCAATATCAGCCAGTACGCGGCCGAAGCCGGCCATGCGGATTGCGGACAACAAACACTGCTGCTGATGACTCTGATGCGCATGAATGGTATCCCCGCGCGCTGGCAATCTGGTTGGGAGTTTTCTGCGGGAGACTTCGACACCATGCACGACTGGGGCGAATTTTACCTGGCGCCCTACGGCTGGATGCCAATGGACGTGACCCATGGCCTGCTGGATGGGAAAACCGAACAGGAGCGCTGGTTCTATCTGGGAGGCATCGACAGCTACCGCCTGATCTTCAACAGCGATTACAGTCGCGAATTCAGCCCCGGCAAACAACACTTCCGCTCAGAGACCGTGGACTCCCAGCGTGGGGAAGTGGAGTGGCGCGGCGGCAACCTCTATTTCGACCAGTGGGATTACAAAATGCGCTGGAAACTTGTGGAGTCAAACGCTACGCCGCAAAGTCCCCGCTCCTGAGGAAATTGCGCCGGGACTCCATCAGGCCCCGGCGCTGTTTGAGAACCAAGCCTTAGCGATCAGCCCTTGGTCAAAAGACCGCTGATCAGGCCCTCGATGACATGCATCTGCGCAGAGCGGAACAACAGGCGCTGCCACGCCTCATCGTCTTCCGATGGCACAACATACAAACGAATATCAGAGTGGATGCTCGCGGCATTGTAGTTATAGCGGGTTAGACTCAATACCTTCACCCCGTATTCCCGCGCGCGATTGGCAATATTGACCAGGGACTCTTCACCGCCAAAATCGCACAGGATGCACAACAGATCGTCTTCCTGCAGCGACCCCGAAATACGTTCCTGCAGGGCACCACCCTCGTCATACACCGCCCAACAGCCCAGCTCCAATAGCTGGTGCGTCAGGTAGCGCGCCACTGCAACTGAGCCCGGGCAGGCCGACACCTGGATACAGCGCGCCGTGCGAATCGCATCCACTGCCGCGGAAAATTGCTCGGCCTCATTAATACTGACGGTATTTTCCAGCACCTCGAGCTTTTTCTGCCCGAGCAAACTCAACGGGCTGTCGGCTCGCGAGAAAGGTCTCTGGGGCTCATCGCCCCTCCCCTGCACTTCACCCGCATAGGATTCATAAACGGCCAGTTTAAGGCTGGGATAACCCCGATATCCCAGCTTCTGTGAAAATTTCACCACACTGGACTGGCTGACACCCACGGCATCCGCCAACTGCGAAGAAGAGTAATCCCGGAGTAGCTGGGTATTTTCCAAAATGAAGTCGGCGAGCTTGCGCTCATTCACCGACAACTGGTCGCGCATAGCGCGCATTTTCAATAGACAGGTCACTGGCTGCCGTCTCCCTCTGCGTTTTCGCCGGCATCATGCCAGCGGTTGCAGTCCCTCGATTCTTTCAATACCCAGTCCAGGCGTTTCATTGAGAATGATATCCGCATCTTTATAGGTCGCGCCACCAACAACCGGGTCGTATTGGCACAGGGATGGCACATCCAGGTCCAACTTGGAAACAATCGGTGCTTTGGCAGCCGCGACATGCGCCGCAGCGGATACGCCGATGCTGGTTTCCAGCATACAGCCAACCATACATTCGATATCGTAAAGCCCGGCCAGGTCAGCAATCTTCAGCGCATTGGAAATGCCGCCGGTTTTCATCAACTTGATATTGATAATTTCCGCCGCCTGGCGCTGGATCACATCGAGCACTTCGTGGGGACCGAAAATACTCTCATCCGCCATAATCGGCGTGTTCACTCGCTCGGAGATATAGCGCATTCCCTCAAGATTGCCCGCCTTGACCGGCTGCTCTACCAGCTCTAGCAGTACACCCGCCTCCTCCAGACCCCGGATTGCTGCGACTGCCTGCTTGGGGCTCCAGCCCTGATTGGCATCCAGCCGCAGCAATGCGCGGCCCTTGACCGCAGCATAGACCGCCTTGATGCGCTCGATATCCAGGCCGATATCCTTGCCGACTTTCAGCTTCAGGATTTCAAAACCGCGCTCTACTGCCCTTTCGGCATCCGCGACCATTTTGTCAATGTAATCGACACTGATGGTGATATCCGTGGTCAAGCTGCTCTCACCACCACCCAGTATTTTGTACAGCGGCGTTTTGTAACTCTGGGCGAACAGGTCGTAAAGCGCGATCTCCACAGCCGCCTTGGCGCTGGTGTTATTGATCATCGCGCTCTCGATCTGGCGAGTCAGACAATTGAGTTCAGCCACATCCCGCCCCAACAACAGCGGGGTGTAAATTTTGCGAACCGCCTCAATTACCGAGCCGTGGGTGTCCCCGGTAATCACCGCCGTTGCCGGCGCATTGCCATAGCCGATATGCCCGGTATCTGTCTCCAGCATCACGACCACATCCTCCACACACTCTACGGTACGCAGCGCGGTCTTGAACGGAGTAACCAGGGGCACTTGTAGCATGCCCAGTTTTACGTCAACAATTTTCATGGCAGTAACCGTCAAATAATGGATTTTATGGCATAGATACCATCGATATAGCGCTTGTCACCATTGAGCTGCAATGGCATCAACGGTGTAACCGAAACACCGGACAGAGTGCCGCGGTAGTAATCCTCGTCTGGCGTGTAGTAGCTGAGCCCGGTCACATCGTGGATAACAAACGGCTCGCCATCCACCTCACCGATATACATCATGACATGCCCCGGGATATAGATAAGATCACCTACAGAAAGGGAGCCCAACGCCTTGACTCGCGCCTCGTGGTCATCGGACGCAAATGTCTGTGTCGGCGCAAACGCGCTCTTACCCTGCTGACCGGAGTTGCGAGGCATCAGGATACCAAACGACTTGTAAACCTCACCGACAAACCCAGTGCAATCCCGACCGTTGTAGTCGTGCCCCCAGCCATAGCGCTCCCCCAGAAATTTGAAGGCCTGGCGCAAGACCGACGAAGGCTTATAAGGCAGATGTCCAACACTAACGTCCTTACCGCGACCAATAAGTGTGGGCGCAAAGGCGAGCTTGCCATTCGCATTCCGTACTGGCAGTGACACGATAAAGCTGGCGAAAGGATTTTGTCCGTGCACATTATGCCCCACTTGCGCCGCACTCAGCAGTGGCAGTGAAACGCCCATATCCAGTACAACTTCCGAGGTCCGCACATCTTCGGGGTTAAAGTTGGTGCGCAACTGTGCACCGGAAACCGTCAGCCGCGGCGACTGCTGAGCCCAACCATGAATCTCCTCTCTTTCACCGAGAGCAACCGCACTTTTGGGCAACCAGGCCGCGTAGTGATAATTCACCGCGAACCACCATTCACCATCCGCGCTTTCGTGCAATATTGCCAGTTGTTGCCCGGGGAATACGCCGGTCTCCTGGAAGCGATCCAGGTCGGAATCACCAGTATTCTTGAGCACCCGGGCACGGCTAGGATAACTGCGCATACTCGCCCGCTCGACCACCAGCCCCCAGCGCACCGTCACCTCCTCAGGTATCTCAGCACGCTGCACGGTCGCTTCCAGCTGCGAGTAATCCGCCGCTTTCACTGCAGAGCCATCTACAAATACCCGCGGTGAGGACGCGGGCGTGCTGACGGCATCGATCAGCTTGAGAACAGCGGCTTTCGGCATTACCTGAGGGAATTCATCCAACTGGTGCAGGTAAGGGTCGCCGGCAAGGTTTACCGCATTGAATGCGTGAATTTCCTGAGCAGACATTCGTACACGATCGTCACTTAAACGCTGCACCCAGAAATCTGCCTGCAACATCGCCTCCGTAACCTGCGGGACATCGCTGACAAACTCCAGACCTCCCGGTGTGGAGGCAGAGATACCGTCTACAGCAACATTGGGCTTGCCGGAATCACCACATGAAACCAATGCCAAAACCGCTGCAGATCCAATCAGACGAACAAAAGGTTTGTACAATTTCATCAAGGTCTACCTCACCAGCGCATTTCTCGGGAAATGGCCTGTTGCATGAAACACTTCAACACGGCACACGATCGGAAAAGAATAAATTGTTCAAAACCATTTCTCTACCTGGAAAGCACCTACACGAGGGCCACTTGCGTCATCTCAGCTCAGCTCTGGTCAGCTCAACGATGATAAAAAAGCCCCGGCCTAGCCGGGGCAAGCTGTCATTCCACAGAGGAAGATCACGCAAGGATCTCTAAATTCTGAGCCTGAACTCAGAAATCAACACCAAAAGACAACTGCACGCGACGGGGATTGAAGAAGCTTCGCGCCCTTCCGAAATCTTCGTCGTCCACTCGCGGGTCGATGTTGTAGCCGGTCTGGCGGTCGAACAGGTTGAAAATGTCAGCGCGGAATTTCAATGTATAGTCACTGAACACATCAAAGTTCTGGGTGTAGTTCAGGTCCATCTGCCAATGAGAAGCGCTGCGACGGCTACCCGCTGGCTCTGCATACCGCATGGTATCGGAACTGCGTCCATAGATGGACCCATCCCACGCTTCCCAGGGCTGACCGGACTGATAAGTAAAGAAGGCACCAAGATTGGCTTTCCAGTCGAGGGTGTAATAGCCAAATACTTTCAGCTGGTGCGGTTTATCTCCGCGCAGCGTGCCGTCTTTCAAGTCCCAGGTGTACTGCCCGTAATCATCTGCATAGCTCGACGAACCGATAAACAGGCTGGCATCGTTGGTCAGGGACGTATTGTCCTGGTCAAAGTTACCGGTGTATTCGCTGTACACATAAGATGCATTCAGGTAAGTGCGATCGCCGTACCACTCCCCTTCCAGGGCGAACTCCCAATAGCGGGTGTAGGCATCATCCATCTCGGCAATCACGTAGGAGGAACCACCGATACCGCCAACACCATCTTCGTTAGCACCGTAGCGATACTGGTTCAGATCCGGAATATAGGGACCGAGGGCTTCGATATCCGCAGGTACACAATGCTCATTGATGCCATCGCCATCAAAGTCACCGTAGCAACCCTCATCGGAACGCGCCCAGTTCCAGGCATCTTCCCAGAAGTGCGAACCCTCGCGGTAGCGCAGGTGTGCACGGGTGCTGATACGCTCACCCCAACCCTTGGTGGTACCGATGGTCAACTCATCCAGGCGGCGGGGACTCATCCCGTCTTGGAACATCTTACCGGACGAACCACTGGCGGGCTCGTACCCCAGGTAGCTGCCATCGGCACCCCAGTTCACTTCCAGGGTGCGCGCGGAGTTTCGGTCCCAGGAGGCCGCGCGCGCGAGCGAGCTGGCCTGGGGATTGTACTGCGCGAAATTGGCAAATACGGTGTCCTGACCGTTGTAGGCCCAGGTCACGCCCAGGCGCGGCTGGATCATATCCTTCCAGTCGATTTTGTACATTTCGTACTTGTTCCCCGGCGCCACTTCGAAGCCGGAGTAATTCGCACCATTTTGTTTGAGGCCCTGACCGTAATAGGTGTCCTCACTGATCAGGAAGCCAACATTGAAAGTGAAATCATTCCATTCGATGGAGTCATTGATTTCAAAGTTATGCGCAACGGTGTAGGAGACAATCGACGGCACAGAGTTGCCGTCCTCATCCACAAAGCTCATCTGCTCGGTGCGCGAGCGGAAGTAAACGGGATCGCCGTCTTCCGTGGATTCCTCACCGCCGATATACAGAATGGATCCCCAGCCGTTGGAACGTCGCGCAAAGTCCTCTTTGCCCTCAGACCATTGATAGCCGATATGCAGCTCGTGGCTGGTATCACCCACCTCGAAGTTGTGCTCTAGCGCCATCTCGAAGCTGTCGCGATAGTAGTTTTCCTGGCTTTCCTGGAAATAACCACCAACACCGCCGCCGCCAAAGCGCTGCCCGTTACTGACGTATCCGTATTGATCGATCAGCTGCTGTGCCAACACGTTGTCAAAATCGGCATTATCGGGATCGAGATTGGGAACAGTGAAATATCCCAGCTGGTTCAAGCTAGAAACATCCAGGGCTGCCTCATATTGTGGCAGTACATTCAGGTTGTTGTCTGGCACAGTGCCCGATTCCAGCGCATAGCTGCCGTACTGGAAGGTAAAGGTCGTGTTGTCACTGATGATCCAGGACCCATCAAATGTGATGATATCCTGGCTCGCGCTCTCACCACTGGAAACACTATCTTCCTCTTCCTCACCGATGGAAAGCCCTTCCCCCACCCGGTCAGAGGTCCGGTAGCTGGCGTTCAACAGGATATTTTCGGTAACGGCGTAGGTCAGCTTGCCAAAGTACTCATCGCGATCGCTGTGATAATCCTTGGTAGACCCGTAAGCGGTTTCTTTGTTTTCCCCGGTAACCGTTGGCCCGTAGTAAGAGCCATAAAAGAACAGGGTATCCTCAATCAGCGGGCCGCTCACACTGGCGGTCAGCCAGGTCTCTTCGACATCGGATTTAATGCCGTCGGTATCTTTTGCGCGGAGATTCGGATCCTGGAAGCGGTATTCCAGACTACCTTTGAGTTCATTGGTACCGGACTTGGATTTGGTATCGACGCTGACACCGCCCGCGCGGTTAAACCCGACGGCCCTGGCACCACCACGCTCAATCGACACCTGCTCGATATCGTGGCTGGAAGGTTCCGCCGCAAGAGTACCGAACATGGGCAAGGTAATATTCACACCGTCAAAGGCATAGGTATTGTCCTGACCACTGCCGCCGGCATTGGGGCCGCGAACGGAATCTGCGGTTACCTGCACACCGGGCAATAGTTTCAGTAATTCCCGATAGTCCTGCCCAACGGGCAATGCATTGATGACATCCGCCCCCAGCGCATTGGAAAGTGATGCACCACCGCCAACCAGCTCAACGCGCTCACCAACTACGGCCACCTCTTCCATCGCGCCCGTATCTGACTCCGGCACCATCACAATGGATATATTGGAGCGCTGATCGAGCAGTACCCGGGTATTCACCGTGCGGGTTAGGCCATCTTCCGTTGTCAGCGTCAGGGTGTAGGTGCCCGGGATCAGTGCCGGCAACCGGAATTCACCTTCTGAATCCGTTTCGATCGTGCGGTTTTTCGGCATTACCGGGCTGCTGGCGGTAATGGTGACACCCGCCGCGGCGACCTTCTCGTCTAAGTAAACCCTACCCTCAATACTCCCCGATTGCTGCGCCATTACCGACGCGGCAAACAGGGTTCCGGCCAAAAATACCGAAGATTTTGCCAAAGACTTCTTGACGCTTCCTTCAATCAACTCACTCAGCTTTGTCTTCTCGAACATTTAAGGCCTCCAAGGCAATTATTTTTAGTTTTCTCCGGATGGGTAACTTCAGATAAAACTGCCGTTCCTCTATCAGCGCTACTTGGTACTGTTATTTTTCTGCAAGATACTCGGCCTTCCGGGCCGACCAATAAAATATACCCAATCAACACCCGACAACGAATAAGATATTCCAACTCGATTCTGCAAGAAAAATTCGATCTATGCGATATGTAATCGATAAAAAATTCAGGGAAAATAAATTCAATAGACACCAAAGGGATTAATGACAGGTACTTTCGTGCCACCAACCTCTGCTCACCACCCATTCCGCCCCACCAAATAATTCAAGTGCACCTATAGATCTGGAATAAATTATTTGTAAAATCCGGGAGGTAACCGTCACACCCCGGAACCCAACGACCATGAGGCTGGCAATGTCACACCCTCTCCACCTGGCAACCATCACCACAATCCTGGCGCTGGCACTATTTGGTTTTACCGGCTGCGCCATGAGCGATGGCGCCAATTTCCACAAAAACTCCACCGAGCGATCCTACCGGCTCGAAGTCGTGCCATCACAAAATGCCAGCGAACGCGTGCGCTTTCTGGTGCTGCACTTCACGGCCATCGATTTTGAAACCTCCCTGCAAGTGCTGACCCAACCCAGCAACTCTCCGGTCAGCGCCCACTACCTGGTGCCAGAAACGAACGACCCCAGCTACCCCTACGACGAGTTGCGCGTATTTCAATTAGTCGATGAACATCGCCGGGCGTGGCACGCCGGCAGAAGCCAGTGGGAGGACCGCAGTCAATTGAACGACCACTCCATCGGCATTGAGATAGTGAACAAGAGCAATTGCCAGCCGCCACCGGAGTCCTCCCCCGGTGCCGAGCCAGACGCGGTTTGCTTTTTCCCGGAATTCGACCCGAAACAGATTGATCTTGTGATTGCACTGACAAGGGACATCCTCACCCGCTACCCCGATATCACGCCCACGCGCATCGTCGGGCACGGGGATATCATTCCCCATTTCAAAATCGACCCCGGCCCCAAATTTCCCTGGCAGAAATTGGCCGAGGCCGGCGTTGGCGCCTGGTATGAAGAAGAAGCGGTTCAGCGCCACCTGGCACTTCTGGACGGGAATACCAGCAGTGATCCTGAAAGTATCCGCCGGCGCTTTGCGCTCTGGCTTGCGGATTATGGTTACGGGATAGACCCGGAAACGGCCAGTGACGAGGAAATCAGTCTTTATACCCGGGCTTTCCAATACCATTTCCGACCGTGGAAAGCGGATGGCGAGGTAGACAACCAGACGCGGGCGATTTTACTGGCGTTGCTGGAGAAGTATTTTCCGCAGAAGTTGAGTGGGTATTTTGTCGGGGGTGGGGAGGGATTGGTGTCGAGTGATTGAGTTTGTTTTGGGTTTGAGATGGCTAGGCAATAACTTGGATCGTTGTGATCCGAAGTGAGCTGCAACTTAGAGGGAGGGATGGACTCAAAACACGCTAGGGCGTGCTTTGACCCTGCGGGCTCGGCTGCGCCTCGGTCTCAACTCGCTCCCGCGAGTTGATCGAACCGGAGGGTTCTCACCCGACCTCGGCGTCGTATAACGAAAAAGCCCGGCTGGAAGCCGGGCTTTTTCGTTATATGGCGGTGAGGGAGGGATTCGAACCCTCGATGCCTTTCGACATACACACTTTCCAGGCGTGCTCCTTCGGCCACTCGGACACCTCACCAAATTGTCTTGCTAATCAGTAACATAGCGCCCCGATCAGCGAGCGCGAACTTTACAGAATGCCGGCGGCGGGTGCAAGTCTATTTCGAAAAATTTCCCGCCACAGGCCTGTGCAGGTGTTTTATTCGCCGCTCCAATTTGCGAAAAAATCTTCCACCTTCAAGTCCGGTGCGGCTCGTGGTGCCTTCTGCGGAGTGCCCATATAGATGAAACCGCTGATTTCTTCGTTGTCCGCCAGGCCCAGCGACTTGGCGACCGCGCGGTTCTCCGCCAAGGCACCGGTGCGCCAGTAGGCACCAACGCCCTGGGCAAAGGCGGCGGTCAGCATGGCCTGGACGGCGCCAGCGGTGGACATCCGCTGCTCTTCAAACGGGACTTTGGGATGCTCTTGCAGCCGGGTGATCGCAACCAGCACCAGCGGTGCGCGCAGTGGCATGGCCAGAGTTCGCTCACGCTGAGCAGCCGCCAGTGGGGCCTCCGCCTCGCTGGCGTTGAGATAGATTTCCCCCAGACGGTTCCGCGCCTCCCCTTCTATCACAAGAAAACGCCAGGGACGCAGGTTACCGTGGTCGGCAGCGCGCAGGGCAGCGCGGAAGATATTCTGGCGCTGCAGGGAGTTGGGGGCCGGCTCGGTCAAAACACCTGTTGATACCCGGTTATGCAATGCGTCCAGCGCGTCCATGTTTGACTCCTGATTCTGTTATTCGCCACCACTGAGCCGATCAGCCACGGCAGGAGGGAAGGAAGCGGGCGATTCTACCCTAATCACCACATCTAAATCGCGAGATCATCAGAAGGACGATTGTTCAATTTTAGAACTTGATCCTCTTTAGTCGTCGCTTTAAACCGCTCATGAGGGTAAACTTTGCGCCTGTCCGTGACGCAAGCCTCGTTTATGCAGAAATAGCTGGCTGGCTTGGGTCAATTGGAACAGATTGGGGCAAGAATCAAACAACAAGCTCCCGAGCTGACCAAGGTGCCTTCACTCTAGTGGGCATACACGAACCGATACCGATAAGACCCAGCGTTCATGCAGAATCAGCCTGAAGAATCCAGCGGCCGCCAGACAGACTCTCGCTATCCGCTCTATTTTCGCGCCCTGATCTGTTTTGCAGCCTCTGGCACGCTGCTGAACAGTATTCAGTGGTCCGCACTATTTACTCAAGACACCCTGCTCCAGCTGGGTATGGCTACCCTGCTGCTGGCGTATATCCCGATCGCCTACCAGATCTCCCGCCGCAGTGATTCAGACAACGCAGGCCAGGTACGCCGCTGGCTCTCGTTTACCGATGCGCTACTGATCGGCATGTCCATGGCCATGGCCAACTTCAGCATTCTCCCCAGCCTGCTGTTCCTGACCATGGTGCAGTTCAATGCCCTCACCCAGGGCGGCGGTCGCTGCTGGTTCGAACACAACACCGCGATGCTGCTTGGGGTTGGCATCGGCTACCTGCTCCACCGACCGGCGCTGGTGGTGAATGCCGACCTCAATATCAGTGCTGCCAGCCTGATCGGTGTGTTCACTTACTTTTGTGCTTACGCGGTTTATACCCACAACCAACTGGCAAAACTCAAGTCCGATAACGCGCAGTTGCAGCAGGAACAGCGCCTTGCCAACCTGGCCAGTTACAAGCTCTCACGTTACCTGCCCAAGCGCCTGTGGCGCGCGGTCACTACCGGCCGGGAAAAAGAGATCGTTACCGAGCGCAAACTGCTCACGGTGTTCTTTTCCGACATCAAAGACTTCAGCCAGCTCACTGAAGAAATGGAGGCGGAAACTCTCACCCGTCTGCTGAACAACTACCTGACCGAGATGTCGCGCATCGTTGCCCACTATGGTGGCACCATCGACAAGTTCATTGGCGATGCGGTGATGGTGGTGTTTGGCGATGATCAGAGTAAAGGCCCCAAATCCGACGCCCTGCGCTGTGTAGCCATGGCCCTGGCCATGCGCAAGCGGGTGCGGGAAATGATGCAGGAGTGGTATGACCAGGGGATCTCTCACCCGCTGCAGATTCGCATGGGCATCAATACTGGCTACTGTACCGTCGGCGTATTCGGCACTGCGGACCACCAGACCTATACCGTGATGGGCACCCATGTAAACCTGGCCGCACGCCTGGAAAGTGCCGCAGAACCCGGTGAAGTGCTGATCAGCCATGAAACCTGGGCCATGATCAAACAGACCGTCATGTGCCGGGACAAAGGCCACGTCAGTGTGAAAGGTTTCAGCACTCCGGTGAAGGTTTACTCGGTTACCGACCTGCGCAAGAACCTCGGCGGCCAGCAGAGTTACCTGGAAGAGCATGCCCCGGGCTTTGCCATGCACCTGGACTTGGACAAGGTCCGCAACTACGACAAAGACAAAGTGCTACAGGCGCTGCGCAAGGCGGAAGCGCGCTTGAAGAGTAAAGTCATCATTTAAGACTGCCAACCCTACCCGGTTAGATTCAATAAACCGGAAAGCGATCCGACCCCAGTGGGTCGGTCGCTTCAACATTCATCGACAGAGAATATCAACGAGCGATCGCAGCGCGCAGCTCATCTACCGCACGACGCAGCCCTTCAATTTCCTGATCCTTCTGGTCCAGCTCCTGCTCCAGCGAATCGCTACGGCTCTTCAGCGCCTTGATCGCGGCAAGAGCGACGCCGTTGACGTCAGAGGCAGAAATTACCCCATCCTTGTCGCCGTTCAGGCCAAACTGCTTGTGGAAGTCTTCTGCCATGGGGCCGATGTGACGGATGGATTCAGGGTCGCGGTTGTAGTTCCAGGACAGTACGTCCAGCTGATCCACTTTCGCGAGAATCTCATCCGCATTCACATTAGAAAAATTGGCTTTCGCGGCACGGCTGGAGGTGTAGGTCACACCGTTGGCTACCAGATTGCCCTGTACCGTCAGAGTACCCGTATTGTCCAACGACATCTCCGGAACACCACTGATGCCGGTGTTGGCAAAATTGACCTGAAATTCATTGGCACTATTGGCAAGGTCGATACTGTCCAGCGGCGTGGTCAGACGCATTGCTTCGTAATTCACCGCGTTGGTATTTTGAACTTCAATGCGCGGCTCGTATTGATCACTGTTTTCCTTGATATACACCTTGTTGCCGAAATAGACATAGTTCGGCTGGATGTAAAGGGAATCGGTAGGTGAATACGGTTTAACCCGAAATGGCAGTTTGCTACCGGTGGTTGCGTCTCGGAGGAAAAAGTTAGCCTCATTGCCGACAAGATCCCACCGCTGGGCAGAGTAACCGGAGGACCCATCCTGCTCCAAACGAAGGGACGGACTATCGCCAGACACCGCGTGCATGGTCACTTTTGGAGAATCAGTACCGAAACCCACCATACCGGTACTGTCGACGACAAGCGTATTATTTTTCGCCCCAGCGTCGATCCTGAAGGGTGTCTTGCCTGCCGTCGAATCTTCAATAGAGAAGTGACTTTCACCACCTGAATTGGTGTCGTTAATAACGATCCGCCAATCATTTTTGGGAAAACTGCCGGATGAGCTTGTATCATCAAAGTGGATCCGGAGATTATTCTCTTTCAACCGGAAAGTATCGAAGCCAAAAGCGTCACTGGAGGCACAATCCGTCCCTACACACTCACTCCCTTGAACGATAACATCCTCAGAAAATACCTGGGTTGCACTCGCTGCAGTGGCAGTTGAGGCCAGCGCAATCGCCAGATACAGACGGCTTACATTTGTTTTAATTTTCATTACAGTACTCTTGATAGTTCGCTTATAAACAATTTTTTATTGGTTATTGATTAACGGTAGAAATAAGGTTATCGAAGATTTCAAAACTGCCACTGGCCACCGTCTTTAATACCTGACCAGGTACCGAATCTGGCTGCCGGCCGTTCTCTTTATTCCGCTCCGCAGAGACCTCCTCACTTTGTACACCGGCCCTGCTGTAGACATGAAAGGTGTAGACCCCATCGGGAATATCGCCCTCGAAATCAAAGTAAGGATTGTCCGACGTATAGGAAAACCCTCCCGGGCCATAGATTTCAAACACGTCGCCCGCGGCATTGATGTAGATCAGGCTACCGTCGAGCGTTACCTGTATTTTCTGTACAACCGATGCCGAGGACGCCAGATCTTCCTGTGCGACCAACCCGACGTGGGCGAACACCAGGACAGCAAACCCAATCGCCTTCCATTTTTCATGCATATCTTTTTCTCCTTATGCAAACAGCTTCTTTAAAAATATTTAATTCACACCATTCAAATATTTGCGATGAATGATGTCGTGATCGCTCCAGTGAAAAACTGCTTCAATAACAACCAGCATATGCGGAGCGATAACCGAACTCTCTGTAAGCAGGACATAGGAATCCCCCTCGACAGTGTTTTTTCACTACTCGAGTAATTTAATTAATGAATGTGGAAGAAATTTGAGGATTTCTAGAATCTGAACGATCGACGATTCATCGGCTCAAACTGAATATTCCACTGCTCGTCCAGCCCAGCGCCGGAGTGGACAAGCAGTGATGCTTCCATGTAACTAAGGAACGGTGTACTCCAGATCACCACCAGTTACCGACTCGGTGTCTACCGTGAGTGCATCGCCCGTACTTATTTGCACAACCTGGACGCTGCCAAGTCCTACAGTAAAAGTCTTGACTACCGGCTCTGGTGTTGGCGTCGGTTCCTCGGAACCGTTATCTCCAGTGCCGTCATCGACGGAATTGTTGCCACCTCCGCCACCGCAACCGGAGAGCATTATCAGAGCAAACAGGGTGAACATTGCGATTGCTGTGCGCTTGTAACTTGAACGCATCTTTTTGCCTCGAATAAATTCTTTCATGTGGCCCATTTTGATCACTCTTGAGCCACAGTAATGGGTGAATAAAAAGGGGAAGCCGGTTGGGGGACTAGCTTCCCAAAGGGGGTGGAAGTCCCACTAGAACTGATACGTCAACAGGAATCGACGCTCGCCACTCTGCAGCTGAACGGCATCCGGCAAGTTGAGCGTCAGAGTCTCGTCATCCCGGGCGTAACTTCCGCTGACCAGCAGCTCATCCGCTTCCGCTTGACCATTTTTATTGCTATCCAGATACAGTTTCACCAAGCTGACATCGGCCCCCTCCTCCAGATCGCCACTGGCCTGGAATGAAAGCGAAGACACTTCAGCATCGGAGGAATCACTCTCCAGCGTAAAGGCGAGCACCACTTTCTCCCCATCGCCTGCTGTGAAGCTGGTAGCCGTTAAGGGAATTGCGCTGATAGTCACCGTGGGGGCAACCGTATTGAGGGTACCCACCGCACCCGGATCTACAACGATGCCGTTGGCGGTGCCATCGGCATCGTTGGGGCCACCGTCTTCAATGGTGAGCTGCACGCAATAGTGACCTTCTCCGAGCCCCGGCTCATACTCTTCGCTTCCCGGTGCTGGGCAGACGCCCAACGCTCCCGGCGCGGAGGCGATGGCGTTCTCAGTATTTTCAGTAAAGGCTAGCCACCCAATGCCCTGCTGGTACTTCAGGTACTGCGCATCGGCGAGTAGCGCCGCAGTTTGCGGCAGCACCACGCGAGTACTAGTTCCCGCTGCAACCCCGTGTATTTCGAAGTCGAAAATGCCATGCAGGAACTGGTAACTGCTGGTGTCAGCCAGCCCTTCCGCAAACAGCCCGTCAATGTCATCCAGACCGATCAGCGCAATTCCGTAACCAGCCACATAGGCGCTATTGCCCAGCATCAGGGTTGTCCCGCTTTCACCCTCCATTAGTGAACCGAGGCCATCTACGGGTAAAACGTTCGCGGTGGAATTGTCATCGAGATAGTCCGGCACCCGATCGCCGTCACTGTCTCCAAACCCTTCACTGGCATCGCTCAACCCATCCCCGTCGGAATCCGCGCTGTCACTCAATTCCGGCATCGCCTCCTGAATGCTGAACAGCAGCGTTGCGCTGGCTGATGCACCGGCTTCATCAGTTACGGTAAGCGCCGCCGTAAACAGGCCAGAAAGTCCAGTGGGATCGAACGTGAAGCTTTCACTGTTGTAACCGTTGGTCGGCGCCAGGTTATCGCTGCTCCAGGTATATTCGTGGCTGTCCGACGGATTGGGATCCTCGATACCCGCGAGAACCGTTGCGATACCGCCATCGGCAAACACGGTTGCCACGGAGTCATTACCCTGCATCAGCTCAAGGGAAACCGTAGGTGCAGCATTGCCTTCGATCAGGGTAATGGTTTGTTCAATACTGCTACCCAGTGCCGCATTGGATGCGCTATCAAGGGTTACCACAATATTTTCTTCACCTTCAAAACTGACGTCGGCCACGGTGCTGAACGCCATATTGCCCGTCAGACCGGAATCGATTTCCAGAGTGCCGGAAACCAGATCATGGTCACTGCTATCTGCACTGCCACTGACGGTGAAGGCTACCGTTACCGGGTATTCAACGGGGGCACCGTTCAGACTGACCTCGATGACTCCACTGGCACCCTCTTCCAGGGTCTGCGCGGCGGTAATGCTTACCATCGGAATCACATCGACAGTTTGCTCGGCCGTTGCGCTATTACCGGCGGCGTCGCTCGCACTCCAGGTAACGGTGTGACGGCCAGGAACAAAGGGACCGTAGTCATCCGCTGTCGCGACCAGACTGCCGTCTTTGGCATCTTCTGCCGTCGCACTACCGATATCGACTGATGTCGTTGCGCCACTAGACACCACTTTGAAATCGCCAGGCACGCTCAATACCGGCGGGACATCGTCCTGGTCGACGCGTGTGTCTGCCAGATATTCATCGAGATTGCTGACACCATCTCCGTCCAGATCACCCTCGGCATCACTCGGGTCATTGATATCCAGGCCGTACTCCACTTCAAAGCTGTCGCTCATGCCATCGTTGTCACTATCCGCATCGTCACCACTAGGTGTGGTATCGCTGTTGTCTCCGGTACCGTCATTGTCCGTATCCACAGACTCATTGGGGTCTTGCGGGAAGGCGTCACTGTTGTCACCAACACCATCGTTATCGGAATCTGTGGTTTCTTCAGGATCGTTGGGAAATTCATCCGTGTTATCGCCCACACCATCTTCGTCCGCATCGGCGGTTTCCGATGCATCTTCCGGAAAGGCATCGACCGAATCGTCGACACCGTCGTTGTCAAAATCCGCCGGGTAGGCATCGCCGCCATCCAGTGACCCGTCGCCATCGGTATCCCGGTACACGACGCCATTCAGCAGCAAACCCGGAAGCTGTGTGTCACCACCGAAATCCCAGTAATCGTTACCACTGCCGTCTTCAAGGTCGGCCCAGCCACTGTAGAGAGTGCTGCCATCCTCGGAACAGGTAGTGTCGTCGGCCAGTACCGGGCACTTCAAAATCGCGCGGCTGAACCCACTCTCGGTATCGGAAACGTCTGCCCAGTAATTAGCGCTGTATGTGTTGGTCGCACCGCTGCTGTCGTCAGCAACCAGAGCGCCGCTGGCGTTGCCGGAAACAATAGCGATGACATAGTTGGCCGTGATGGTCAGGTTCACGCCGTCACCGACAAGTCCACCGGCATTACCACCGGCATTACCATCGGAAGTCACGGAACCAGTGACGAAGCTGCCCGTAATGGTTGCGTAGTCGTAGGCTCGACCGGCCAGGCCGCCGGCACTGTCTGTGGCAAATACATCGCCGGTAAAGAAGCTCGCGGTAATACCGCCAGATTCACTGGAGCCGAAGATACCGCCCACATACTGCTCACCACTGACGGAGCCTGTGGCATAGCTGGCGGTGACGGTTACCTGATTTCCCGAGCCAACCAACGCGCCGACACCCTGCCCCCCGGTGATCGACATCCGCTCGCCGGTCAAACCGATATTGCGGATGTCGGCGTTTTCCGCCGCACCAAACAGACCGACATCATCCGTTTCCGCACGATCAATGTAGAGATTGGCAATGGTGTATCCGTTTCCGTCGAAGTCTGCGGAATAGCGGTCGTCGGTGGTACCGATAGGCTCCCATCCTGCACCATCATTCCAGTAGCTATCACCAGCGTCGATGACGCCATCGGTATTGGTATCGAAGTCCAGGCTGCTGGTCAGCTCATAGCCTCGACAGGCAGTGACTGTGTCACCATCGCCACAGCCGAGGAGGTTATCGCTGCTACCGTCGTTGTAGGCACTTCCTGCGAGATTGTTACGGATATTGTCTAGTTCTTCGAGCGAGCCGATTTCGATCAGGCCATCACCGTCGACGTCCACATCCGTGTTATCGCCGGTACCGTCGCTATCGCTGTCGGTAGTTTCGGTTTCGTCGTAGGGGAACGCATCGGACGCATCCTCTACCCCGTCGTTATCGTCATCGGCATCGGCATTGTCACCGGTGCCATCGCCATCATTGTCGGCAGTCTCGGATGCATCGTAGGGGAAGGCATCACTGGCATCTTCCACGCCGTCGTTATCATCGTCGGTATCGGCGTTGTCACCGGTACCGTCGCTGTCATTGTCGGCGCTTTCGGTTTCATCGAAAGGGAAAGCGTCCAGCGCATCTTCAATGCCATCGTTGTCGTCGTCGGTGTCGGCATTGTCACCGGTACCGTCGCCATCATTGTCGGCCGTCTCGGATGCGTCGTAGGGGAAGGCATCGCTGGCATCTTCCACGCCGTCGTTATCGTCATCGGTATCGGCATTGTCACCAATACCGTCGCTGTCATTGTCGGCGCTCTCTGTCTTATCGAACGGGAAGGCATCCAGCGTATCGTCAACACCGTCGTTATCGTCGTCGGTATCCGCGTTATCGCCAATACCATCGCCATCGTTGTCTGACGTTTCGGAATCGTCATAGGGGAAGGCATCGGAGGTATCCTCGACACCATCATTATCATCGTCGGTATCGGCATTGTCACCGGTACCATCGCCGTCGCTATCGATGGATTCCGTAGGGTTGTACGGGAAGGCATCCAGCGCATCTTCTACACCGTCGTTATCGTCGTCGGTATCCGCGTTATCACCAGTGCCGTCGCCATCGGCATCGGCTGATTCGGTTTCATCGAATGGGAAGGCGTCAGACGTGTCCTCGACACCGTCGTTGTCATCGTCGGTATCCGCATTGTCACCGGTACCGTCGCTGTCGTTATCGGCGCTTTCTGTCTCATCAAACGGGAAGGCATCCAGCGCATCTTCTACGCCGTCGTTGTCATCGTCGGTATCCGCGTTGTCACCGGTACCATCGCCGTCGTTGTCGGCGCTTTCTGTCTCATCAAACGGGAAGGCATCCAGCGCATCTTCTACGCCGTCGTTGTCATCGTCGGTATCGGCATTGTCGCCGATGCCATCACCGTCGTTGTCTGCGGTTTCGGTTTCGTCGTAGGGCAAGGCATCACTGTCATTCTCTACCCCATCGCCATCGATATCACTGTCATAGGGGTCGTATTCACCATCGCCATCCGTGTCGCGAAAGGTCAGACCATCAATGATCGATACCGGATACTGGCTGCTGCTGCCGAAATCCCAACGGCCGGTGGACCAACCGGAATAGACCGAAGTCCCACATGCAGCATCTCCCGGTGACGTCGGGCACTGCAGTTCGTCAGTGGTCAAACCAGCGCCGTAACTGCCGGCACTACTGCCCTGCCCTGTACTTTCGGTATCCCAGTAGATTCGGGTCACACTGACCGAGTAATCGGTATAACCCACCAGGCCACCCGAATCGCTGGTACCGTATACACTACCGCGGGCATAAAGACGCTGCATGGTGGCATCGGCATTGAGCTTGCCGACCAGACCACCCACATACTGGCCGCCGGATACACTGTTGCCACTATAGCTGTCGCGAAGCGTCAGAGCGGTTGCAGCGAAACCGAACAGGCCGCCGGTATTGTCAACACCGGACACACTGCCGCGGACAAAAGTGCGATCGACCTGGCTGCCCGAAGTTGAGGTCAGGTAGCCGAAAAGACCACCTGTGTAACTGCCGGTTGCGGTAACTGTCCCATCGACATAACTGTCAGCTGCGCTACTGACATAAGCCTGGCCACCGAGACCACCGACAAAGCTGCTGCCAGTGACACTTCCACTGAAACTAACGTTACTGATGGTCGAGTCGGGGCTGCCCTGGGAGAAGCCAAAGAGACCACCGACAAAAACCATTCCTTTAATACTGGTGAGACTGCCGTCCAGTTTTACATTACGTAATGTGGCACCTTTGACCGTTGAAAACAGGCCAACGGCATTGGTGGTACCGCGATTGATATAAAGATTTTTGATGGTATAACCGTTGCCATCAAAGGTGGCGGTAAAGGGACTGGCCTGACTGCCGATCGGTTCCCAGCCGCTGCCGCTGTTCCAATAACTGTCCGCGCTGGTGATGCTGTCATTGCCATTGGTGTCGAAATCCAGATCCGTCGTCAACTCAAAGCCATTACAGCCAGACGCGGGACAGCCACTACTGCTGTCGTAGAGCTTGGTACCATCGAGGTGATCGCGAATTTCGTAGAGATCCGCCAAGTCGTTGATTTCTATCAGGCCATCGTCATCCAGATCGTAGTCGGTTCGGCCACTTTCCGCTTGCGCCTGACTCAGTGAAAGCAGAAAAATTGCCCCGACTAATCCCTGCAAAATAAGTTTTCCGGTAATCATTTGTTTCAACGACATTGGCCAATAGCTCATTATTACGATCTAGTTTTTGCGGGCAGCGGTTAGGCAGCAGGTGTACCTGACGATTTTCCATTGCTTTCAAGGCACAATAGATACATACGTAAGGCAAGGTACAAACCCCTCAGAAAGTACCGGACAAATGTGAGGAAAATTTGAGGGGGCAGACACGCAAACCAAAAACACCTGCTTTTTGGGTTATTTGGAGTGGACACAAGCAAATCGGAGCACGTTTTTTATACGATTCTGTAGGTATTTGTACCCATTGCAGTGAACTGCATCGACGATACTTGAGTAGCCGGTGGGGAACAGGTGAAATAGGTGTTTTACTTTGACAGGGACTTTGAGAAGTACTTTTGAGAAGTGCTTTCGGTAGGGACGACCATGTTTAATAAAATATCCCACAAACTTCTGGCGACCTTTCTGATTGTGGGCCTCGTCACGGCAACGGTCATTTACACCAGTGGTTACTTCGCGGTGCGCTCAGGTCTTGGAGGCATCAGCGAACAACTGCATAAAAACCACCTGCAGGATATCGCTAACCGAGTAGGTAAACTCTATGCAAGGCAGGGCAGCTGGGAGGCCTTGCTGGCCAATGATCTCTGGCTGCGCAGCCTGTTCCCCGCGCGGGGCGATGGACCAAGGGAGCACCCTCCCGGCCTGTATCCCTCCACCAGAGGGCTACAGGGTACCCAGGAAGGTCTGCGGCCCGGGCCGCGCCGCCCTCCCCCTTTTCCCAATATCCGCCTGCTCGGTGCCGATGGGAAAGTGTTAAATGGCGGAGGCCCCTTTCCCCCAGAGGTGTCGTTTCCAATGGTACCCATACATGCGCGCGGGCAGCTGGTTGGATACCTGGGCTTCCCTCCCGGCAGGGAAATACGCCAGGCCGTCAATACCGGCTTCACCAGTGCCGCCCTTTGGACCATGGTGACCGGAGCCGTAATCGCGGCACTGCTCGCCCTGAGTGTTGCACTGTTGCTGGCCCAACGCTTACTCCGGCCGGTGCAAGAGGTCTCGACAAAGGTACACAAATTGGCCAGTGGTGACTTCAGCCAGCGCGCCCGCATCTACGGTGACGATGAGCTCGCGGTGCTCGCTGAAGACGTCAACTTTCTCGCCAATGCCCTGGAAAAGAACCAGCTGGCACGCCAGCGCTGGATCAACGATATGGCCCACGAGCTACGCACACCGCTCACCGTACTGAGCGCCGAGGTAGAGTCGGCCCAATATGGCATCCAGGGCTCATCGGAAGATATGCTCGAATCCATGGGCGAGGAGATTGATCAGCTCAACACGCTCATCAATGATCTGCGCACACTGGCCCAGTCCGATATGGGGGGCCTCTCTTTCCAGCGCACGCAAATGCCCGCGAAGCAATTCTTCGGTGAATATGCGCAAAGGGCCGCAGGCAAGCTGCAGCCTCACGGCCTCGAGCTGGACACAAGCTTTGAGATCGACCACAAACTCAACCTCTTCGCCGACAGTGGGCGACTGAAACAGTTGCTGGATAACCTCCTGCAAAATAGCCAGCGCTATACCGACCCTGGTGGCAAAGTTTCACTATCCCTTCAGCAGGAAGAGCGGCAGCTGGTAGTGCGTTGGCAAGACAGCGCACCCGGCGTTCCACCCGAGAGCCTGCCGAAACTCTTCGATCGCCTCTATCGAGTAGAAGAATCCAGAAACCGCGCAACCGGAGGGTCCGGTCTCGGGTTATCCATCTGCAAAAACATTGTCGAAGCACAAGATGGCACTATCGAAGCGGACCACAGCGTACTCGGAGGCCTGGCGATCACTTGCCGACTGCCTCTGGCGACCTGAAGGTATTCGCAAACAGAGCTAGAAAAGAACAAATGAACAACAGGGAAAGTAACAGGGGATCCACGGACCATGACTGAATCCGCAAATTTACTGATCGTCGAAGACGAAACAAAAGTGGCTCGCCTACTGAAAAATTTTCTGCAGGCCCAGGGACACAAATGTTCTGTAGTGGAACGTGGTGACCTGGTGATGGACTGGCTAAAAAACAACCGCGCCGATGTGATTTTACTGGACGTGATGCTGCCCGGCCTGGATGGAATGACGGTATGCCGCGCGATACGCGAATATTCCACAGTCCCGATCATCATGCTCACCGCGCGCGTCGAGGAAGTGGATCAACTGCTGGGACTGGAATTGGGTGCGGATGACTATATCTGCAAGCCGTTCAACTTGAAGAATGTGGCGGCCCGGGTGTCGGCGCTATTGCGACGCATCCAGTTCGAATCCAACAAAGAGGAACAGGCACTGGAAGCGGAACTCCCTGAAAATGACAATCGCCTGCTGTTACGTGGACAGCCAGTGGAGCTGACGGCAACCGAGTACCGGATTCTGCGCCCGCTCTACAAAAATAAAGGGCGCATCTACACCCGCGCGCAATTGCTGGATCTGGCCTACAGTGATGACCGGGCCGTGACCGAGCGCTCTATCGACACGCACATAAAGTCGATACGCAAAAAAATCGCCAACGTTATGCCGGAGCTGGATTTAATACATTCTATTTATGCAATGGGATACAAGTGGGAAGGTTGATCGACTGCTGAAACACGCCCCGCCTAGTGACGGGGTGCGAATGTGCCACTAACAATGTAGCGGCACCGGAAAAATAATCAGCCGTTTATTGGCGAGCAAAGCGCCCGGGGAAAACGATCTCACCGGTAGAGGTCCGCAGCGGGTTGATATCCAGACCTCCCCGACGGGTATAGCGGGCACATACGGTCAGGTATTCAAAATCCGCCAGCTGCTGCAGATCGCAGTAGATACGTTCCACGCAGTGCTCGTGAAAGTCCTGGTGCTCCCGGAACGAAATGATATAGGCAAGCAGCGCCTGCCGGTCCAGGGCCGGCCCCGTATATTCAATGCTCACCGTCGCCCAATCCGGCTGCCCGGTAACCGGGCAATTGCTTCTCAGCAGGTGGCTATAGAGGGTTTCCGCAACGGTTTCACCGTCACTCGCCAGCCTCAAGAGACCGGCATCCGGCTGATATTGTCGGGCCTCAATATCCTGATGGTCAACGCAGGTGCCTGCCGGCGCATGTACCGCAAGCTCTGGACTTTCGACATCATAGAGGGTTACTGCTACATCACTGCCCGCCGCTGCACTCAGATCCTGCTCCAGCACTCCGCAAACCGCCTCCCGGGATTCAAACTCGCTCTGATTGAGAGAGTTCAGGTACAGCTTGAAGGACTTGGATTCGATCATGAAGGGGCTGGATGCCGCAAAGCGAAAACGGGCCACGGCAACCTGGGGAACCCCTTTCCGGTTTAACCAGGAAAGCTCAAACCCCCACCACTCATCGGCACCACTAAACGGCAAGGCGTCCCCATCCAGCCCAAGTTGCGCACGGGAAACCGCGCGCGGGATGGGGTGCAGCAGTGCAGGATTGTATTTGGACTCGTAGCGGGTCTCCTGCCCCAGCGGCAGGTTCTGCCAGTCTTCTCTATTCATACCTTCATCCAGCGTAGATAAGCATCCAATTCGATTGATCAATGACGCAGCCGTTTGCCGTGGCGCATCAGGTGAAGCGCCCACCCTGACAGCAGCGCAATAAACACCAGCACACCGGCAAAGGCCCAGCCCACACTGATATCAGACACGCCGAGCACGCCGTAACGGAAGGCATTCACCATATAAAGAATAGGGTTCAGCTTTGACAGTGCCTGCCAGAAAGGCGACAGCAGCTCAATGGAGTAAAAGACCCCACCGAGATACGTCAATGGTGTTAGCACAAAGGTCGGGATAATCGAAATATCATCAAAACTGTTGGCAAAAATCGCATTGATAAAGCCGGCCAGGGCAAACAGTACCGACGTCAGGAACACGATCAGAAAGGTGATACCAATGTGCTGAACCTGAAGCGAGGTAAATACCATAGCGATCAGGGTAACAATCAGCCCGACAATCAGCCCCCGCGCCACACCGCCCAGTACATAGCCGGCCATAATTACCCAGTTAGGTGTGGGTGATACCAGCAGTTCTTCAACACTGCGCTGAAACTTGGCACTGTAAAATGAGGAGACCACGTTGCCGTAGGAGTTGGTGATGACCGCCATCATGATCAGGCCGGGCACCACAAACTCCATATAGGAATAGCCGCCCATCTCGCCGATGCGCTTGCCAATCAGCGAACCGAAAATCACAAAGTAGAGAGACATGGTGATCACCGGCGGCACCAGGGTCTGCGGCCAGATCCGGGTGAAGCGCCGCACCTCGCGCCGGAAAATGGTCGAGAAGGCTGTCCAGATCAATTGCGGGCTCATGGCTTGGCCTCCCCATCCTCGGCTTGCGGCTTGTTGTCAGCCAACAGTGATACAAAGAGTTCTTCCAGGCGATTGGCGCGGTTTCGCATGCTGGTCACGGCAATATTCTGCGCACTCAGCTGCACAAACAGGTCACTCAGGGACTGCCCCTTTTCAATGGTTACCTCCAGGCTGTGCTCATCCAGCAGGCGCCCGTCAAAGTCACCGAAATCGGGGGCTGAGGCCAACACATCACGGGTATCCAGGATAAACACTTCCCGGCTCAGGGTTTTGAGCAGGGACTTGATGGAGGTATTTTCGACAATATCGCCCTTATCAATAATGGCGATATTGCGGCACAGGCTTTCCGCCTCTTCCAGATAATGGGTCGTGAGAATAATGGTGGTGCCCTGCGCGTTAATCTCCTGCAAAAACTCCCACATGGAGCGACGCAACTCGATATCGACCCCAGCGGTGGGCTCATCGAGGATCAACAATTTGGGCTCGTGCAGTAACGCCCGGGCAATCATCAGGCGGCGCTTCATGCCGCCAGACAGCATACGCGCCTGGGTATTGCGCTTGTCCCAGAGCCCCAGTTTGCGCAGGTATTTCTCGGTGCGCTCTTCCGCCAGCTTGCGCGGCATACCGTAAAAGCCGCCCTGGGTGCAGACGATATCGAACACCTTCTCAAACTGGCTGAAATTGAACTCCTGAGGCACCACACCCAACATCTGTTTGGCCGCGGGGAAATTCTTATCGATATCAATGCCGAATATTTCGACGCTGCCACCGGTCTTGCGTACCAGCGAACACAGGATACCGATGGTAGTGGATTTGCCCGCGCCGTTAGGCCCGAGTAGTGCAAAGAAGTCACCGGGCTGCACATCAAAGCTGATGCCCTTGAGCGCCTCAAAGCCGTTGTCGTAGGTTTTCTGGAGGTCACGTATGGAGAGTGCGGCAGTCGTCATATTTACCAACTGTGTCATTCCGGGAGTTATCACTCCGGGTAAAGTCATTGCGGGGAGCGTTATTCAACGCCCCGGAGCCCGACAATTCAACCGGCAATCCGGCGACTTTCCGCCAATGCGGGACGGAGGGAATCATCTGCGCCAAAAAACAGGCAAAAAAAAGCCGCTCATTGAGCGGCTTTAAAAATTGGAGCGGGAAACCGGGTTCGAACCGGCGACCTCAACCTTGGCAAGGTTGCGCTCTACCAACTGAGCTATTCCCGCCTTTTCTGTCCCGGGGTCGCAGTCGCGACCCCAGCGAAATGGCATCCCCAAGGGGAGTCGAACCCCTGTTACCGCCGTGAAAGGGCGGTGTCCTAGGCCTCTAGACGATGGGGACATAGAACATTCCCAATCTCAGTGAGATTGAGTTTGGCAACCCGGAGTCAATCTTGCGATATTTCCGTCTTGCCTGCTCACCCGCTATTGCCGGCGAACAAAAAATTGGAGCGGGAAACCGGGTTCGAACCGGCGACCTCAACCTTGGCAAGGTTGCGCTCTACCAACTGAGCTATTCCCGCGTGGCATCCCCAAGGGGAGTCGAACCCCTGTTACCGCCGTGAAAGGGCGGTGTCCTAGGCCTCTAGACGATGGGGACCCAGAATCCTTCTTGGCGTTCCTCACTGCGTTTCGGCAAGTGCGTAGTGCGTCGAAGTGGGGCGCATTCTATGGAGACCCCCGGGGGCTGTCAACACTTCGTTGTAAAAAAATTTAAGAATTTTTCCTTTGCATACAGACACTTACCGAAACCCCACAACAGAGCGCGACAAACTGGTCAATCCACAGGCAAGCGCCGGATGAAGATCGGCGTGCCAGTATATGACGGAGTGATTACTGGCGCTCCGCGCGCTTCTTCATCTTCTTCAGGAAAACACGGATTCGCTGGCCATTGCTGCCAAGATCCGCGATCCGGGCACGAGAAGCTGAACGGACGTCCACTTTAACCCCCTGCCCCTCTTTCTGGATCCTGACGACCACATCTTCGGTAAACCCGAGCACCGGCGTGCGCGCCACCGCTTCCAGGCGCCCTTTGTTGGGGCTTTTTGCCACCACCCGCCAGCCGAGCTTCTGCGCCACATCCGCCGCCAGCTCGGTAGCCTCAGGCACGCTCAAATTAAGCTGCAACGGCTGGATATCCTCGTATAGCGGCGAATTGCGCTGCTGGCTGGCGACTGCTTCGCCGGCGTACTCCGCACTGTTGTCGCCCGGTCCACGCAGGGACAGGATGGCCTCAAATGCCGGAGGTTCCTTCAGATCAGTGGAGATATCGTGAATGGCAGGCGCACGGAAATTGTGCTCTCCCACCAGCAAGAGCGGGATGGCCACGGGTATAGCCCCCAGAATCGTCGCCCAGAGCGCCGCACGGCGGGCTTCCGGGTGCCGCGTTACCAGGCCCCAGATAAACACCAGGATGGATCCCAGTGCTACGGCCACCGCCGCCAGCCCGGCGTACTTGAACACCTCAAAGGCCGTCAAATAGTGCAGCAACCCGAGCCTGACGGCGGCAACCGCCAGGGCAATGACCGCGAGCAGCAGCCACTGAATGCGATAGAGCCAGCGGCTCGAATGGCGCTTGCGGCCTGAGCGAATCATTTGCTTCCTCCAGTGGTTCGGGCAGTCGGTCGGGCAGTCATCCGGCCTGTCAAACCGAACAGTCAGTCCGGGTCGTGTTTTACCGACAGTGAATTAACACAATAGCGCAGCCCCGTATCCGTTGGGCCATCGGGGAATACATGCCCCAGGTGACTGCCACAGCTGGCACACAGGATTTCTACTCGCACCATGCCCAGGCTGTGATCCGGGCGCTCTTCCACAGCGCCCGCCCCGGCTGCGGCATCAAAACTCGGCCAACCGCAGCTGGACTCAAACTTGGATTCCGACGCGAACAACACTTCACCACAGCAGCGGCAGAGGTATTTGCCATCCTCGAAAGTGGCCCAGTATTCACCGGTGAAGGGACGCTCGGTTCCGCCCTCCCGGCAGACATGAAATTCTTCGTCCGTCAGGCGCTCGCGCCAGTAGTTATCGTCTTTTTCTTTTGACATACTGTGACTCCTTTTTCGCCAGATTAAGTCAGTATCCAGCGGCATTACCCTGCCCGGCCCAACACTTAGCGGCAGCACCTTTGAGTATCCCCGGTGCCAGAAACGACCGTGCCCGGTTCAGGCAACCGCGAGCCCGGAAGCTAACCCGATTCCACAACTGATAGCAAAGCCTACTCATCGCAATGCGTCAGTTAGAAGAATTTGCCCATAAGTTTGTCTTCAGCAAGACGTCCGAAGCATGACGCCACCTTTGCCCACTGAAGACGCCAGTAGAAGTACGCAACGATGAAGGATATTCACAAGTCAGAGAAACTCCACGGTGTCTGCTACGAAATCCGCGGCCCGGTGATGGAGCAGGCAACCCGCATGGAGGAAGAAGGCCACCGGATCATGAAGCTGAATATCGGCAATCCGGCCCCTTTCGGCTTTGACGCACCCGATGAAATCCTACAGGACGTGATTTACAACCTGTCCCAGGCGCAGGGCTATGTGGAATCCAAGGGCCTGTTTGCCGCCCGCAAAGCGATTATGCACGAGTGCCAGAATCTCGGTGTAGCGGGCGTGGATATCGACGATATTTACTTGGGGAACGGCGTCTCCGAACTGATCTCCATGTCCACCCAGGCACTGCTGAACAACGGCGACGAAATGCTGTTGCCGATGCCCAACTACCCGCTGTGGATGGCAGCCACCAATCTCACCGGCGCCAAGCCGGTGCTCTACCGCTGCGATGAACAGGCGGGCTGGTTGCCGGATATCGACGACATCAAATCCAAAATCACCCCACGCACCCGCGGCATTGTTGTCATCAACCCCAACAACCCCACCGGGGCGGTTTACCCGAAAGCACTGCTGGAGCAGATCGTCGAAGTTGCGCGCCAGCACAACCTGGTCATTTTTGCCGACGAGATCTACAGCAAAATCCTCTACGACGATGCCGTCTTCACGCCTATGGCCACCCTGGCCGAAGACGTGCTGTGCCTGAGCTTCAACGGCCTGTCCAAGTCCTACCGCCTGGCGGGCTTCCGCTCCGGCTGGATGATC
The DNA here is from genome assembly GCF_009903625.1 of Microbulbifer sp. ALW1. NCBI lineage: Bacteria > Pseudomonadati > Pseudomonadota > Gammaproteobacteria > Cellvibrionales > Microbulbiferaceae > Microbulbifer > Microbulbifer sp. ALW1. The sequence goes on along the minus strand of NZ_CP047569.1, from coordinate 2,405,129 downwards.
GTAAGCGGCGCCAAACACCGGGCACGGGGCTTTATCGAAGGGATGGATATCCTCTCGTCCATGCGCCTGTGCGGTAATGTACCGGCGATGTTCGCGGTACAGACGGCACTCGGCGGTTACCAGAGCATCAAGGATCTGGTGCTGCCCGGCGGCCGCCTGCGCCAACAGCGCGACCTGGCCTACCGGATGCTGAACGACATTCCAGGTGTCAGCTGTACCAAACCCGAAGGTGCTATTTATCTGTTCCCGCGTATCGACCTAGACCGCCACAAGATCGATAGCGACGAAAAATTTGTTCTGGAGTTTTTGCGCCAGGAAAAAATCCTGCTGGTACAGGGCAGTGCCTTCCACTGGGATGCGCCAGACCACCTGCGCATTGTCTTCCTGCCCAGAGCAGACGATCTTTCCCACGCAATCGAGCGCCTGGGCAACTTCCTCGAGCGCTACACTCGCTAACGGTCAGGAATTCAATGCTCGACGACTTGCACATCCACGATTTCTACCGCGACGCGGGGCGGATACTGCTGGCGCTGTTCCAGCAGTTTCCCGCTCCCGCAACCATCTATGTAGAAGACATTGCCGGCCCGGATACGCCCGATGAGTTCGGCCTACACTCCCCCCGCCACCTCGCCTGCCTGGGCGCCATGACCTGGCTGAAGGAGTGCGGCTATATCAACTTCTCCCAGCTGGTGCGGCAGGAAGCGGTGGAGGAAGCCACCCTCTCCCACCGCAGCTTTATGCTGCTGGTGAGCCGAGGTGCGGACGGTGTCAGTAATGCAGAAAAGTTGGACGGTGTCGTACGTGGAGGGTCTTCGCCGCAGCTCGAGGAGCTGATGGTGGAGCTAATGGAGAAATTGAACAATTAAACGGGCGCTGCGACTGCACTTCGAATTGAAGGCAGGCTACTGGGTGCGGGTATTCAGGAGCGTCAGCGGCATGGACGCCGCTGACGCAGCGTACAGGGACGTATTCACAGCGGTCCTGAATACCCGCACCCAGTAGCTTGCCGCCACAAGATCAGCTACGAAGCTCTAGGAACTACGCCGAAACCTCACATGCAGCATCTTCAATGCCGCATTCGGATCACTGTCCGGGAAATCTGGGTTCTGCGGCAACCGCTCAATCACCTCATACCCCGAGTCCGCTGCAGCGATCATTTCCCGGAAATCCGCCTCCGTGTGCGCCGGAGAATTGAGTACCAGCAGCAAATCAGCCTCGTTGGCGAGACAGGCCGGCAGCTTTTCCAACAGCTTGGCGTAATTCGTTTCAACATCAAACGCGCCTTTTTGCCGTGTCGGCGGATCTACCACTCCCAGTTGAAAAGGACCACTGCGGTCATACCGTTTGAACTCCCGAAGCGCATCCCTCGCCAGATACCGTATCCCCTTGGTCGATAGCTGATTGAGCTGGTGATTGATTTGCCCGCGCTTCAACACGCCTTTATTCAAGTCAATATTCAATACTTCCAGCTCACCGGCCGCTCGCGCCACCACGGAAAACGCACAGGTGAACGCAAACAGATTCAGCAATTTCAGGTTTTCCACCTGCCCTGCTTTCGCCTGCACCTGCTGCTCCAGCCAGCGGCGACCAGGCTCGATGTCCAGGAAAAAGCCCACGTTCTGGCGATCAAACGTCAGCGGAAATCGCAGGTTGCCACGGCGAGCAAACAGCTCTTCAACAGGCGCGCCCGCCTCCCACACAATGGGAGCACGCTGCTCATAGCGCCGCTGCACCGCCAGACCCCGGTAGCCAAAGGGCTCTGCGAGTGTCCACAGCTGCGTAACCAGCCCGTCCTCATCCTCGTATCGGTCAAACAGCGTGACCAGTAGCGCCGGGTGATAGCTGTCCACGCAGACACGGTCGAAACCCGGGTAACAGTGGCCGCGACCATGAAACAGCCGGCGGCTGTCTGTACAAGACTTTGCAGAGTCCTGCTCCAGTTTGCTGCGCACCAGGTGCAGCAGAGGTTCCCAATCCAAAATTATTTGCCTGTATTCGGTGCCATGTGCACTCGTTAAATTCTGTTTCTCGTTTAATTCTGCTTTGACTCAGTGCGATTCAGACCCGGTTGACCCGGGGCTGTACTCGCCACTGCCATCACTGGAAAGCGGGTAGAGAATCTCATCGCGGTAGCCGGTAACCACGCGGATAAAACCACTCCAGGCCTCATCCAGCTCCGGCTCCCCACTATCAATCAGCAGCGGGCGCCCGCCCAGTTCGGTGATTTTGGTTTTGGTCGCCACCACCATCAGGTTTTCACGCTCGACCGCTTTCAATACCGATGGGCTCAGCTGCTGGTTGCCGCGGCCGATCAGATGCCCCTGACCGCCGATTGCAGTGAGAATGATCTTTACCGGTGCCTGGGAGGCCCGGTGATGCTCTTCAATTGCGGCCAGTACCTGTAGCGCATTCACATCCGCCGCCAGCAATGTGCCGTCTCGCCATAAATCCACCCCCAGTAGGGTTCCCTCCGCGCCCAGCTCCGCGAGCACGGCCAGGGTGGTGGAACCGGGGCCGAATACATACAGCGTATCCGGGTCCAGATCCGCGATTTCCTCGACAATGCCGGCGGCAATGTCGGCCACTGCCAGCTCCTCGACTTCGCGGCCCGCATTTTTGACCGCCTGCAGAAAATGCCCCTCTTCCGGGACCAGCAGCTCGCCGTAATAGCGTGTGCTCACGCGGCCTTCGCGGAAAGATTTTTCATCGATATCCCGTACTTCCCGCTGGTGCAGATCCACCAACTCCCCCGCCATCAGACGCCGCAGCACTTCGCCGCCGGCTTTGGGGGAAATGGCGAAGCAGGCAGAGTGCATTTTCACCCCCGCGGGAATGCCCAGCACCGGGAAGCCATCTCCGAGCGCATTGACCATATTGCGCGCAGTACCATCGCCGCCCACAAAAACAATCAGATCAGCGCCCGACGCACGAATGGCCAACGCGGCGGATTCGCTGTCCTCTGGCGTTGAGCGCTCGCCCGCGGCCCCACCCACAAGGGTACAGAGGAAGCCCAGTTCCCGAGCCAGGTCTTCACCCATATCGCCCGCGAAGGTAACAATTTCCAGTTCCGCAGCAAAAGGCACTATTTGTGACAGCGCGATGGCCGCACGCTTGTGCGATTGCGGCTGGATACCCGCGGCCAGCGCGCGATCGACCGTATCGGTACCATCGCTGCCTTTGAGGCCTGCAGGGCCACCAACACCGGCCCAGGGATTGATGATCAGTCCGAGTTTCTTCAGCTTCACGTGAGCCCCAGTATTTCCAGTTGTTGCCGTGTTTCCGCGTCCAGGTTTGGCGCCTCAAGACGATAGTGGGAAAACTCCAGGCGCTTCGGGTACTGCTTGCGCAACCGATCGAAAGCCTCTGCCATAGGCGTTCCACCCGCGAGCGCAGCGCTGGCAGCCTCGCGCAATCGGCGATCATCTTCCCGCGGATCGTACATCTGTAGCAGTAACGAGCGTATGGCGGCAAACCCGGATTCACCGGTTGCGAGTGGCTGCCGTGCGAGATCTTCGGTTTTCACCTCTGACAGCGGAGGAAGCTCCAAAGCCTTGTTGAGGGCCTGGCGAATCATCGAAGTGCCCGCCAGCTTGCCGTCGTGGCTGTAGCCGGCAATATGCGGGCTGCCCTGGTTTACTTTTTCCAGCAAGTCCAGGCGGATATCCGGCTCGTTTTCCCACACGTCCAGGACGGCGGTGAATGGTCTCTCATCCACGACATGCGCGCCGCTCTGGGCCTCAGAAAGCCGTTCAAACAGCGCCTGATTCTCGATCACAGCGCCCCGTCCCGCGCTGATCAGCACTGCACCCGGCTGGATCCGTCGCAAGGCGTCTGCATCAATCATATGCAGGCTCGGGTGTGGACCGTCTTTTACCAGGGGCGCGTGCAGGCAGATCACATCCTGCTGCAGCACCGCGTCCAATTGGGCCGTATCGGGATTATCCGGCAGCCATGGGTCGTAGATGTTGCAGGGAATTCCCAATGCCTTGAGGCGTCGCTGTAACAGCCCCCCCACATTGCCACAACCGACGATACCGAAACTGCGCCCCCGCCAATCAACATCCAAGGCGGCCAGTACGCAAAACACATACTCCACCACGGAGTTGGCATTGCAGCCCGGCGCTGCACTCCAGTGAATCCCCCGGGATTCCAACCACCCGGTATCCAGATGATCCGTGCCAATGGTGCAACTGCCGACGAAGCGAACAGGCGTTCCCTCCAGCAGCGCAGCGTCCACCTGGGTGACCGACCGCACCAACAGCACGTCGGCCTCCATCAACTGGGATTTGGTCAATGTTCGCCCTGGCGCCCGGGTGATCACGCCCAGATCAGCAAACCACGCCTCAAGGCCCGGAATGTTTTCATCCGCCACAATATTCAGCGACGTTTTCTGCGGAGAGGTATCCATCATGCGATTTCCGTTTTTGTCCGGGTTCCGGCACTTGGCTGGTCACTGCCGGCCAAGGTGCGCTGGATTTTTTGTGAGAGCCCACCAATGCCAAATTCTTCTGCCAGCGCCTGTGCAAATGCCGCTTCCGGCGGCTGCCAGGCGAGATCTTCGACGCCGGCATTGAGTGGCACCCGGTATTCCAGTTGGGCCAATCGCAGGGCCATGCGAATCTGATCCGCATGACTGGCAATTTTTGCGGCAATGCCCTTGGCACCGCGAATCTTCAGGGTGGCAATCTGCTGAACATTGGCAATGAGCTCTTCCACTGATTCGAATTCGGCCAGCAGACGTGCCGCCGTCTTGGCGCCAACACCGGGCACTCCGGGGATATCGTCAATGCTGTCGCCAACCAAAGCGAGATAGTCCGCAATCTGCCCCGGCTGCACGCCAAACTTTTCCTGGATTGCGGTCTGGTCCAGATACAGATCCGCGGCAAAATCCCACAGGCTTTCCGCGCCCCGCGCCAGGAGTTGCCCCAGATCTTTGTCCCGTGTAATCACGGTTGGGGTTAAGCCGCTGTCCGCGCAGGTTTCCGTCAGGGTCGCAAGGATATCGTCCGCTTCAAAGCGCTCACTGGAAAAGCTCGCAATACCGAATGCCTCGGCCATTTCCCGGCAGGCGGCCAATTGATAGGCCAGCGTTTCATCCGGCAATGCACGACTGCATTTGTAATCGGGGTAGATGTCGTTGCGGAAACAGTTGCCGAGGGACTCGTCGAAAGCGCAGGCGATAAGCGCCGGCTTGCGGCTCAAAAGGTCAAGCAGGAAGTTGCTGAAGCCGTACACCGCCTCGGTGGTATACCCCGATCGGCTCACCCAGTTGGGGGGCAACGCAAAGTAATAGCGAAAGATGTAGACCGAGGCATCCACCAGGTAGATCTCGCCCAGATCGTCGCGAGCATCTGCAATCCCCCGCTTCATGCCAGGTCCTCCAGCCGATAAGCTGACGGCTGCAACGGATCGGCACATTCGAAGGCAACGGCCAGCGAGCGGGCAAACAGCGTTGCGCGGGGGTTTACCCCCTGGGTGCAGTATTGTTGCACCTGCTGCCAAATGGCGCCTTTGAAGCGTTCACTGGGACCCAGGCCCGCATCGAGATTATCTGCACTGACCCGGAAGCGCATCCCGCAGGCACGGGCGAAGATCCACTCCAGCGCCTGGGGCTTGACCTCCACCCGCTCAAACTCCTGTTGCTGGGCGACGCTGCGGCCGTCCGGGGCGTACCAGTAGCCGTAATCCGCGAGAAGGCGCCGCTCGGCCCCAGCCACGCACCAGTGGGCGGCCTCGTGCAGGGCGCTGGCAGGATAATCGCGGGTGAATTCAATCTGGTGAAACCCCAGGCCCTGGTCCGCGGGTCGATAATAGGGCTCCTCGAACCCGCCCCTGAGGCGAGTGTTCAGGCCGTCCGGGGCCGCAAAGCACTGGTCAAATACGGTGACTATTCGTTCAGTCACAGAATGTGTGTGAATCAGGCGCGCAGCAGGGCTATCAGTAGTCACAACAATAGGCACAACATCAGGCGCAACGCCATCCGACAACTGGTATGAATCTTGCTGCGCTTCTTTACAAGCGCCAGCCGAGGCAGTGTTCGACAAAAGTGGCTCCAGGAGCGGTTTGGCATGCGCGAAAACCGCGGTTGCTGAGCCCCGGGATCTTGCCGGGATTCGGTTGGCGCGGACTATAACAGCGGGGGCCGCTCGATCAAGGGCAGCCGGGGTCGCACCATTTACTCCGTTTTCACCCCACCGCACCCGGTGTCCCCTCATTCAGACCAAAAAAGGAGGAAATTCAAGGCAAAGAACACCCGTTCACTGGTTGTATTTCCGTGAATCAGAATATACCTTTGATCATAGGGATACCGGAAACCTGCTGCCGCTCAGCGCCATCATCCCGAGAGCTTTGAGTGGTTGTTTTCGGTTGCGGTACCGGCTTCCCAGGGGGGCAAAAAAGTTGCTCCCGGAGTCTGGATTTCGGCGATTGGCCGCCCGGCCTTCGCACGGTATCTCTACGCCGGTTGCATCTCATAAGTAGTACAAGACCTTCCCGCCCTACTACCGGCCCTGCAAGGAGGTGCGCTATGACCGACCACAGAACCAACAACGTGGTTGACCTCTTCACCGGCAAGCCGATCGAAACTTCTGAGAACCTGCGGTTTATCCGCCTGTCTCCGGAGCTAGATGGCTTGGAAATGCTCTACTCCAACAATTCCAGCGGAACTGATCTCTACAGCCTGAAAATCCTTTGCTGGGGGCTTCGCGCCAACGGTGAGATTGTCGGACTGGTTCCCTGGTTAAACTCCATCACGGCCTGCCCAGACATTCAGGACCCCCTGGACGGAAGGTTTGAAGGCTATTACGACCCGGGCATCGAGGAAATTTTCCACGAGCCTCCCATCCATAAAATCGTCGAGCTGGAGACTGCGGCAGAATACTTCGAGTTTGAAAGCAATCAGGCGGATGAGGTTGTCCAGGAGATCCCCGACACCATCGGTACCCATGCGGTATTCATGGATGCGGACAAGGAGAACCTGACCCTTACCGAAGTCGTGAGCTGGCGTCTATTTGCCAGCGGAGAGATCCACGGCATGCTGATTGATCACGACAGTGTGGAGACCACGCCGGTGCTTCCCGGGGATGACTGTCTTTACCCGGCGCAGGAATCCGAGTGTTTCCGTTATTTCTTCCAACACCACATCGCCAACAAGATCAAATCCGAGGATCCCGAGGCCCTCGCAGCGATCGCGGCGCTTGTCACTTCGCCCTGACCTACTCCTTCACTCCAAACAGATCAAGGGCGACCAGTGGTCGCCCTTGTCGTATTAAATCAAAGCTGTATTGAATCACAGCTGTATTGGATCAAAGCTGTCGCTAGTGAAAGTAGATTTGATGGTCAGCGCTCCTGACCTCAGGAATCGGCTTTCCTGATCCAGTAAATAAACTCGTCATTCTCTTCCGCATGCTTCACCAGCTCGTAACCGAGAAACTGGCAGAATTTGGGCACATCCCGCTGAGTGGACGGGTCAGTGGCAAACATCTGCAACACTTCCCCCGCGGCGACTTTGCGCACCGCAGCGTGAAGCATCATAACGGGTTCCGGGCACAGCAAGCCGCGGGCATCAAGGGTATGTTGTGAATTCATGGCACTATTGTCGGGGATTTAACCGGATACGTCACCAGAAAAGGCTGACCAGGCCCGCCGCGGCGATCGGCCCCGATATAAGCCTAACCTAAGCCCCGCCCGGCTAAAAACCAGCGGGTCAACCGGCCACTACCGGAAAAGGCTAAACTGCAAACATTGAAACCACCAGCCACAGGGTGCGCATGCTGTAATGATTTACGTATTGATTGAGCGAGAAATCGCCGAAGACCTGGAATCCACATACGAAGAAGCGGCCCGCAAGCTGCTAACCAATGCCTACCACACCACCGGTTTTGTCGACGGCCATACCTACACCGAACTGGACAACCCCCTGCGCCGTTTCACCCTCTCCAAATGGAAATCCGTCCTGCACTGGCAGCAGTGGTTCGACAGCGAAGAACGCAGGGAACAGATGACCCAACTGGCCCCCATGCTCGCTCACGAGGAGCGGATCACGATTCTCGAGCAAGCATAAACGCAACCGCCCGGTCAGCCGCCGATTGCCAGTGTTGTTGCTGAGTGAAACCGCTGGCCTTGCGCGGCTTGAAGTCATGGTCGCCATCTTGCAGCCAATGGCAGTCAATTGCCGGAGAAAGCGCATAACTGGCAACTTCCTCGCAATCCCCCAGCTTATCTCTGGTTCCCTGTACTATCAGGGTCGGACAACTAAGCCCGGCCAGGTGATCGGTACGCAACTTTTCCGGCTTGCCCGGAGGGTGGAACGGATACCCCAAACAAACGGCCCCCGCCACCTTCCCGGATTCAAAATTCGCCTGTGCCTGTATACTCGCCACACGCCCACCCATGGACTTGCCGCCAATAAACAGCGCGCGCGGCTGCAACACATCACAGGCCAGATCAATCTGCTCCTGAAAGGACGCCAACAACACATCCATCCTGTTCGGCGGCCTGCGCCCACCACTCAAGCGCCGCTCCGCCATATACGGAAACTCAAACCGCAGCACCCCCACCCCCTGCGCCACCAGCATCGCTGTGAGTGACTGCATAAAATCACTATCCATAGGCGCCCCGGCACCGTGGGCGAACAGAAACCAGCTACTTGGCTCCAGATCCGGTCTATCCAGCAACCAACCGTCCGGAATGGACATCAGTAGCCCTCCTCTCCGGAAGGATCTATGGAAGGGTCTATGGAAAGATCTTTGGGAATATCCTCGGCCAGCACCAGGTTCACCGACTCCTCCCCCGGTTCAAACCAGATAACAACGGTCTTGCTCTCCAACTGGCGGCGCAGACTGGCCACCTTGTCCGTAAGGCTCACTTCTCGCTCACCGTAATCGGTGCCGTCGCGGGTGGCATATTCTTCGAGAAGACTTTGCAGGGTTTCCGGCGCTAACTGGCTATGGGGAATGATCACTGGCTATCTCACTTAAACAGCAGAATTAGTAAGGCTAACGAAGTACAGGTGGGAAAATCGAAGATCGGGTGGCGGGGATCCGTTTTCGAAAGCGTCGGCGACAGGGATGTCGCCGACGCAGCGTACATGGACGTATTCACAGCGGTTTCGAAAACGGATACCCGGTGCCCGATCGCCCCTGAACTTTGCCAGCGCATTGTAACCTGAGCCCCAAAATAAAAATGCCCCGGGGCTTCCGGGGCATTTCCTTTCTTCACAAGACCAAGGATATCAGGACTTGGGCTTACGGAACCGCAAGGTCATACGGTCGCTCTCACCAATGGCCAGATACTTCTCCTTGTCCTCATCCCCCAGGCGCAGAGAAGGCGGCAACGTCCACACCCCTTTCGGGTGCTTGGCAGTATCCTTCGGGTTCGCATTGATCTCACTGGACTCCTCCAGCACAAAGCCCGCATTCTTCGCCAGCTCGATCACATAATCCTGAGTAACATAACCGCTCTTACCCATCTCCTCGCGGCTGGTTCCCGGTTTCGCGCGGTGCTCCACCACACCCAGAACACCACCCGGCTTCAACGCCTTGAAGAAGGTATTGAACGCAGCCTGCTCATTATTGCCGCCCATCCAATTGTGCACATTGCGGAACGTCAGCACCGCATCCGCAGAACCGGCAGGCGCAATCTCACTGTCGCCGCCCGGAGCAAATTCGGTCAGTTTCACTGCCCCGTATACGTCTTTCTCTTCCGCCAGCAGCTTCTCAAAAGACTCGCGCGAGCGCTTGAAGTAACCCACCTCAGTCGCCGCAGGGAAGTGGGCAGCATACAAAGTGCCCTTGCCTTTCAACATCGGCGCCAGAATTTCACTGTACCAGCCACCACCCGGCCAGATTTCCACAACCGTCATCGTCGGTTTCACCTGGAAAAAGTTCAGGGTCTCCTCCGGGTGGCGGTACTGATCCCGCGCCGCGTATGCGGGAGTGCGATGATCCCCTTTGATAGCGTCCTTGAGCGAATCGGCATGCGCCGCTCCCGCCAGCGATACCGCACAGGCCATACCGGCCAGCCAGTGAACAAATTTCATGAAGCTTTCTCCTGTTGGATTTATTTTCCTTCGACCACCGATTCAACACTGCCAAAATCGCCCTGTAAAGGTCACTCATCCCGGAATTTGAACCTTGCGTCATATCGCCATCAAGCTACAGCGCCCGCAGGCCCTTGACCTTCTATCACCCGACAGCAGAATTTTGCTCACCCGGGGCCTCACTGGCTACAATTCAGCAGATTGAACCAGCAGAGCCAACAAGGAAGCCCTCATGCAGCAACACCTCGTCATCTCCATCATCAGCGACGACAAACCCGGCGTGGTGGAAATGCTCTCCGCCGCCGTGGCGGAAAACGGCGGCAACTGGGAAGACAGCCGCATGGCGCACTTCGCGGGCAAGTTTGCCGGCATACTGCGGGTCAGCGTATCCGCAGACGACAGTGAGCGACTAAAGGGCGCACTGAAGAATCTCGCGGGCGACGACTTCAAACTGCAAATCGAAGACGCCCTCGCCGTGGCCGCCGACAGTCGCCAGACCCTGCAGCTGAAACTGGTGGGCAATGATCGCCCGGGTATCGTCAAGGAAATCTCCCGCGCCCTCGCCGCGCGCCGGATCAACATGGAGTCCCTGGATACCCGCTACGGCAGCACCCCCTGGAGCGGCGAACCGCTGTTTACCGCCGAGTGCACCATCAGTGTGGCGGAAGATGTCAGCATTGACGGCCTCTACGATGAGCTGGATGAAATCGCCGACGAACTGGGGGTCGAGATCGACTGCGAAGAAACCTCCTCCGCGCTATAATCCCCCGCCATTTGCGGCCCAGCTGATCATTTTCCGATCCGGGCCGCCTTTCAGGCCCAGCCCACTCCCGGGCGATGAACCCGGATCACTCATTCGACACGCAAACAAACCTGATCATGTTCAAGATTGTGCTCTTCCAACCGGAAATTGCCCCCAATACCGGCAATATCATTCGCCTGTGTGCCAATACCGGTGCCGAGCTGCATCTGATCGAACCCCTGGGGTTTACCATGGAGGATAAGCGGTTGCGCCGAGCGGGACTCGACTACGCCGAGTACAGCCGCGTGGTACGCCACCAAAATTGGGACGCATTTGTCGAGGCAGAACAACCCGAGCGGGTGCTGGCCCTTTCCACCAAAGGCAGCCGCGCCCACTCCGAAATCGAATTCCGATCGGGTGACGCCATCGTCTTCGGCCCCGAGACCCGCGGCCTTCCGGCAAACTTCCTGGCAGCAACCGGCCCGGAAAACACACTGCGCATCCCCATGTGCGCCAACAGCCGCAGTATCAATCTCTCTAACGCGGCGGCCATTGTTATTTACGAGGCCTGGCGCCAACTCGGCTACGTCAACGCTCTGGGCTCGAATTGACGGCTTGGGGCAGATTTCAGGCTCAATTTTCAAACGCTACTTTCCAGCTCAACACTGAACCGACTCTCAAGAATTTATGCGCGCACCCATCGGACTTTTTTACGGCTCCAGCACCTGTTATACCGAAATGGCAGCGGAAAAAATCCGCGATCGCATCGGTGAGGAGTGGATTGACCTGCACAACGTAGCGGACGATGACGTTGCCCTGATGCAGGAATACGATTTTCTGATTCTCGGTATTCCCACCTGGGACTACGGCGAGTTGCAGGAAGATTGGGAAAACTGCTGGGACCAGCTCGCAACCCTGGACCTGAGCGGCAAGACCGTCGCCCTGTATGGCCTGGGCGATCAGGAAGGCTACCCCCAGTGGTACCAGGATGCCCTTGGCTACCTGCACGCCCAGGTCGTCGCCATCGGCGCCAGGGCCGTGGGCTACTGGCCAGTCAAAGGCTACCAGTTCGAGGAGTCCAAGGGGCTAACCCCGGACAATACTCAATTCGTCGGCCTCGCGCTGGACGAAGAGAATGAATTTGACCGCAGCGACGAACGCCTTGATCAATGGTGCGCCCAGATCATGCGCGAGTTCGGCTTTCAGTAACCGCTGGCAGCGCTGAGCCATGTCTGAAAAAAGCGGCAACGCCGATCAACCCGGCAATCCAATAAACCAGCACGCCAGCATCGAATGGCGGGAAGACGGGCAACCGGTCTCCACCGCCTTCGATGACATCTACTTTTCCACCGCCTCCGGCCTAGAAGAAACACGTCACGTGTTCCTGGCCCAGAACCAATTGCGAGAGCGCTGGTCGGGGCTCGACCGCAATGCGACATTTACCATCGGTGAAACCGGCTTCGGTACCGGGCTGAATTTTCTCGCCGCCTGGCAGCTCTGGGCGGCCGTGGCTCCGCCATCCGCACAACTGCATTTTGTCACGGTGGAAAAGTACCCATTGCGCCGACCGGACCTCGTTCGGGCCCTGGCGCTCTGGCCAGAGCTGGCAGCACTCAGCGAGCAGCTGATCGAGCAATATCCGCACTATCTGGCAAAGGGGGTTCACCGGCTGACGTTCAATGGCCGGGTACATCTGACCCTGGTCATCAACGAGGCCAGCGCAGGCTTCCAAAGCCTGTTACTGGACGACTCGCAAAGAGATGGCCTGGTCAACGCCTGGTTTCTGGATGGCTTCGCGCCCTCGAAAAATCCGGAGATGTGGAGTGACGACCTGTTCCGCTCCATCGCGCGCCTGAGTGCACCCGGAGCCACTTTCGCAACCTTCACCTGCGCGGGCATCGTTAAACGCGGACTCAAGCGCGTAGGTTTTGCCCTGCAAAAAGTACCCGGCTTTGGTCGCAAGCGGGAAATGTTGCGGGGAGACTATTTAACGGAATTACCAGAGTTAGCGGAGTTATCAGAGCTACCGGATTTACCAGAGCGACCAGAGATACAGGAGCAGCAGGCCACAGAAAGAAAGTCGGTGTATTCGGCAACCCCCTGGCACCTGCCGGAAAGCGGCCACACAAAACCGGAAACCATCGCCGTGGTGGGTGCCGGTATCGCCGGTGCCTGCGTGGCGCGAGCACTGGCGGAACGCAACTTCAAGGTCACCGTATTTGAACAGGGAGCGGAACCCGGCAGCGGTGCCTCTGGCAATGACCAGGGGATTCTCTACGCGAAGCTCTCCCCCAAGCCCGGCCCCAATGGCGATTTCAACCTGCTGGCACTGCAGTTTGCCCAGCGCTTTTACCCCATGTTCTGCCCCCAGGCAGTACATTTCGATGGGCTTTTACAGCTCGCGCAGACGGAAAAAGAACAGCAACTGCAGCAGCAGATCGTAGACCAGCTCGAGTTGGGCTCCGACGCGGAACTAGCCCGGCCAGTCAGCTGCCAGCAGGCATCAGAACTGGCGGGCGTCCCACTTACCAGTCCGGGACTCTATTTCCCCCAAGCCGGGTGGCTGGAACCAAAACAGGTTTGCAGCAGCTTACTCGATCATCGGAACATTCAGCTGCACTTTGCGACCCGTGTAGCCAACCCGACAGAAACGGCAGGAGGCTGGCAGCTGGATACCCTGGATACAGGCAGTGCGACACAGCGCCAGACTTTTGATGCCCTGGTTCTCTGCACGGCCAACTTCAACCGCGAATTTACGCAAACAAAACCCTTGCCCCTGCAGCCAATCCGCGGCCAGGTGTCTTTTGCACAGGCCACAGAGGAATCTTCACCCCTGAAAATTGCCCTGTGTGGCGAAGGCTATATTGCACCCGCCCGAAATACATCGGCTGCCGAAAACACACAACACAGTTTCGGTGCCAGCTTCAAATTGAAGCAGACCAGCACCGAAGTTCGTCGCGAAGAACACCAGGAAAACCTCGATACCCTGGCCACGTTACTGCCCGACGTCGCCCGGTCGTTTGCCGAGCAGGAGCTCGCCGGCCGCGCCGCCCTACGGGCCGCCACCCCCGACTACCTGCCCATGGCCGGTCCGGTCGCAGACTGGGCACAGCTGGAAAATTCCTACGGTGCCCTGCGCAAAAACCGCAAGCAGCTGATCGACCGCCGTACCCCCTACCAGAACGGGCTGTTTGTACTGGCGGGACTGGGATCGAGAGGATTTACCTATGCGCCGCTGGCGGCGGAACTGGTGGCCGCCTGGATCGGCGGCGAAGTGATGCCAGTGTCGGAAGATCTGGTGAAAGCCCTGCACCCGACGCGCTTTGCGATCCGGGCACTGGGAAAAAACCGGGACATCTAGGCCAGCACCGCGAAACGTCGCAGTGCCGGCTCCAGGTTATTTGTCCAGCGCCGGCTCGGGCGGATTGAGCAGAGTACCGCTACCGGAGCCGCAGGCAACAATCGATTTCATCGCCGCCTCCACGGTGACGTGGGGCAAAATTTCCACGCATTCCGGCGGCAGGTGATAGACAAACCCGGAAGTCGGTACGGGTGCCGTAGGCACATACACGGTGTAATCGCCATTGGCATGCTGTGAGGTGACAATCGCGGTGACCGCCAGGGGGTTGTCCGCACCGTGGATACGCGCCCGCGCAACCGGCCCCGACAGCACCCCTTCTCCGCCGCCACCGCCAATAAATTGCAGTACCAGATCCTTGATGGTGTTATAGCCCGGCGCCAATTTGCCCAGCCAGAAATCCAGATGCCGGTGCGCCCAGCGCCCCACACTGGTTTTGACCAGCAACCCGATCAGGAAGCAGAGCCCCAGGATCAGCGCTATGACGATCAGGCGTGCAAAGTTATCCTTGAACTCCGTATGTGTCTGCATCCACTCGGTGGCAGGTGCCACCAGTTCGCTGATCTGGCCAAACAGCCACTGGAACAACATGATGAAAATAGCAATGGGTAACACCACCGCCAGTCCACCGAGCAGGGTCAGGGTGACAAATGTTTTTATTCTGGTCATAAACTATCGGTACTGAACTGAAAAACTGAATTGGGTAAACCTGGACAGACAATGAAATCTGCCATCACCGTTTTACTGAACCATTTGATTCTGATCGCCATCTCCCAGAGTGCCCTGGCTACAGAAACCCTGAAGTACGAGCTGCTGGAGCGCAAACCCCGGCCGGCAGATCACTTTACCCAGGGGCTCTACTACGACGGCAAGCGCTGGCTGGAAAGCAGCGGGCTCTACGGCCGCTCCTGGCTGGCGGAGTATACCGACCCCAGTGCCAATCCCGTAAGACGCAAGTGGCTGGCGGGCAACCGCTTTGCGGAGGGTCTCGCAGTTTTCGGAGATAAGCTGTACCTGCTTACCTACCGCGCAGGAGAGGTGCAGGTGTACGACCGCAAAAGCCTGAGCCAGGAAAAAATCCTGGGCTACCGCGGCGAGGGCTGGGGACTGACCAGCGATGGCGAACAATTGATCATGAGCAATGGCAGCGACCAGCTGACATTTCGGGACCCGGAAACATTTGCCGTAACCAGCACCCTGGCGGTCACCGGTGGCGGGGAGCGCTGGTCGAGGTTGAATGAACTGGAATATGTACACGGACTGATCTGGGCCAATATCTGGCAGGATCCGCGCGTGATCGCCATCGACCCGCAAACGGGGGTGGTGAAAGGCGTATTGAATCTGCAGGAGCTGCAGCGGGACAGTTTGAAAGAACAACAGTGGAATGTGGATGCCGTGGCCAACGGCATCGCCTGGGACCAGGCCCGCAACGGGCTCTGGGTAACGGGTAAGTACTGGCCCAACCTCTACCTGATCCGCCCTGCGGGGCTGGGGTTCTGATCAGGGGTCAGCTTCAACACTGGCCGGGAGTGACAATCGCTAAATTCGATAGCTAATTTCGATAGCTAATTTCGGTAATAATCAATCACCGTCAGCAGGCCGCCGCTGCGCATGGACTCCAGGGCGGGGCCCTGTACCTGCAGCCGGTAGCCCCGCTGCTGGCGCTCGACGGTCACACCGTCCATCCCCTCGGCACCATCAAACAGCATCGCGTGTTCGCCGCTGGCGGCACGCCACTGCACACCCTCGACATTCCGCATCCCCGGCAACTCAATGGTCACCGCCTCCAGATCCAACGGTAACTCCCGCACTTCCATACGGGCAATGCCGGTAGAGGTAGCGAGGGAATAATTGAGCTGATTGGCCGGCGCGGGTTTCCAGCCCAGATGGGTATCCGCAACCGCGGACTGGGCGAGATTTCGAGGATTCACGGCACTGGGAGCCTGGGTCGAACAACCCGAGAGCATCCCCAGGACCAAACTCATAGCGATAAGCAGGACGCCAGATACCCGTGCACCGGCTGCCTGAAGTGACTCCGTTGTCATTGCGCGCATAGCTTTATCCCTGTCTATGTCTGCGGTGGACGGATTATAGAACAACCTCACGACATAGCGAGGCAACCGGCGCCAATCGAGTGGTTATAACCGCCAACAATTACTGCCCTTGTACACCACTCGACCGCTGGTACCAGTTCGCCGCGGCCCCCACCCCGGGGGTATACTGCCGCCCATGACACAGCCAACCTCCAGTCCGGCCGCTGCCGGCAGCCCCCACTACATTCTCGAACACACCTTTGGCTACACCGAATTTCGCGGTGACCAGCAAGACATTATTGAGACGCTGGTCAGTGGCCAGGATGCACTGGTGCTGATGCCCACGGGCGGTGGCAAGTCCCTGTGCTACCAGATCCCGGCCCTTGCCCGACCGGGATGCGGCATTGTCATCTCACCACTGATTGCCCTGATGCAGGACCAGGTGGAAGCCCTGAGGGCCGCTGGCGTATCGGCGGCCTTCCTGAATTCCTCTCTGGACTACGCAGAGGCCCAGGACATAGAACGACGCCTGTTACAGGGGGATCTGGAGCTGCTGTATCTGGCGCCGGAACGACTGTTACAGCCGCGCACCCTGGATTTGCTGGCCCAGGCGGATATCGCCCTGTTTGCCATCGACGAAGCCCACTGTGTCAGCCAGTGGGGGCACGATTTCCGCGCAGACTACCTGCAGCTCTCCTGCCTGCACCAGCGCTTCCCCCAGGTGCCACGGGTGGCCCTTACTGCGACTGCGGATCAGCGTACCCGTCAGGAAATTGCCCAGCGCCTGGATCTGGAGAGTGCACGCCACTTCGTCAGCAGCTTCGATCGCCCCAATATCCAGTACCGCATAGCGCCCAAGAACAACCCCAAACGCCAGCTGTTGCAGTTTCTGAATACGGAACAGACCGGCAATGCGGGCGTCATCTACTGCCTGTCCCGCAGCAAGGTAGAGTCCACTGCCACCTGGCTGCAGCAACAGGGATTTAATGCCCTGCCCTACCATGCCGGCCTTTCCGCAACCGTGCGCGCCGATCACCAGCGCCGATTCCTGCGGGAAGACGGCGTCGTCATGGTCGCTACCATTGCCTTCGGCATGGGCATCGACAAACCCGATGTGCGCTTTGTTGCGCACCTGGACCTGCCCAAAAGCGTCGAGGCCTATTATCAGGAGACCGGACGCGCTGGCCGCGATGGCGAAGCGGCGACTGCGCTGTTGCTGTACGGGCTGGAAGACGTGGTCAAACTCAGCCAAATGGCGGCCACCTCTGAAGGCAGCGAAGAGCACAAACGGCAGGAGCGGCAACGGCTCGACGCCATGCTGGGACTATGCGAAATAACCAGTTGCCGACGCCGCGCACTGCTGCGCTACTTCAACGAGGAACTGACCGCCGACTGTGGCAATTGCGACACCTGCCTGGAGCCTCCCGTGACCTGGGATGCCAGCGAAGCAGCCCGCAAGCTGATGTCCTGTATCTATCGCACTGGCCAGCGCTTCGGTGCGGCCCATGTGATCGATGTATTGCGGGGTGCCGATACGGAAAAAGTACGCCAATTCAACCACCAGCAGGTTTCCACCTATGGAATCGGTAGCGATTTCAGTGCCAATGAATGGCGCGCAGTTACCCGACAGTTGGTGGTGCGTGGCTACCTGCGGGTAAATGCTGAAGCCTTTAACGCCCTGCAACTGACAGAACTCTGCCGGCCGGTGTTGCGCGGGGAAGAAGGGGTACAGCTGCGCACCCTGCCAAAAACACCGACCCGCTCCTCAGGTTCGAACGAACGCAGCACGCGCGCCAACCACGAGATAACCCCAGAAGATCAGCCCCTGTGGGAAGCCCTGCGCGGTCTGCGAAAGACTCTCGCGGAAGAGCGCGGAGTACCACCCTATGTGGTCTTTCACGACGCCACTCTGCGGGAAATGCTCAGTGCCCGCCCGCGCAACCCGGAAGAGATGCTGGCCATCTCCGGTATTGGCGACAGCAAGCTGGCGCGCTTCGGCGAGCCCTTCCTGGCATTACTTCAGGAGTTTTCTGCCAGTGATGACGCTTCAGCTGCAGCAGCAGAGTACAGTGAGCTCGACTGAGCCGACCCTGCTGCGCGCTGGCCATACCACCTATTTCTGCCCCCAGCCTCGATCTCTTGTCTCTCGCCAAAAGAATGGCCGCCGATAACCTCCCGGGACCGGAGAGGCCATTGCTAGAATCGACACACCAATCGCTTCCGATGTGCCATCAATGAAAAAAATAATACTGACGCTGTCCGCAAGCCTCGCCGGCCTGCTGCTGATTCTGGCCCTTCTTGCCCCGACCATACTGGGTTTCTCGATCACCCAGTTGGGAAATGCCGTGCGTGTCGCCACCGGCATGGGTGCCAAGCTGGCGTGCTCCGGACATTTTGTTTCCGGCTTCGACGCGGCCACAAACCTGGAAGACCTGGCCTCTTACTCGCCCGCCAACCGATTGCTGGATCTGCAGTACGATGAAACGCGCAAGCAGGTCACCGCCACCCTGCTAGGCATGGGTAAAACCAGTGCCACTTTCCGCCCCGGACTCGGCTGCACCCTGGACATCGGCAACACCAAGGCGCTGGATCAGGTAGCCATTCAACCATTGGCGGAATCGAGCGCTGAGTGGCCAGAAGGCAACCGCACCGGAAATATCGATTCCTCGCTGCAACAGCAACTCGATGAAATTCTGCAGCAGGACAATAGTACGGGTTTGCAGACCCGCGCACTGCTGGTCGTCCAGGACGGGAAACTGGTTGCAGAGTCCTATGCCGATGGCATCAATGCGCAAACGCCACTGCTGGGCTGGTCTATGGGCAAAAGCCTGACCGCGATGATGGTGGGAAGATTGCAGGCGATCCACGAACTTGAGCCGGTACAGCCATTGTTTCCGCAATGGACCGGAGAGCGCTCAGCGGTGACGCTGGAAAACCTGCTGCAGATGTCTTCCGGCCTGGATTTTGACGAAACTTACGCACCCGGCAGTGACGCCACTCAAATGCTGTTCAGTGCACACAGTGCCTCGGACGTGGCCATGACAAGCCCACTTGCACACCAGCCTGGCGATCATTTCTCCTATTCGTCCGGCACCACCAACCTGCTTGCCCGCTGGGTGTTCGAACAGCTGGGCGGCTCGCCGCAGTCGAGTGCGAATTTCCTGCAACAACAGCTACTTGCCCCGCTGGGCATGCGCCACACCACCTTTGAAGTGGACCCCAGCGGCGTCTACGTGGGCAGCTCCTACATATACGCATCCGCCAGAGACTGGGCACGGCTCGGCCTGCTGATGCTGAATCAAGGTCGCTGGGGGAAGAACAACTGCTAGCGGAGTCCTGGGTGGCAGCGGCCAGCAGCCCCAACCAGAGTCAAAATGAATCCGCCTACGGTTACCAGTTCTGGTTGAACAGCGGAACCAGCCCCCATAACGACGGAGAGGCCGGCGAGCTGCGCTTCCCGGAACTACCGCAGGACAGCTACTTCATGCTGGGTAATCGCAAGCAGGTGGTCATGATTTCACCCTCCACCGCTACGGTGGTTGTCCGCCTGGGCTGGAGCGCCGGCGATTATCCCACGGGAGAAAATTTTGCCCGGCTGTTACCGGGCAAAAAATCTGTCGCACAGTCCGCAGGACTGTAAAAGCCGCCGCAACCTCGAGTGATGAACCGGCGTTATCGGGGTATTTGCTGTTCGATGACCTGCGCCGCCTGCTCGGATATCCCCAGTTTCTCCGCCAGCGCTTCCATATACTGGCGCTCCTGCGCGTTGTCCGGGTTGATCGTCATCGCTGACACCAGGTAGAGGTTGAATGCCGTTGCCGGATCCCGGGCTTCAGAAACCACGTCATCGATACTGATTGGCTGGGTGAGAAACTGGCGGAACTCATCCAGCGCCGAAGCCTCCAGCTGACCGTCCAGCGCCTGCAGAATGTTGCGCTGTTCAGACTCGTCAATACGCCCATCGGCCTGGGCAGCGGCAACCATGGCTTTGAGCATGGCGTCCGCCTGTCCCTCGCCGCCGTTCAAATCCTTCGCTCCGCTGCCCTCGGCGGTATTCACAAAGCCAAACAGCCCTCCCGGCCCCTGCGACGAGGACGAAGAGCCCTGCCAGTTTCCCGGATTTTTCTTGGGTCCTTCCGGCCCCTGCTGCCCAAATTTGCCGTTGGCGCGCCCAAAGATCTGCCCCAGGATTTCTCCCAATCCACCTCCCCCGGCACCGCCCATGCCACTACCCATGCCACCACCGGGTGACTGCCCCGATCCTCCGGGCACTGTCCCGCCTGGAATCGAACCACCCGGAATCGCGCCCCCAGACTGCTGCATCTGAGCAAAGATCCGCCGTGCCAGTTCCATCAAGACCGCGGCGCCCCCTGCGCCGGCACCCGCGGGAATGGCACCCCCAAAGATATCGCCGCCGGGAGCGCCTCCTGCTTGCCCACCCACCTGGCCACTCGGTGTACCTCCGGGGTTGAGGCCACCAGGCTGCCCGGCACGGGCGAGGATATCGTCCAGATTCGGGCCACCCGGCTGCTGGGGCGGCGGCACCTTGCTGAAGTCGGGCCTGTTGAAATCTTTCGGTGGCACCCCCGCTGACGGCGCGGATTGCTGACGGATTTTTTTGTTCAGCATCGACATACCGGCACCGATCAGAGCACCCAGAAGCAACTTCTTGTTCATAATTCACGGACCTCTTAATTCTCGAACTTCTAAACAAACGCCTCTCGCCACACTTCTCGTTCCACAGGCTCATTGCTACAGGTTCGGGCCTGACGCAAATCAGCCCAAACTGTAAGGTCCCCCAAATTCAGCCACCAGCGGGACGCTATCCTGTTGATTACCCATGTAGGTGAGAAGGTGAGGAGCAGGACCAAGGATGAGCACTGCAAGTCGCCGCCGTTGTCGGTACAATCGCCCCCACTTTGGCTTCCGGTCATCACCTGCGCTTGCGGTGAACCGACGTTCCAATACTTTGACGCCCAGATAACCTAAGGAACCCCATGATTCTTGCCCTGCTCGCCATCGTCGCTGGATTTATCCTGCTGATGTGGAGTGCCGATCGATTTGTCGATGGTGCCGCCGCTACTGCCAAACACGCCGGCATGCCGCCGCTACTGATCGGAATGGTCATCGTCGGGTTTGGTACCTCTGCGCCAGAAATGGTGGTTTCCGCCATGGCAGCGCTGGACGGCAGCCCGGGATTGGCCTTGGGTAACGCCTACGGCTCCAATATTGCTAACACCGGCCTGATTCTGGGTGCCACCGCGATCATGATCCCCCTCACGGTGCACAGTAAAATCATCCACAAGGAATTACCGCTGCTGCTGGTAATCACCTGTGTCACTGCCGCGTTTTTCTGGAATGGAGGATTGAGCAGAACCGAGTCATTGATACTGCTGGCGGGATTCTTCGGCGTAATTGGCTGGTCCATTTATTCTGCGATTAAAAGCAAAGGCCAGGGTGATGAATTCGAAGGTGAACTGGAAGACAGCCTGGAAGAGCACGCTATGCCCCTGAGCAAAGCGCTGTTCTGGGTAGTTGCCGGTCTGGTGCTATTGATTGTGAGCTCGCGGCTACTGGTGTGGGGCGCAGTGACCATTGCCCATCAGCTGGGTGTCAGCGACCTGATTATCGGCCTCACCATTGTCGCGTTAGGCACCTCCCTGCCGGAACTTGCGGC
Organism: Microbulbifer sp. ALW1; assembly: GCF_009903625.1. NCBI lineage: Bacteria > Pseudomonadati > Pseudomonadota > Gammaproteobacteria > Cellvibrionales > Microbulbiferaceae > Microbulbifer > Microbulbifer sp. ALW1. The sequence continues at coordinate 2,383,280 of NZ_CP047569.1, read as the reverse complement.
TACCGTGGTCGCGGCAAGAAAAGGTCAGCACGATATCGCCATTGGTAACGTGGTCGGCTCGAACATGTTTAATCTGCTGGCCGTGGTGGGAATCGCCGGCGCCATCGCGCCCATGCCAGAAGTTCCAGCGGAACTGATCTACCGTGACTGGCCGATGGTCATGGGCCTGACCATTGCCCTATTTATATTTGGCTTTGGTTTCCGCGGGCATCAGGGGCGTATCAATCGATTTGAAGGCGCAGCACTGTTGCTGGCCTATGTGGCCTATACCTCTTACCTGGCGTACGAAATCACCAGTAAGGCCGCGGTTTAACGCGCCCGCTAGCACAGCTGCCGCTTACCAGCGCTCCAGCCCTTTACCGGCGCTCCAGGCGTCGGATCTTCGCCCGGAGCTGATCGATTTCCTCGAGCAGTTCCAGGGCCAGCGCCGCTCCTGCGTGATTCACGCCAAGATCCCGTTCCAACCGGTAAACCCGGCGGACCCTTCGCACACAGATGCCACTGAAGTGCAGCGTATTTCCCTTGGGATAGGCTTCGATCACCCCTTCATCCACCAGTGAAATAACCTGCTCTGCAGACAGCTCACACGCTGCGCACAACTCCCTGAGGGTAATTCGGCTCTGCTCATCGAGTAATTCCGACAAACTGTCCGCCGGCTCGCTTTTCGCTTCCATCATCAGATACTCCCTTTAGACACTCTATTTAGACACTCTATTTAGACACTCTATTTAGACACTCTATTTAGACACTCCCTTTGTTGCCCCCAGCGTCGCCGCCCCGCGGTTCAAACTGAAATGCATCGCGAAATTGGCGGTAGGCCGCCTGCTCTGCTTCCGTGTTCGCCGGCGGCGTCACTATATCGAGTACCACATACAAGTCGCCGGGCTCCTTGGCCGGCAACCCGCGCCCTTTCAAGCGTAATTTACCGCCGTTTTTACTATTCGCCGGCAAGGTCAGGTTGACAGTGCCACTGGGTGTTTCCACCGGCACCTTGCCCCCCAGTGCCGCCTCCCAGGGCGCCACCGGCAGATCCAGATATACGGTTTTACCTTCCACGCTATATCGCGGGTGCGGGTTGAATGCGATTTCCAGAAACAGATCTCCCGCTTTGCCCTCACCCATTCCCGGCTGTCCCTGGCCCGCCAGGCGAATCTGCTGGCCCTCGGTTACGCCTTTGGGAATGGTCACATTCAGCTTGCGCTCACGAATCACCGGCCGCCCATCCGCCCCCAGCTCGGAATGCTTGAGGGTGATCTGGCGCTTGCTGCCGCGGTAACTATCTTCAATATCGATGGCAATGCGTGCATGGGTATTCTCTCCCCGCGCGTGAAACTGGCGCCCGCCCTGATGAAAGCCTCGGTGATGCCCTGCCCCTGGCTGAAAGCCACCACGGCCAAACAGGCTTTCAAAAAAATCACTGAAAGCTTCCGGGTCTGCCTCGGTATAACCACCGCCATGAAACTCAAAGCCCTGGTCCCAGTTCGGCGGCGGCTGGAAGTCCTGCCCACTATTCCAGTTAGTACCCAGCTGGTCGAAGGCTGCGCGTTTTTCTGGATCTTTCAGCACTTCATAGGCTTCACTGACTTCTTTAAAGCGCTCTTCTGCATCCCCCTCGTTACTCACGTCAGGGTGATACTTTCGCGCCAGCTTGCGGTAGGCCCGTTTGATGTCAGCCTGAGCGGCCGAACGCTCGACACCCAATATCTGGTAATAGTCGCGGTACTCCATGAACGAATCACCGGGTCCTTAAGTTACTGAGCCAACAAAAAAGGCACCCGCAGGTGCCTTTTTCGGTTCTTCCATGAACGCTACTCGTCACTCACATACGGAGATCAGAAAGAGTAGCCAACGCCCAGGTTAAATACCCATGGGCTGTAGTCCACATCATCGGTAACACTGAGGCGCGGACGTCCTTCAAGCGCCACATTGGTGTAGTAGGTGGTCAGGTCAGTATCCGCATCAATGTACAGTACCGCAGCGTTCACCAGGAAAGCACTGTCGCGACCAAAGCGGAAGTCGACACCGATTTGCCCGGTGAAGCCCCAGGAGTGCCCCAGACCGTAGTCCACATTGCGAACATCCAGGCCGACGTCCGGGTCGTTAATGAAATCGCGCAGTTCACCGCGCAGGCTTTCATCACTGAAGTCGGTATAGTTCACACCGATACCTACATAGGGCTGACCCATGCAGTCACGGCTCAGCGGATACCAGTTCAAATAGGCGTTGCTATAGCTGGCTTCAAAACCACCTACGCGGTAACGATCGGTCGAGTAAGTGACGTTGCCATCACGAATTCCGGTAATGTCCAGGTCGTGATCTGTAGCACCGATATACATCAGCTCTACACCCCAATGCTCGACCGGCAACCAGGCACCAGAAATATTCCAGGTGGTATCGGAATCGACATCGAAGTTAAGACCGAGCAGGTCATCACTCAGACGGAACTGATCATTACCATCGTCCGGATCTACCCAGCTGGCACCAACACGGACAACAAAATCTCCATCACTCCACATATCAGCAGCTGCCTGCTGGGCACTAACCATTGCAGCAACAGCGATAGCAAGCGGTGTCAGAACGCGTGTCATTTTCATTGAGAACTCCATCGTATTCGGCAAATTAAACAGCAATTAACCCAATCACTTGTCAGTCTAGACACGCCCTAGAGCGGTTGTAGAAAAAACAACCAAAAAAAATCTTCATCTGTGGAACTTTTGTACGGTTCTGTCGCCACATTTTTTATTTAGGGAAAACTAAACGTCAGTCGCAAAAAACGACGGTCTAATTGGGTCTCGCATAAAAAGAGTTTTTTGCGCCAAAAACGACGGATAAGGCGACAACAACCAGAGACGAAAAAGATCTATACGCCAGAAAGGCTTCGACAAAAGGGTAGCATCACTAAAAATAGGAAAATTTCCGTCAGCTATTCAGGCGACATTCAGGTCCCAAGAGCGCGGAAAATACAAAGCGTAAAGAAGTGTTGGGCTAAAAAAATTGGCGTGTAAATTTTTCTGCGAGCGCAACAGCACCAGAAATCAGGAATGAACTATTCAAAGTACGGTCGCCAGCACCGGCGCCCCATTTCAGGCTTCTTTATTTTTGAAAGAGAAATCTGGAGAGAAAAATATGGAAAGAACAATGTGAAGAGGGAAATCTAGAGAGGCCCGCAGGAGAAACGGGCCCAGGAACTCAACTCTTGCTACCTCCGAGGCACTGCGGGCTTGCCGGTGCCTGCCCCGCCCACTCTTCGGCGGTATACAGGTGTAATGCCAAAGCATGAATCGGCCCTGCCATTTCATCGGCCAATACGCCGTACACTTTCTGGTGCCGCTGCACTTTGCGCACAGCCGAAAACGCTTCGCTCACCAGTACCACACGGAAATGCATTTCCGATCCTGCGGGCACATTGTGCAGGTGACTTTCGCAATCCACTTCGAGATGGCTAGGTGCAAAGGCATCCTGTAACTTCTGTTGAATCTGATCGGCAAGTGACATAGTTGATCCAGAAATAGTTAATTCAGAAATAGTCGGCTCGAAAATTAGGTGACGCCCAGCTACACCCGGTACATCAGGCCTGGCTAACCGCGGCCTGGCGCTTACGTGCCGCGACAATCGTGTCATAGGCCACGGTAACACTTTTCATCTGGTCTTCCGCGTGGCGCATAAACTCTTCCGGTAACCCCTTGGAGGCCATTTTATCCGGGTGGAACTCCGCCGCTTTGCGGCGATAGGCCAGCTTGAGTTCTTTGTCACTCACATCCGGGCTGCATTCCAGGATGTCGTAGTGCGCCTGCAAGTTATTGCCACTGCCCGGGCTGCGATGGGTGAATTCATTGAACATGGCGCTAAAGATGGATTCGTGCAGCCCCAGGGATGCCGGGATCTTGCGCAGAATCTCCTCTTCTGCCGGGTGCAGTTCGCCGTCAGCAAACGCCACCGCAAACAGCAGACGGTAAACCATCTCCCGCATCGCCTGGTTGCGAATCAGCTGGCGATACTGATTGGCGTAATCGTAAATGCTGAAATCGTCGCTTTTAGCGTTCTGGAAGATTTTGATCGCCTGCTGACGATCCTCACCTTTGAGGCGCAGATTGTTGTTGATGAAATCTTCGATCAGCTGGATTTCTGCCTTGGAAACCTGCCCATCCGCCTTGGCCATTTTGGCCAGCATGGAGAACAGCGCGACAATAAACACCGTCTGCACCCCATCCCGGTTCAGGGTTACCCCGGCTTCGCTAAGCCGCTTAAGACCGGACCCAAAGGAACTGCCCACCCAGGCACCAAGGGCAGCGCCAATAGGACCACCGAACATCATACCGATGCCGGCACCGATACCGGCTCCCAACCAGGACATAACCACTCCTACAGACACCGATAAGCGGTGCCATTCAGCTGAAAAAATGGCCGCCATCTTAGCATGCCCAGTCGCTCCCGGCCCCCTCAGTGCCGCAAACATACGACCAGCAAGTCAGCACATGCGATCAACAACAAAAAACCCCGCAGGTGCGGGGTTTCAAGAGAGCGAAGTGTAAACGGGTGATCAGCCGGTCATCGCCCTAACCATGGTAATCATGACTCCCGCTGCGACCGCAGAGCCAATCACACCGGCCACATTGGGCCCCATCGCATGCATCAGCAGGAAGTTGTGTGGATTGGATTCCAGTCCCAGCTTGTTGGACACCCGCGCAGCCATGGGAACCGCAGAAACACCCGCGGAACCAATCAACGGATTGATTTTGTTCTTGCTGAAAGCATTCAGCAACTTCGCCATCAATACACCGGCCGCGGTTCCAATCGCAAAGGCCACAATACCCAGCGCCAGGATCCCCAGGGTTTTGGGATCGAGGAATTTATCTGCCGCCAACTTGGAGCCAACGGAAAGACCCAGGAAGATGGTGGTGATATTGATCAGGGCATTCTGCGCAGTATCCGACAGGCGGGAAACCACACCGCACTCGCGCATCAGGTTACCGAAACAGAACATACCCAGCAGCGGCGCCGCATCCGGCAGGAAAAGTGCAACCAGAATCAGCAACACCAGCGGAAACACAATCTTTTCGCGCTTGCTCACCGGCCGCAGCTGTACCATCTCGATACGGCGCTCTTGCTCGGTCGTCAGGGCGCGCATGATCGGCGGCTGAATCAGTGGCACCAGTGCCATATAGGAATAAGCCGCCACCGCAATGGCACCCAGCAGATCCGGCGCCAGCAGGCTGGAGACATATATCGCCGTGGGGCCGTCGGCACCGCCGATGATACCGATGGCCGCAGCGTCGGCGATGGAGAAGTCCATAATCCCGGCCGCAGACATACCCACCGCGCCCAGCACCGTGGCAAAAATACCGAATTGCGCCGCAGCGCCGAGGAACAGGGTGCGGGGGTTGGCCAGCAGCGGACCGAAATCCGTCATCGCACCCACGCCCATAAAGATCACCAGAGGCGCAATCCCAGAGGCAATGGCAACGGAGTAAAAGTTATACAGCATGCCATTGTTGAAGCCTGCATCCGCGGCGACCTGGGCGGCCCGCTCCGCAGCCGCGGCCGGCGCACTTTCCAGCGCCGCCTTCAGGCCGTCAATGGATTCAAATGCACCCAGTCCCAGCGCTTGCGCCAGCTGTGCCAGCACACCGGTATCACCGGAATAGATGGCCGCTTCCACCGCCGGCAACGCAAGGTTGGCGCCCGGAATATTGGCCAGCACACCACCGAAGCCGATTGGCACCAGCAACAGAGGTTCAAAGTTTTTGCGAATCGCCAGAAACAGGAGACCGAGGCACACCAGAATCATGGAGAACTGGCCGATGGTCATCTGATTGGCACCCGACGAGAGCCAGAGGTTCGTTATATTTTCCACTGTGGCCCCCGTTACGCGATGGTCAGCAGGGCATCGCCCACCGCCACGGAATCACCTTCTTTGGTACTGATTCCCGTCACGGTACCGGCACGCGGCGCGCTCACCGCGGTTTCCATCTTCATGGCTTCGAGAATCACGATATTCTGGCCCTCAGCCACCTGGTCACCGGGCTTCACCAATACTTTGAAAATGTTACCGGCCAGTGGCGCCTTCACTGGCTCACCGCCGGAAGTGACTGGCGCAGCTGCGCCTGCAGCAGGAGAGGAAGCACCCTGCCCCACCGGTACCATCCCGGTTACATCGCCGCCGTCAGCGACAGTCACGGTGTACTTCTGTCCCTCTACGGTGACCGTGTAAACACTGTCGCCTTCTGCATTTTTCACCTCGGAGGATTCGTTGCCAGTAGGCACTGGCTCGAACGCCTCAGGGTTACTGCGGTTTTTCAGGAACTTGAGGCCAATTTGTGGGAAAAGCGCGTAGGTCAGCACATCGTCAATCTCACCGTCACCGGTGGTCAGTGCAACATCATCTTCCGCCGCTTTCTGTTTGAGCTCATCGGCCAATGCACCCAGCTCAGGCGCCAACAGGTCAGCCGGGCGGCAGGTCACCGGCTCGGCTCCGTCCAGGACCTTGTCCTGCAGTTCTTTATTGACCTCCGCCGGCGTCGCACCGTATTCGCCTTTCAGCACCGCAGCGGTTTCTTTGGAAATCGACTTGTAGCGTTCGCCAGTCAAGACGTTCAGTACCGACTGGGTACCGACGATCTGCGAAGTCGGTGTAACCAGTGGGATAAAACCCAGGTCTTTGCGCACACGGGGAATTTCTTCCAGTACTTCATCCAGGCGATCACCGGCGCCCTGCTCGCGCAACTGGTTTTCCATATTGGTCAGCATGCCGCCAGGTACCTGGGCTACCAGAATACGGGAGTCAACGCCGCGTAAGGAGCCTTCGAATTTCGCGTACTTTTTGCGAACCTCACGGAAATAGGCTGCAATTTCTTCCAGCAGATTAATATCCAGGCCGGTATCCCGATCGGTGCCCTCAAGAATGGCAACAACCGCCTCGGTAGGACTGTGACCGTAGGTCATGGACATGGAAGAAATGGCAGTATCGATATTGTCGATACCCGCCTCCACACACTTCAGTGCGGTAGCGGTAGACAGTCCGGTGGTCGCGTGACACTGCATGTGGATAGGGATATCCACCGCCGCCTTGAGTTTGGAAACCAGTTCAAAGCCTTCGTAAGGGCGCAACAGGCCAGCCATGTCCTTGATGGCAATGGAGTCTGCTCCCATGTCTTCGATCTGGCGCCCCAGGTCGACCCACATGTCCATATTGTGCACCGGGCTCACGGTATAAGAGATAGTGCCCTGTGCGTGCTTGCCCTGCTTCTTAACCGCCGCCAGAGCGGTTTGCAGGTTGCGCATATCGTTCATTGCATCGAACACGCGGAAGACATCGACTCCATTGGTCGCGGCGCGCTCGACAAACTTTTCGACCACATCATCGGCGTAGTGCCGATAGCCGAGAATATTCTGGCCGCGGAACAACATCTGCTGCGGGGTATTCGGCATCGCTTTTTTCAGTTCGCGAATACGCTCCCAGGGGTCTTCACCCAGGTAGCGGATGCACGCATCAAAGGTAGCGCCGCCCCAAGACTCCAGAGACCAGAAGCCCACTTTATCCAGTTTCTCCGCGATGGGCAGCATGTCGTCCAGCCGCAGGCGGGTAGCGAATAGCGACTGGTGGGCGTCGCGCAGGACTACATCGGTAATCCCCAGTGGCTTTTTAACCTCAGTCATGGGTCGTCTCTCTCGAAAGTTGGGTCTTGGAAATTTGGAAAAATGAATCGCTGGCTCGGAGCACTCTCAAGGCCATTGCAGCGTTTAGGCGCTGCGCTAAACCCCCAAATGGTGAGTGCAAAAAGTCCGCCGCGCTTGTTATCTATTTGCGCCGGTTGCGATGTTGCTCGATTGCCGCTTTGATCACTTTTTTCAAGCGCTCGTTACCGGATGGAGCCTGTGCTCCCCCGGCAGAGGATGGCGCTGCAGCCGGTTCAGGCTCAGGAAAAAAACGTGTGATCAGGCGGGACATGATGGAGGTGCAGATCACCAGTACCAGCAGAAATGTAAATACGATTCCCATGCCGAAGACGGTGATGTCCAGGCCTTGCTGCATCAGTGACTCTTGCACTTTATTCCCCTCATTATTTGCAATTTATTCATCTGATCCGATTGAGCGGGCAACATTATCAATACAAGATCCCTTCAAAATCAAACACTTATTAGTTACAGAAGCAACCAAGAACCCCGACGAAACCGCCTTTTTCGACCATTTTCGTTACCAGATTCGCTCACTTGCCCTGTTTGAAATCAACCTGCCGGTTAATTGCACAAATCGCTAGGAGGCAATACAGAATTCCGTACAATAACTGTCTGCGATTTTCGCAAACCCGAGCACAACCTCTCACGCAATTCTATCTATGCCAAATCAACAGCCAGAAGTATCGGCACCGACGCGCCCACAACAGAACGATGGATGTCGCGACACACCGCTATTACCCAGAATCTATCAGGCCCCCATGGAGGGGGTTATCGACCACCATGTACGCGCTCTGCTCTCCAGCATCGGCGGTCTGGATGTCTGCGTGACCGAGTTTGTCCGGGTGACCCATACCCGCCTGCCCCGCAGAGTATTTACCCGCCTCTGCCCAGAGCTGGATCAGGGCGCCGCGACGCCAAATGGCATCCCGGTCAAACTGCAATTACTGGGGGGCAATCCCCAGGCCATGGCCTACAATGCGGCCAAAGCCGTCGAGGCCGGCGCAAAAGCCATCGACCTCAACTTCGGCTGCCCGGCCAAAACCGTGAATAACAGTGATGGCGGCGCCTGCCTGCTACAGTCACCCTCCCGCGTTGAAGGTATAGTCGCTGCAGTACGCAACGCAGTGCCCGAGGAAATCCCTGTCTCGGCAAAAATTCGCCTGGGATTCGAAGATCGCAGCAGCTATCTGGACAATGCCCGCGCCGCAGAAGCCGGTGGCGCCGCAGAACTTGCGGTCCATGCCCGCTCCAAGGTCGATGGCTATCGCCCTCCCGCTTACTGGGAATACATCGGTGAAATTCGCGAGCAGGTGGGCATCCGCGTCATCGCCAACGGCGACCTGTGGACACTGGAAGACTTCCAGCGGTGCCGAGCCGTCACCGGCTGCGATGCCTTCATGTTCGGCCGCAGTCTGCTCGCCCGTCCGGATATCGGCCTGCAAATACGCGCCCTGTGCGAAAACCGGAACTACACACCGTTAGCCTGGCACCAGGTCGCCGCCCTGCTCTACGACTACTACACCACCACCAAAGACATCTACCCGGCAAAATACCTGGGCAACCGAATCAAACAGTGGCTGGCTTACCTGAAACTGAGCTACCCGCCGGCAAAGCGCTTCTTCGAACAGATCAAGCGCCACCGGGACCCCGAACTACTGGAAATGGCCTTTGCAGAGCAAATGATCCCAACCGAAAACTCCACCGGCGCGCCCCCCTCTAGCGTCGGAATAGAAGCCGCTTGAGAGGCGCCGAGCCCAAAGGCATCGAGCGGATAAAAAACTGAAAAAAGGTCTTGCAAAGCCCTCTCCTCCACGGCAGAATGCGCGCCCTATCGAGCTGAAGCAACCATTTCAGATTGCCACTGAAGCTCGGTAACTTGCGGATTTTTAAAGAGTTTTTCAGAAAACTCGTTAAAAAAGAGTTGACGAAGCCGAGGCAAGTCACTATAGTTCGCAACCACAACGACGCACTCGTAGCTCAGCTGGATAGAGTACTCGGCTACGAACCGAGCGGTCGGAGGTTCGAATCCTCCCGAGTGCGCCATACAGAAAACCCCGAGATTGAAAGATCTCGGGTTTTTTTTATTTCGCACCTTCAAAATATGAGTATAGCTAGAGCGGACATATCGATGCTTAATGGAACCATTGCAGCCAATAGCCGCCCCGCCCGCAAAAAGCCTACATCCTGCTTTCCTGCTTAGACGCCACAGAAACAACCTTGTTGTTCTCTATAGTTACGGTCACCAGTGACATCCCACCCACAGAGCTGGGTAGCCGATAGGTCAAGACCTCTCTCTTCACTGGATTTCCACCCACCCCCTCATCTACCGCGATAGTCTCCACCTCCTGATACATGGGAGGACCAGCCATATAGATGACCTCCTGTTTACTCTTTCCCTCCTGGATAAGCTTTCCATTGGGAAGCCGGAAGGACCCATCAGCAAATGCAGAGACCGCTGTTGCAACCAGAATACTCGCCAATGTAATTTTTAACTTTCTCACGGCTAAAACTCCCTTAACGCGTCAACAATGTCTTTTAATCTGCCGAACTTCCATCACTAGCCACACAGTCGAACCAGAAACACTACAGAAGATACCAACTAGCAATAGAAAATTTGGGGAGGCCGAGGTAGGCGCATCAATTAAGCGACCAGCTTCCACACCCAAAATACAAATGCCGGCAATCATTAATGTAGACAGTGCGACAATCTTAAATATCCCAAAAATTCTTGCCATTTTGTGACTCCCACCTCATCCCGAAAATAAACTGGCAAAAGACAAAGATCTCATAAGAACTCACGGATCTGAATTTGATTTCCATCTGGATCCGCAATGTTACACACTTTAAATATCGAGTTTTCCCACTCCCCTTCGAATACCTGCCCACCAAGTTCGGCAGCTTTTCTTTTGGCGACGTCAAGACTATTCACCGTCAAAAATAACTTAACCGCATTAAACCCATCTTCCGGTAGTTTGAATGGTGCCGCATGAATGACGACATTAAATCCATCGTTATCCAGACTTACGAACTCCTCCGCCTCTCTGAGCACTTTCATTCCAAAAAACTCCCTGTAGAACATAGACAGTTCTTGAAAATTGTCTGAATAGACGAGCGCACCATTTCTTGCTGGCCCAGCCATAAAAGCCCTCAGTATAATTTTCACCATCCAGCCAAAAATGCAAGCTATCGGCCCGGCTGCCACTCCTGGTGCGCGGCAATATGATCACCGTACTCCAGCCATGAAACCTCATGAGACCTCCAGATTACAGAATCTGGTTTGACGCCAGGGTCCTCATCTAATGTTGCGACCCGAAGAATGTAATGTGGACGACCTTCTTTTTCAGCAATCAGATGGGACCCACAAGTGGAGCAGAAGTAACGTATTTTCCCCGGCGATGACACATAACCCGACAGATTATCTTCACCCTTTTCCCACTTAAAATTTTCCTTTAAAACCGCTGCCGCCGAATTGAATGCGGCCGCATGCGATTTTCTGCACGTTTTACAAGAACAATGCTGAATTGCACTATCCAGACACTTCACCTGGTACTGAACCTGACCGCATGAGCAGCTTCCTTTCATAATTTTGATTTCCCTATCGAGTTTGATATGACTCCAGCTGATACGCAAAATGCTAATTATCAAGAAACATCAGCAATGAGAGTCAAAAGAAACGGCCTGTAAAATTCGCGTTATGGCAACCCAAACTCAGGTCAACCAAGCACTTTTAACGCGAACCAAAAGAGAGACTTAGAGCAAAGCCGCAGGAATTAATTTGGAAATCATTGGCTAATGATGTCTGTATCACATCGGGGTGACCAGTGCGAAGCTTTGAGCGCCCAGTGGGAGGCCAACAAAAACTGCCGGCTCTCGCCATATTTCAGGACACTATGGGGACTTTCTCGGTTTAGTAAAAAGCATACCTATAAGCAAAAGCATTATTCCCAGTGTTGCACTCATGGAAAAGCCGGCCCAAAAATCCGAACTAAGACCGAAAAGAAAACTGCTGCTATTTATGCGCGAAAGTATGGGAGCGTAAATGGTGGGGATTAGCCCGAGAAGCACCACCGTAACCACTATCGAAGATTTTTTCATAGTATTTTTATCCTCATTCCTTAAGGTTAACATGAAATATAACGGATCTGATCATGCACCCCGGGCGTTTATTTATCAAGCTCGCGGGCAATGGCGCAAAAAACCTCAGAAAACGGAAAACGGAAAATCAATAGACATAAAAAAAGCCGCCCAAAGGGCGGCTTCTTCGAAAGCAATAACTGGTGATTACCAGCCAGTGATTTCCTTCAGTGCGTCGCCGATTTGCGCCAGGGAGCGAACGGTTTTAACACCAGCGTCTTCCAGAGCAGCAAACTTCTCGTCGGCAGTGCCTTTACCACCGGAGATGATCGCACCGGCGTGACCCATGCGCTTTCCGGGAGGAGCGGTTACACCAGCGATGTAGGAAACAACCGGCTTGGTGACGTTTGCTTTGATGTAAGCAGCCGCTTCTTCTTCAGCGGAACCGCCGATCTCACCGATCATAACGATGGCTTCGGTCTGCGGGTCGTTCTGGAACATTTCCAGAATGTCGATGAAGTTGGAGCCCGGGATGGGGTCGCCGCCGATGCCCACACAAGTGGACTGGCCGAAGCCGTGGTCAGTAGTCTGCTTTACGGCTTCGTAAGTCAGAGTACCGGAGCGGGAAACGATGCCCACTTTACCTGGCTTGTGGATGTGGCCCGGCATGATGCCGATTTTGCACTCACCCGGAGTGATCACGCCCGGGCAGTTCGGGCCGATCAGGCGTACGCCCAGCTCGTCGCACTTAACCTTGGCGTCCAGCATGTCCATGGTAGGAATGCCTTCGGTGATGCACACGATCAGCTTGATGCCGCCGTTGGCCGCTTCCAGGATGGAATCCTTACAGAAAGGCGCCGGTACGTAGATTACGGATGCTTCTGCACCGGTCGCTTCTACGGCTTCTTTCACGGTATCGAATACCGGCAGACCCAGGTGAGTCTGGCCGCCTTTACCCGGAGTTACACCACCAACCATTTTGGTGCCGTAAGCAATCGCTTGCTCGGAGTGGAAAGTACCCTGGGAGCCAGTGAAGCCCTGACAGATTACTTTAGTGTCTTTGTTAATCAGTACTGACATGATTATTTACCCTCCGCAGCTTTAACCACTTGCTCTGCCGCGTCGGTCAGGCTGGTGGCAGCGATAATGTTCAGGCCGCTTTCGCTCAGAACTTTAGCGCCCAGGTCTGCGTTGTTACCTTCCAGACGTACAACAACCGGTACTTTTACACCAACTTCTTTCACTGCGCCGATTACGCCTTCTGCGATCATGTCGCAGCGAACGATACCGCCGAAGATGTTGATCAGAACGGCCTTTACGTTCTCGTCAGACAGGATGATTTTGAACGCTTCGATTACGCGCTCTTTGGTCGCGCCGCCGCCAACGTCCAGGAAGTTGGCCGGCTTGCCGCCGTGCAGGTTGACGATGTCCATGGTACCCATGGCCAGGCCGGCACCGTTTACCATGCAGCCGATGTTGCCATCGAGCGCTACGTAGTTCAGGTCCCACTTGGCTGCGTGTGCTTCGCGCTCGTCTTCCTGAGACGGGTCGTGCATTTCACGCAGGTCCGGGTGACGGTACAGAGCATTGCTGTCGATAACGATCTTGGCGTCCAGACAGTGCAGGTTTTTCTCTGGGGTGATTACCAGCGGGTTAATTTCCAGCAGGGCCAGATCTTTCTCTTTGAACATCTGAGCCAGGCCCAGGAAGATCTTGGTGAACTGCTTGATCTGGTCGCCTTCGAGGCCCAGTTTGAACGCCAACTCACGGCCCTGGTAAGGCTGAGCGCCTACCAGCGGATCGATGATGGCTTTCAGGATTTTTTCCGGAGTCTCTTCCGCTACTTTTTCGATCTCAACGCCGCCTTCGGTGGAGGCCATGAAAACGATGCGACGGGTAGCGCGGTCAAGCACTGCACCCAGGTACAGTTCCTGCTCAATGTCGGTGCAGCTCTCAACCAGGATACGGGAAACCGGCTGACCGTTTTCGTCTGTTTGATAAGTTACCAGGTTGTTACCCAGCCACTTCTTGGCGAATTCTTCAATTTCCGCTTTGGAGTCTACCAGCTTAACGCCGCCCGCTTTACCGCGGCCACCAGCGTGTACCTGGGCTTTAACAACCCACTTGTCTCCGCCGATTTCGTCTGCTGCCGCTGCTGCTGCTGCCGGGGTTTCCGCTGCGATGCCTTTGGAAACCGGCAATCCGTATGCTGCAAACAGTTGTTTGCCCTGATACTCATGCAAGTTCATAGTCAATACCAATTCACATTTGAAATGTGTTTACCAATTGCAGATTGCTCTGCACCTTTAGACAAGGTTCTGAGGCTGCTTCGTTACAAAACCAGAACCCTGAAATGAATCCGGGGCGGAAACTGATTTCCGCCCCGGTAAAACAGCTCGCTTACTTGCGCTTCTTGCGGTTGGCCATGTGGATGGCGTGACCGTTAACAGCAAGCGCTGCTTCCTTGACTGCTTCGGAGAAAGTCGGGTGACCGAATACGGTCATACCGATATCTTCCGCGCTGGAACCGAATTCCATGGCAATTGCCACCTGCTGAACCAGATCGGATGCGCTTGGACCAACAATGTGGGCACCCAGTACACGATCGGTTTCTGCGTGAGCGATAATTTTCACCATACCGCCGGATTCGTTCGCCGCTACTGCACGACCTACCGCCAGGAACGGGAATACACCTACGTTGTAGGGTTCGCCATCGGCTTTCACCTGTTCTTCGGTGCGGCCAACCGCAGCGATTTCCGGGTGGGTGTAAATGACGTTCGGGATCACGTCGTAGTTCATCATCGGCTTCTGGCCAGCGATGCGCTCGGCAACCACAACACCTTCTTCAGACGCCTTGTGCGCCAGCATCGGGCCGCGCACCACGTCACCGATCGCCCATACGCCCGGTGCAGAAGTCATGCACAGGTCGTTGACGTAGATGAAACCGCGCTCATCCAACTTCACGCCAGCGTCTTCAGACAGCAGGCCTTCGGTGTAGGGGCGACGGCCCACACACACGATCAGCTTGTCGAAGGTTTCCTGGTGGTCTTTACCATCTTTGTCCTGATAGGTAACGACAACTTCCTTACCTTTCACTTCACTGCCGGTTACACGGCAAGACAGGCGGATATCCAGGCCCTGCTTTTTGAAGATCTTCTGGGATTCTTTGGCGATTTGCTGGTCCATGATGGCCAGGAAGCTGTCCAGGGCTTCCAGCACCACAACGTCGGAACCCAGACGGTTCCAAACAGAGCCAAGCTCCAGACCGATCACACCCGCACCAATCACACCCAGACGCTTGGGTACTTCGGTGAATTCCAGTGCGCCAGTGGAGTCAACAATGATCTTGTTGTCTACCGGTGCCGGCGGAATGTTTACCGGTACGGAACCGGAAGCCAGGATCACGTTTTCTGCTTCGTACGTAGTGGTTTTGCCATCGTGGTCGGTGACTTCCACTTTCTTGCCGGAAAGCAGTTTGCCGGTGCCTTCAATGGAGGTCACCTTGTTGGCCATGAACAGGCCAGAGATGCCGCCAGACATCTGCTTCACAACGCCTTCTTTGCGCTCGATCATTTTCTTGACGTCGATCTTCACCTTGCCGGTGTCGATGCCGTGTACGTCGAGGGAATCTTTGGCTTCGTGGTATTTCCAGGAGCTGTCCAGCAGCGCCTTGGAAGGAATACAACCTACGTTCAGACAGGTTCCGCCGTTAACGACCTTGCCGTCTTTGTTAGTCCATTTCTCGACGCAGGCAGTTTTCAGGCCCAGCTGTGCTGCGCGGATTGCGGCTACATAACCACCGGGGCCAGAGCCGATTACGATTACGTCAAATTTTTCTGACATGGTCCGTTCCAAATTTGTGTGGATTCAACGTATGCGGCGTTCATTGCCGCATAACCGGGGGTCTGCCCGGCTTTCCCTGAGACGGTCTTGCTGCCGTTGATGCCAGCGTAAACGCTGGCTCATTTTTTCCGGGCGACTGCGCAGTACAGGAAAGTCCAGCCGCCCTATCTCCAATACTCGAACTGCTTACACTTCCAGCAGGATGCGTGCAGGGTCTTCGATCATTTCCTTGATTGCAACCAGGAA
The DNA here is from genome assembly GCF_009903625.1 of Microbulbifer sp. ALW1. Taxonomy (NCBI): domain Bacteria; kingdom Pseudomonadati; phylum Pseudomonadota; class Gammaproteobacteria; order Cellvibrionales; family Microbulbiferaceae; genus Microbulbifer; species Microbulbifer sp. ALW1. The sequence goes on along the minus strand of NZ_CP047569.1, from coordinate 2,367,440 downwards.
GCCAACCGCTTCCTTGCCGTCGATCAGGCGGTGATCATAAGACAGCGCCAGGTACATCATCGGCAGGATTTCTACCTTGCCGTTGACCGCCATCGGGCGCTCCTGAATCTTGTGCATACCCAGAATTGCCGTTTGCGGCGGATTCAGGATCGGGGTGGACAGCAGGGATCCGAATACACCACCGTTGGTGATGGTGAAGGTGCCGCCGGTCATCTCTTCGATGGACAGCTTGCCGTCACGGGCGCGCAGACCCATATCGCGGATGTTGTTTTCGATGTCCGCCAGGCCCATGTTCTCGGCACCGCGCAGGATCGGAACCACCAGACCTTTCGGGGAAGAAACCGCAACACCGATGTCCTGGTAACCGTGATAAACGATGTCGTTGCCATCGATGGACGCGTTCACGGCGGAGTAACGCTTCAGCGCTTCTACCGCGGCCTTCACAAAGAAGCCCATGAAGCCCAGGCGAGTGCCGTTGTGGGTCTTCTCGAACAGGTCTTTGTAGTTGGCGCGCAGGTCCATGATCGGCTTCATGTTCACTTCGTTGAACGTAGTGAGCATGGCGGTGGACTGGGACGCGTCCAGTAGGCGCTCCGCGATGCGCTTGCGCATACGGGTCATGGGTACACGCTTCTCTACGCGCTCACCCGGTGCAACCGCAACCTGAGCCGCTGCTGCAGCCGGAGCCGCCGCGGCAGCCGGCGCAGAGCCCGCTTTCATCACGTCTTCTTTCAGTACGCGACCGCCTTTACCGGTGCCTTCAACAGCGCCCAGATCCACGCCCTTTTCTGCCGCCATTTTCTTGGCAGAGGGCATAGCGATTTTCTCGCCGCTGGCAGCCGGTGCTTCCGCTTGCGCTGCTGCCGCCGGGGGCGCTTCGGAGGAAGCGCCAGCGCTGCCGCCTGCACCCTCTTCAAATAAAGCAATTACTTCATTGGACAGGATGGTTTCACCCTCGCCCTTGATAATTTCGCTGATGGCGCCGTCTGCGGGTGCGACAACTTCCAGCACCACTTTGTCGGTTTCAATATCCACGATCAGTTCATCGCGGGACACGGCTTCACCCGGTTGTTTGTGCCAGGTGGCTACAGTGCCGTCCTGAACGGATTCCGGGAAAGTTGGCGCTTTAATCTCGATGGTCATTGTTCCTGTTTCCTGAGATTGCTCTTCGTTGTACTGCTGCCTTATTTGACAGTCAGCGCCTCATTGATGAACGTATTCTGTTCTTCCAGGTGCGTGGACATATAGCCCGCCGCCGGTGCAGCGGAGGCTGCGCGGCCGACATATTCCAGCTCCAGCTTTGGATGTGCTTCATTCAGCAGACGACGCAGGTGGTGCTGGCTAGAGTACCAGGCACCCTGGTTCATCGGCTCTTCCTGACACCAGGCGACGCTTTCGATGTTCTTGAATGCGGAAACCGCAGCCAGGAACTCATCGTCCGGGAAGGGGTAAAGCTGTTCCAGACGCACAAATGCTACATCTTCCTGTTCGCGCTCCATGCGCGCTTCCAGCAGATGGTAGTAGACCTTGCCGGAGCAGATGATCAGACGCTTGACCTTGGCAGGATCTACGCCCTCGTCCTGGATCACATTGTGGAACTGGCCTTTGGCCAGCTCGTCCAGGCTGGAGGTAGCCAGCTTGTGACGCAGGATCCACTTCGGGCTCATGATCACCAGCGGGCGACGCATCGGGCGCACCGCCTGACGACGCAGCAAATGGAAGATCTGAGCCGGAGTAGTCGCGTTACATACCTGAATGTTGTGCTCGGCACACAGCTGCATGAAGCGCTCCAGGCGCGCGGAGGAGTGCTCCGGACCCTGACCTTCGTAGCCGTGCGGCAGCAACATCACCAGGCCACACATACGGCCCCACTTGTGCTCACCGGAAGTGATGAACTGGTCGATCACGACCTGGGCACCGTTGGCGAAGTCACCGAACTGCGCTTCCCAAACCACCAGGGATTTCGGGGTGGTGGTGGCGTAGCCGTATTCAAACGCCAGCACGGCTTCTTCCGACAGCAGGGAGTCATAGATATCGAACGCCGGCTGGCCTTCGTACATATGCTGCAGCGGCACGTAGCTCTGCCCATCTTTCTGGCTGTGTACTACGGCGTGGCGGTGAGAGAAGGTACCGCGACCCACGTCCTCACCGGTGAAGCGGACCATATAGCCCTCTTCCAGCAAGGTGCCGTAGGCCATAGTCTCGGCCATTCCCCAGTTCAGCGGCAGGGCGCCACCGGCCATTTTGCGGCGGTCTTCGTAAATCTTGGCAACCTGGCGCTGCATGACAATGCCATCGGGCACCGTGGTCATGCGGTTGGCCACATCTTTCAGCTTCTTCATCGGGAAGCTGGTGTCACCTTCAACCGTCCACTCGTGGTTCAGGTACGGACGCCAGTCGACAAACATGGATTCGTCCGGCTCTTTTACCAGGCCGGTAGCCACATCTTCGCCGCGATCCAGCTTGTCGCGATAGTCGTTCGCCAGCTTGTCCGCGGCAGCCTTGTCCAGCACACCTTCAGCAACCAGCTTTTCCGCGTACAGGGTACGGGTGGTCTTGTGCTTGCGAATGGTCTGGTACATCAACGGCTGAGTGCCGGAGGGGTCATCGGTCTCGTTGTGACCGCGACGGCGGTAGCACACCAGGTCGATGACAATGTCTTTCTTGAACTCGTAGCGGTAATCCACCGCCAGCAGGCCGGCCAGCACCACCGCTTCGGGGTCGTCGCCGTTCACGTGCAGCACCGGAGCGTCGATCATTTTCGCAACGTCGGTACAGTACTCGGTGGAGCGTGCGTCTTCGCGCTTGCTGGTAGTGAAGCCCACCTGGTTGTTCAGCACCAGGTGAATAGAGCCGCCAGTGTAGTAACCACGGGTCTGGGACATCTGCAGGGTTTCCTGCACCACGCCCTGACCGGCAAAGGCTGCATCGCCATGGATATTGATCGGCATCACCTTCTCACCGGTGCTGTCACCGCGGCGGTCCTGACGGGCACGTACGGAACCGACAACCACCGGCGCACAGATTTCCAGGTGCGAGGGGTTGAAGGCCAGCGCCAGGTGCACTTCGCCACCGGGGGTCATCACGTTGGAGGAGAAACCCTGGTGGTATTTCACGTCGCCGGAAGTATCGAGGGTTTTCTTGCCTTCGAACTCTTCAAACAGGTCCGACGGGTTTTTACCCAGAATATTGACCAGCGTGTTCAGGCGGCCACGGTGCGCCATGCCGATCACGATTTCCTTCACCGCGTAGGTGCCGGAACGGCGGATCAGCGCGTCCATCAGCGGGATCAGGCTCTCGCCACCTTCCACGCCGAAACGCTTGGTACCCGGGTACTTGGAGTCCAGGTGACGCTCAAGGCCCTCGGCGGCAGACAGGCGCTGCAGAATCTCGGTGCGAATTTCATTGCCGAAGTTGGGCTTTGATTGGCTGCGCTCAAGGCGCTGCTGGAACCACTGCTGCTCGTCCAGGTTGGACAGGTGCATGATTTCCGCACCCAGGTTACCGCAGTAGGTATTTTCCAGGCCCTGCACAATTTCACGCAGGGTGGCTTCTCCGTTGCAGAAAAACAGGTCACCGGTCTGGAAAGTGGTGTCGAAGTCGCCTTCGGTCAAGCCGTGGTAATTCAGTTGCAGATCCGGCACCTGCTCGCGGGCCATGATACCCAGCGGATCCAGCTTGGCCTTTTTGTGGCCACGGTGACGGTAGGAGTTGATCAGTTGCAGAACTTTAATCTGCTTGCGCTCGTGTTCGATATTGGCTGAACCGGCGCCGGGAGCGGACAGTGGGCGGGTACGGTTTTTCGCCAGCAATTCAAAATGCTGACGAATGGCGGCATGTGAGACGTCACCGCCATTAACCCGCGGCAGACTATCAAAATAACTGCGCCATTCTTCCGGTACACCATTCGGGTCGTGCAGATAGGTCTCGTACAGCTCCTCCACATAGCCGGCGTTGCCACCGGAGATATGCGAAGTGCGCCAGAGCTCCTCCATAGTGCTTTCGTGCATTAATGCCTACCTCAATTGTCGGCGCGCACCCTTGAAATACTGCGCCGCTCTTTCCTGTCTTTTCACTCACAAAAGGGGAGGTGCTGAAAAGACACCTCCCCTTTTTCGTATAAGCCTGACACCTGCGCTGCTGTCGGCTTAATTGTGATTATTTTTGGTGGGTAACCCCAGGGCCCGATTTTATCAGGCCCTCAAACTGTCTATACAGCGCGGGTTATCAGCATATTGCGGATATGGCCGATGGCCCGGGTGGGATTCAGTCCCTTGGGGCATACGTTCACACAGTTCTGAATGCCGTGACAGCGGAAAACGCTGAAGGGGTCATCCAGTTTACCGAGGCGCTCATCGGTGGCGGTATCGCGGCTGTCCGCCAGGAAGCGGTAAGCCTGCAGCAGGCCGGCCGGGCCAATGAACTTGTCGGGATTCCACCAGAAAGACGGACACGCCGTGGAACAGCAGGCACAGAGAATACACTCGTAAAGGCCGTCCAGCTTTTCGCGCTCTTCCGGGGATTGCAGACGCTCGATCGCGGGCGCCGGCGTGCTGTTCTGCAGGAACGGCTCGATCTTTTTGTACTGGGTGTAGAACTGCTCCATATCCACAACCAGGTCGCGGATAACCGGCAGGCCCGGCAACGGGCGCAGAATCAGCTTGCCCTTAGGCGCTGCTTCGGAGATTGGCATGATGCACGCCAATCCGTTCTTGCCAGAGATGTTCATACCGTCGGAACCGCACACGCCTTCACGGCAGGAACGACGGAAAGAGAGACTTGGGTCTTCCGCTTTCAGCAGTTCCAGCACGTCCAGAACCATCAGGTCCTTGCCCTGGGTGTCCAGCTCGTAATCCTGCATGTAAGGGGCAGAATCGGTTTCCGGGTTGTAACGGTAGATGCTTACTTTCAACATGTTGCTTCCGCTCCCGAATTAGTAAGTACGTGCTTTCGGCTCGAAGGTATCGACGGTTTTCGGTGCGAAGTTAACCGCACGCTTGCCGACACGCTTTTCAGCCGGGAAGTACATGGAGTGGCACAGCCAGTTCTCGTCGTCGCGCTCCTGGAAGTCTTCGCGGGCGTGGGCGCCGCGGCTTTCGGTGCGGACTTCGGCGGCGATCGCCGTCGCTTCGGCCACTTCCAACAGGTTTTGCAGTTCCAGCGCTTCGATACGGGCAGTGTTGAAGGCGCGGGACTTGTCTTCGAGACGCACGTTGGCGATACGCTCACGCAGGCCTTCCAGTTTCTTCACGCCTTCGGCCATGTAATCGCCGCGACGGAATACACCGAAGTGGTTCTGCATCACACCCTGCAGCTCGGTGCGCAGGTCAGCCGCCTTCTCACCGTCGTTGGTGGTTTCCAGACGGTTCAGGCGCGCCATGGCCGCTTCGATATCGGACTCGGACGCTTCGCGGTTTTCGATACCTTCGCGCAAGGCCTTCTCGATGAACAGGCCGGAAGCGCGACCGAAGACCACCAGGTCCAGCAGGGAGTTACCGCCCAGACGGTTGGCACCGTGAACAGACACACAGGCAACCTCACCACAGGCGTAGAAGCCATCGATGATCTGGTCATTGCCGGAAGCGTCCTGGGTCAGGGCCTGGCCGTGTACGTTGGTGGGAATACCACCCATCATGTAGTGACAGGTTGGCACAACAGGAATCGGTTCTTTTACCGGATCGGTGTGCGCAAAGGTCTTGGCCAGCTCACAGATACCTGGCAGACGGCTGTGCAGCAGCTCTTCACCCAGGTGGTCCAGCTTGAGGAACACGTGGTCACCATTGGGGCCAGCGCCGCGGCCGTCGAGGATCTCGAGAACCATAGAGCGGGCAACAACGTCGCGGGAAGCCAGGTCTTTGGCGTTGGGCGCGTAGCGCTCCATGAAACGCTCGCCGTCCTTATTGATCAGGTAGCCACCCTCACCGCGACAACCTTCGGTGACCAGTACACCAGCGCCGGCGATACCGGTGGGGTGGAACTGCCACATTTCAATGTCCTGCACCGGCATACCGGCACGCAGGGCCATACCCACACCGTCACCGGTGTTGATGTGTGCGTTGGTAGTAGAAGCGAAGATACGGCCAGCACCGCCAGTAGCAAATACGGTGGCTTTGGACTTGATGAACACCACTTCACCATCTTCGATGCAGATGGCGATCACACCAACAACGGCACCGTCCTGGTTCTTCACCAGATCCACCGCGAACCATTCGTTCAGGAATACGGTGTTGTGCTTGACGTTGTTCTGATACAGGGTGTGCAGCAGTGCGTGGCCAGTACGGTCAGCTGCCGCACAGGTACGTGCCGCCTGGCCGCCGCGACCATAGTCCTTGGACTGGCCGCCGAACGGACGCTGATAGATGCGTCCTTCTTTAGTACGGGAGAACGGCAGGCCCATGTGCTCCAGCTCGAACACGGCTTCCGGGCCTACGGAACACATGTACTCGATCGCGTCCTGGTCACCGATATAGTCGGAACCCTTGACGGTGTCGTACATGTGCCAGCGCCAATCGTCGTTGGGGTCATCGCTGGCGATCGCACAGGTAATACCGCCCTGGGCGGATACCGTGTGCGAACGGGTCGGGAATACTTTGGTGATTACCGCAGTCTTGAAACCAGACTGGGCCATCTGCAGGGCCGCGCGCATACCCGCGCCGCCGCCGCCAATTACGATACCGTCAAAGGTTATTGTTCGCATATTCGACATGACTTACACACCCCACAGAATTTCAATGCCCCACACGGCGTAGAACACGGCAACCGCGCCTAGCAGTACTTCAACCAGAATGCGCAGAACGGTCGCTTTGCCGCCCATCATACGGTTGGTGAGGTAGTCAGTAATCACGGACCAGAGACCGATCCAGGCGTGGGCAATTGTGGAGATCAGGGCAACCAGACTGAACACGCGCACCCAGCGCTGCTCAAACAGTGCAGACCAACTTGCGTAACCGAAATCTTTGGACAGGAAAATAAAACCCACTATAAAGAGGGTGTAAGCCACCAGTACTACGGCACTGACGCGCTGAATGAACCAGTCGTAAAGTCCGCTACGACCAAAACCTGTAACTGCCTTTACCATATCAGGACCCCCGCCAGCAGAATAAGTACAACGGAAAGCACCAGCACGATGACGGCGCCGCGGCGACCACCTTCCAGGCTCTCACCAACACCCAGATCCATAATCAGGTGACGCACACCCGCGATCAGGTGGTAGATGAGCGCAGCGAGGGAAGCCCACAAAATGAGCTTGGCCGGAACGCTGGTAAAAAACTCAGCTACTTTATTGAAACCCTGCTCGGACTCCAGACTGGAATCCAACATGCACAATAGCAGTGCAACCACAGCGAAGAGCACCACACCGGAAATACGGTGAAGAATGGAGACCAACGCTGGCGCGGGGAGCTTAATAGTAGATATGTCTAAATTGACAGGTCTGTTTTTGTTCACAGGAAAAACACCTTGTTGCCCTGAAAGACGGGGCGCCCGTTAATTTTCTATGGTCTGGGCGAGCTTGCCGATCACTTTATGCGCAACCTGTAGAGGTCTTGAACAAAGTGGCCTTACCACGGCGCAAGCCGCGCGGATTATAGGCATTCAAATTTCAAAACACAATGAACCCTGGACCTCGGCGACGGCTTTGTACCAGAAGCAAACGACGCCACGCCATAGACCATAGTATGAGTCGGGCATTTCCCGCCCCCCGAATTTCCATGGCGGATTCGCCCTCCGAGACAGGCAATATCCCTGCCACCCTCTCCAGTTGCGGAAGATCCTGCGGCAACAGAACCGGTCAGCCAGTTCAATTTGGTTTGACAATTTGGGGCGTGGCACTTAAGTTTGGCCGCGCTCAAAAGCCCGCTAGCCCCATATCCGCGTCCGGATGCAGCCAACGAAGGCCCTCCGAGCCCGCAGAATCCGGCCCTTTCCGGGTTTTGCACCTGCTGAATTAACACCTGTGATAGCCCCTCCCTTAAAAAGGTGATCACAGGTGAGCGCGGAACGCGCCCTTCCCGGGCCGTAGGATCACAGAAAACATTCAGTGATTTGTGTGGAAATAAGAAAGCTGGCAAAAGAATAGTTTTTAGGAGTCCACAATGTCCGACAAGAAAGCTCAACTAACGGTCGACGGTATCGACGCCCCATTCGACCTGCCGGTCTACTCCGGCACTGCCGGTCCTGACGTTGTCGATGTCAGCAGCCTGGCCAGCCAGGGCCTGTTCACCTACGACCCGGGCTTTATGTCCACCGCCTCCTGCGAATCCAAGATCACCTATATTGATGGCGCCAAAGGCGTACTGCTGCACCGCGGCTACCCCATCGAGCAACTGGCGGAAAAATCTGACTACCTGGAAACCTGCTACCTGCTGATGAACGGCGAGCTGCCAAATGCTCAGCAGAAGAAGGAATACGTCAACAGCATCATGAACCACACCATGGTGCACGAATCTCTGGTCAACTTCTTCAAGGGCTTCCGTTACGACGCCCACCCGATGGCCATGATGTGTGGCGTAGTTGGCGCCCTCGCCTCCTTCTACCACGACTCTCTGGATATCACCGATCCCGAACACCGCAAGATCTCCGCGGATCGCCTGATCGCCAAGATGCCGACCCTGGCTGCCATGTGCTACAAGCACAGCAAAGGCCAGCCGTTCATGTATCCGGACAACAGCCTCAGCTACTCTGAGAACTTCCTGCACATGATGTTCGGCAACCCCTGCGAGCCGAGCAAGATCGACCCCGTTGTGGCCAAGGCCATGGACGTGATCTTCCTGTTGCACGCGGACCACGAGCAGAATGCCTCTACTTCTACCGTGCGCCTGGCCGGCTCCTCCGGCGCCAACCCCTTCGCTTGTATCTCTTCCGGTATTGCCACCCTGTGGGGCCCGGCACACGGCGGCGCCAACGAAGCGGTTCTGAACATGCTGCAGGAGATCGGCGACGAGAGCCGTATCGACGAGTACGTAGCCAAGGCCAAAGACAAAAATGATCCGTTCCGCCTGATGGGCTTCGGTCACCGCGTCTACAAAAACTTCGACCCGCGCTCCCGCGTCATGCAAGGTATCTGTGACGAAGTCCTGGGTGCCATGGGTGCAGAAAACGATCCACTGCTGAAAATCGCCAAGCGCCTCGAGAAGATCGCACTGGAAGACGAGTACTTCGTCGAGAAGAAACTCTACCCGAACGTGGACTTCTACTCCGGCATCATTATGAAAGCCATCGGTATTCCCACCGATATGTTCACCGTGATCTTCGCGACCGGCCGCACCGCGGGCTGGATTGCGCACTGGAACGAAATGATCTCCAACCCGTACAAAATCGGTCGCCCGCGTCAGCTGTACACCGGCTACACCCCGCGCGATTACGTATCCCTGGACAATCGCTAAGCGATTACTCCAGAGTAAAAAAGCCCGGCTACCGCCGGGTTTTTTTATGCGCGAATAGAAAGGCTTGTTTGAAAGCTAAATAAAAGCTCACACCACCTCGAAAGGTACCTTCGTACCAATAGACGCCCCCTCCCTTTATATTTGCCCTGCCTCTGTCTTTGTTCCTTTCTATCTACTCAATCTGCCTTTGCGCCTAGTCACCTTTACACGCCTCGATATGCCCTTCTTTCCAGTCTCTAGTTAGAACGGTTGTTATCAATTAGCCCACTATTGTGGAAAAACCTTTCCGCTTTCTTTACTGGCGCTATTCTCGCCCAAAGAAAATTGTGACAAAATTCTCACAACAACTAATAAATCGGAAATTATTCCCAAAAAAACAGTTTAAATCACGCCCGGGCGCGGCAAAATTCCTACTCCCCTTTATCTGTGATAAAGCCACAACAACATTCAGATAAACCCGATAAAAGGCTCTCGACTATGTTCCGCATTTTTTCCGGCAAATCCCGTAGCAACACGCCTGCTACTGCCCGCAACGCCTCAGGCAGCGGACAAGGGCGTACCATCAGCTATGACCCATCCCTAATTAACGCACTGAAAAGTGATCACCATGAGCTTATCGGGATTTTCCAGCGGATCTGGTCAGAGGGGTATGAAAGACAGGACTTTCGCAAAGTTGCCGAACTGCTCAAAGCCTTTAAATCCACATTTCAGGCGCACCTGATCAAAGAGAATGTCAGCTTCTATGTGTACCTGGAGCAATCGCTCGACAACGATTCGCACACGCTGCAAATTGTTAAGGATTTTCGCAGCGATATGAATGACATCGCGAATGCCGTAGTGCAGTTCTGTAAGCGCTATTCGAGAGACGTTTTTACCGGCGATATGCTGATGGACTTCAAGCAGGATTACGAAAAAATTGGGGAAGCGCTAACCCGCAGGGTTTCACTGGAGGAGCGGGAGCTCTACACGCTTTACCACGCGTCCTGATCCAGCAATATCCAACTGTTGACCGCTTAGCGGCCCCCGACTCCCCTCAGTGATACCCGTGGGATTCGGATTGATACCAAGAAAAATAACAAAAGCAGGCTTGATGATGACTCGAGGGAAGACCCGGATTTCGGGTGTATGGATGTACTCGGGGGGTATTTGTGGCTGAAACCGCTGATTTAACACGGCAAGCGTCACTAAAGTCCCATACGGAATGGCAGCCGGAATACCCGGTATATGTCATCGTCGGTGCTGGCCCGGTCGGTGTCCGCTGCGCACAGCGATTACTGGAATACAGCAGTGACGCTCAGGTAGTGCTGTTCGGTGCTGAAAATGAAGCGCCATATAACCGGGTTCGTCTTTCTCAATATTTATCCTGTGAACTCTCGCTGGAAGAAATCGGCAACCCCGTCCAACGGGAGTCCAGTGGGCGCCTGACCGAATATCACAATCGCCCGGCGACTCGTATTGACCGGAGTGCTCGGCTGGTCATTGACGAAGACGGCAACACCCAGCCCTACACCAAGCTGATACTGGCCACCGGTTCACGGCCTCTGGTTCCAGAGATTCCCGGGGCGCACCTAAATAGCATCATCCCCTTCCGCAACTTACGCGACGCCCGTGACCTAGCCGCACTCCGCGACCACAGCCAGACAATTATCGTGGTCGGTGCCGGCGCCCTCGGGCTGGAAGCCGCTGCCGCACTCAAAACACCCAAGAACAAAGTGGTATTGCTGGCACGCGCGGGTCTGCTGGGGGGGCAACTCAGTAATACTTCAGAAAACTACCTGAAATCTGCACTGACTACGCTCCAAATCGAACTGATAACGGAAGTGCAGATTAGTGCCTTTGAGGGAGATAGCGCGGTAGAGCGCGTTCTGCTTTCCAATGGAGAAAGCCTGAGCACCGATGCGGTCGTACTGTGTACGGGTATCACGCCAGAAGTGACACTGGCACAGAACTGCGGACTGAAAACCGGTCGCGGCATCCAGGTTTCCCCCTATATGGAAACCAACGATCCGGATATTTATGCCATCGGCGAGTGCGCGGAATATGACAGCCGTATCTATCAGTTGGTGCGCCCCGGCTTCGAGCAGGCGGAAATCTGCAGCCAGCACATTTGCAGCGCCTCCCCCGGCCCCTACGAGGGCAGCCGTGCCGACATTGAACTCAAGGTTGCGCATATCCCCTGCACTCTGCTCGGACAGACCGCACCTGACGCCTATGATCAGATTACCGTATACCGGTTTGAAAACCGCTTTCGGGGGCTTTGTCGGGAGCTGTATCTAAATCACGGGGCACTTGTGGGCGCCATTATTATTGGCCCCTGGGATGAGAGACTGCGAGTCAGTGAGGCGATCACTGATGGCGAACACCTGTCCACCAAAGCGCTGAACAAGTTTGAGCAGGAAGGCTATCTCTGGCAGTCACAGGTCAACCAGAGTATCAAACAACAACCGGACAACTATCTCGTATGCCAATGTAATGGTGTCAGTAAAGGCGAACTGTGCACAGCCATCGCCAACGGCAAGCGCACAATACAGGACCTCGAGATTGAAACCAGAGCGGGCTCGGTCTGCGGCAGTTGCCGGCCGATTATGGCGGAGTTACTCGATACGCCGGCACCCAATCTGGTTATGCGCCATGCAAATGGCATTCTGCTAATTTCACTCTTGTCACTGGTATTGATTGCTCTGGCCGCAGTGGTGCCAGCCCCGAATGTCAGTGATAGCGTGCAGGTAAACTGGTATCTGAAAAATCTCTGGTACGACAACTTCTGGAAACAGGTAAGCGGCTACACCCTGCTGGCACTTTGCCTGCTCACGGCAAGCCTCAGCCTGCGAAAGCGCTGGATAAAGCACAATCTTGGCCACCTCGATCACTGGCGCTACTTCCACAGCATTATCGGCTGTGTCGCGCTCGTAGCACTTATTGTCCACACCGGTTTTCGCCTGGGAGAGAATCTCAACTTTGTATTGATTCTGGTTTTTCTCGCGGCCACCTGTACCGGCTCCCTGGTAGGCGTATTCATGGCACGCAACCATCACTGGACAGACCTCAAGCTTCGTGAGCATCGAAAATGGTGGTCGCGGGTACATTACGCACTCCTGTGGGCGCTACCGGTTCTGCTCTTCTACCATATTCTCGCCGTGTATTACTTTTAGATGAAAAACTATAAATTCAAGTTCTGGCATTACGGCCTTTTGCTGACCCTGCTGGCGGTTGCGCTCATCACATACAACCTTGAGGCCTCGGACAAGTCCTATTTTCTGAGTGGCGAAACAAGCCACGGTCACCATCAGGTCGAAATGGCCTGTAGCAGCTGTCATGGAGACGGCTTCGCAGGCCAGGACTTTATCCAGCAGGCCTGCCTCAATTGCCATCAAGAGGAACTGCTGGAAGCGGATGATAGCCACCCCAGAAAAAAGTTCCTCGACCCGCGCAATGCGGGGTTGCTTAACCATCTGGATGCCCGGCTTTGCGTTAGCTGCCATACAGAGCACAAACCAGAAATCACCCACGACATGGGCGTAACCCTGGCCGGAGACTTTTGCGTTCACTGCCATAGCGATATTGCAGAGAATCGCCCCAATCATGCCGGGTTCGGCTTTGAGACCTGCGCCAGTGCCGGTTGCCACAACTACCACGACAACCGCTACCTCTACGAGGATTTTCTGATTGCACAGATGGACTCGCAGGACTTGCTGCCGGGAGGCAAGCTTCCGGAACGGTCCGCTCTTGCCCGCTGGCAAAGTACGCACCCCGAGAGTATGCCCCTCAGCATTGACGACGCCGACCTCAATCCACAGGAATTTTCCCTGGATATCACATCGGAAACACTGGCGAATATTCACCGCGACTGGTCTTCCAGCATTCATGCACAAACGGAAACCAACTGTCGTCAATGCCATGTCGATGGGCGCTTGCAATTCACCAGTGCAGAAATTGTGAATGTGTGCGGTAACTGCCATGAAGCGCAGCGTGACAAGTTCACCCAGGGCAAACACGGACTTCGTCTGTCTGCCAAGCTACCAGCGTCATTCAGGGAGAACACCGGAGCCATGACACCGGTAGAAGCCCATGTTGCGATGAAAGAATCCGCAAACGCCGAACTCAACTGCACCAGCTGTCATCAGGCACATGCGATAAATACACGCTACGCCGCGGTTGAGGCATGCCTTGGGTGCCACAATGACGAACACAGCCTGGCCTACCGCGCATCGGCACACTTCGATACCTGGCAGAAAGACGCCTCTGGCGGGGTAAGCTGCGCCAGTTGTCACCTGCCGCGGGAGTTACACAATGGGGAGTTACTGGTAAACCATAACCAGAATCACAATCTTCGTCCCAATGAAAAAATGCTGCCTGTTTGCCTGAACTGCCACGGCGCTGAATTTGCAATTGCAGCACTGGCGGACAGGCAACAAATAGAAAGAAATTTCAGCGTGCCCCCATCAAAAGGACATGAAACATTCAAGCTGATACGTGAACGAATTGCCAAAATAAAATCCAGCAAGTAATCCCATCAGGAGGGGAAATCATGCGTACTCGTGCCTTTGTTTTAGCTATCGCCGCAGCGCTTTCAGGCTGTGGAGAAAAAGCCGGTATCGAACCTCAGCGAATGGCTGACGCCATTTTTGCAGTAATCGAAGCAGACCGTGCCAGTTACACCAATTTTGTCGTCAACCGCCTGCAGAACGAAGAGAAGGTAATCAAAGCGGATGAGCACTGGAAAGACAATCAGGCACTCCCCCTCCCCGCGCAAATGATGCGTATGGGTGCAGAACGGGTCGCGGAACAAGAGGCCGGATTCAATTATGCCCTGCTCTCCCAGTGGGCCATCAACAAGCAGAACAAGCCTCGTACAGACCTCGAGCGCCAGGGCCTGTCGTTTATTGTCGATAATCCGGGGCAGAATTTTTACGGCACCGAAACGTTGGGCGACACCGAGTACTTCACGGCGATTTATCCGGATGTCGCTGTCTCTCCCGCCTGTGTTAGCTGCCACAACGATCACGTCGACAGCCCGCGCAAAGACTTCGAGCTGGGTCAGACCATGGGTGGCGTGGTGATTCGTTTCCCGATGTAAGTGACGCGACAGAAACGAAGAGCTGGTCAACCGTGAATTAAGCGAACTGACCTGAAAAAAAGGGGACGCTTTTCAGCGTCCCCTTTTTTGTTTTTCCGCAGTGTAATTCTCAGGGCAGATTGTGGACATGGCTGCCCACAGGACCCGAGAAGATACCACCGTCGTTCATATCCCAGTTGATGGACCAGGTCATCACGCCATTGAAGCTCGGGTATGCCTGACTGGGCGTCAAGGTGCCACAGTTCAGCTGTTGCGTCAGACAGTCCAGAGCCCGGTTGATATCCGCCGTCGTGGCAAAGCCACTCCCCGCAGCGCGCGGGCCTGAGGGCAGTGCCAGACCGACCTGATCCGGGCGCAAACCTTCAAAGAAGCCGGCATTGCCGTAACCCAGTGGGAAGCCTTCGATCAGCATCAGTGCCGAAGACACCATCATATCCACCGAGCCCGCCGCGTAGGCCGCCCCTTGATAAGGCGTAGCCAGACCGCCATTGTTGTACAGCTGCACATGCAGCAGATCCAGCTCGTTGCGCAACTGGTCAATCATCGGCAGATAGGCGCCCCAGATACCGGTATAGGACACATAGCCACCCTGCACATAGGGATGCTCCGGTGCCATGGACAGGTACATGTTCGGGTATTGCTGCTTCAGCTGCTTGACCGCATCCACCATGTTCTGGATGACCGGTGCACCGTGCATGACGCCCGCGCCGGATTCCAGGTCTATATCAATACCGTCGAAGCCATACTCGTCGATCATCGCCGCAGTACTGGCAACAAAATTAGCCACATTCTCTGGCGTGTTCAGAGTCACGGTACCTTTCTCACCTCCGTAAGAGGCAATCACGATTTTACCCGCTGCGCGCTTGGCCGCGATGTCAGCGATAAACTGCTGCTTGTCGAGCCCCGGATCCAGGTTGAATGCAATATTGCCGTTGCCCGCGTCGTCCACGAAAGCCACTACGATCACGTCCCACACATCGGAAACTTCGCTGATGCGATACAGGCCGGAACCATTGTCGAAGTTGTGCCAGTAACCTACCAGGGCATGTTTCGGCAGTAATCCACTATTGCCACCGGAAGAACTACCACCCGAAGAGCTGGAAGAGCCGGAGCCACTCGAGGACGAGCTGGAACCACCGCTGGAGGAGCTACTGGACGAAGAGCTGCCACAGTCACCAACCTGACTCCAGGCGTCTTCCCAGTGAGCCCCCTCACCCGGCGCATAAGCCCAGGCGGCATTGGAAGAGCACCAGCCGGCGATATTGCACTGGAATTCCAGGCCAACGTTTTGTACCAGCTGCCCAGCAACGTAGCCGGTGCCAGCAACATATTGCACGGAAGTACAGGAGCCGCCGCCGGAACCGCCACTCGAGCTCGAAGAGCTGGATGACGAGCTGGAAGAAGAGCTAGAGGAGCTCGAAGAAGAACTGGAGGAGGAACTGGAGGAAGAGCTCGACGAAGAACTGCCATCGCAAGCGCCATCGTATTTCCAGTGTGCCCAGGTTCCGGAGTGTGTTACCGGATCATTGTTTTGCGTCCAGTAATTTGCGGTGTAAGCGTTGCCCAGATGCTGGACCGGATTACCGCCCACATAGATGGCGCTGGCTTCCCAATCCGGGCGCGCACTACAGTCAACTGCCGCCGCCTCGAACGAAAGTAGCCCGATAGCAAACAGGCTCAGTAATTGCCTTTTCATAGGGTTTTCCTAAGTTATTTTTCTAGGGAATGGTCGGAAACAACGTCGAAAAGAACAGAGGGCGCCTTGGCGCCCTCTGTTTACTGCTTTAGTACTTAGTTACAAGTCGCGTCACCGATCTCTTCCCAATCGGAAGAGACGCCCGGCTCGCTTTGAGTCCACCACTTGGCACGGTAGCGCTTGCCGTTGTGGTTTACTTCATCACCACCGCTGTAGGCAGTGCTGGCATTCCAGGGCACTTCTACGTCGCTGATGAGTTTCCAGTCCGCCGAGCTGAAACCAGGCTCTTGCTGGGTCCAGTATTTGGCTTCCCATACCAGCTGGTCGTAGCTCACCTGGTCACCGCTCAGGTAAACGCCGGACTGCCACGCCGGGTAAGTACCCGCGCTCGGATCGATAAGCTCACAGCCACCGCCGCCAGTGCTGTTGGTCACCAGTACAGAAACATCGGCGCTGGCAGAATCGAGGCCATCGCTGACGGTAACAGTCAGGGTGAAGGTCGTATCCTGCTCAACCTGCGGCGCGGTTACGGTAATACTTTCACCGGAGCCTGTTTCCATACCACTCCAGGTGTAGGTAAGTGTATCGCCGTCGGCATCGGTACCAGTTGCAGTGATGGTGCTGCTGGCACCTTCCGCAATGGTGACGCTCGGCGCTACAGATACTTCCGGGGGCGTATTCGCGTCTTCAGGCAGCAGGAAGATACTGACTTGATCCGGGGTATCGTCACTCAGGGTGCCATCGCTGACCGTCAGTGCAAACACCAGGACTTCCTCCGCGCTCACTGCGGCTGCAGAGAAGCTCGGGCTGGCAGAAGTACTATCACTCAAAGTGACCGAAGTACCCTGAACCTGGGTCCAGCTGTACGTCAGCGCATCGCCGTCCGGGTCACTGGAACCAGTGCCGTTCAGGGTTACGGTGGCCGGGGTCACAACCATTTGATCGTCACCCGCATGAGCGCTGGGCGCACGGTTGGGCTGATCCGCCAGTACGTTGATGGAAACCTGGTCGCTGCTGCTGGCATTGCTGTCGTCAGTAACCGTCAGCTCGAATACCAGTTCTTCATCAGCGGTAACGCTCGGTGCCGCGAAGCTGGCGCTAACACTGCTCGCGTTCTGCAGGGTTACGTTGCTACCGGAAACCTGAACCCAGCTGTAGGTCAGGGGATCATTATCCAGGTCGCTGGATGTGCTGCCGTCGAGCGTTACAGTGACGCCACCATCCACGGTCTGATCACCACCGGCGCGCGCGGTCGGGGTGCGGTTGTTCTGACCGTCACCGTGGCCGAGGCTCTCGTGCATGGCATTCAGGATGTCGCCGTTGTCCGCGTCAATCTCCCAGGAGAAAAGACCGGCCAGGTTTTTGGACTGCACATAGGCACCTTTGGCCAGTACCGAACGATGGTTATCGTAAGTGATCAGATCGCCGGTGCTCGGCTTGAACATGTAAGGCGCTTCGGCAGTTGCGTCGTAGTACTCTTCCCACTCACCGGTCGCCAGGCGGCCAACGATATCGCGGTAGTCCACAACACCGGCTTCCCAGGTACCGGCCACTTTGCCGGTGGCAGTACCGGTCATGTGGTCGTTACCGGTCCAGCCGGAAACACCGGTCCAGCCGCGGCCGTACATGGCGGCACCGACAACCAATTTACCCGGATCCACCCCCAGGCCCAGCAGGTTTTGGATGCCATTGTCCGAAGTGTAATCGGTATCCGGTCTCCAGGCCGGCGCATAGAGCGCGGTCTGATGGCCGAGAACATCGTTGCTCCAGCCGCCGTAGAAGTCGTAAGTCATTACGAAGAAGTAATCCATGTACTGCTGTACATTCGCGTAATCCACGTCTTCGATTTTGTCAGCGCCGGCACCAATCGCGGAAGTCAGCTCGTATTCGCGGCCGGTTTCCTGCTCGAGGTTATCCAGCATTGCGCGCAGGTCGCGCATCAGCAGGCGATAAGTTTCGCCATCGATAGCGGCATCACCCAGGTTGGGGTTGGCTCCCTGGCCGCCCGGGTATTCCCAGTCGATATCCACACCGTCGAAGAATTTCCAGGTGCGAACAAATTCTTCAACGGAGTCCACGAAGGTTTTACGCTTTGCGGCATCGCTGAAGAAATAGAAGGGATCGGACAAGGTCCAGCCGCCGATGGAAGGCAGGATTTTCAGGTCCGGATAGGCCTGCTTCAGGGCCATTAGCTGACCGAAGTTCCCTTTGTAGGGGTCGGAATAAGCCTGGCCTGCCTGGGATTTTTGCACCGCGGCAAACGGGTCGTGCAGTGAAACCTTGAAGTCCTCACGGCCGGAGCAGGAGCGCTGCAGCGCGGCAAAGCTGCCTTCAATTTCTTTCAGGCTGTCGTTAATGCCGTCGCCACCACAGATGGGTACAAAACCGTAAATGATGTGGGTCAGGTTATAGGCAGGAATCATGTCTACGGAGAACTTGCGCCCGTAAACGCCCCACTCCACAAAGTAAGTACCAACAACCGAGTTGCTGCTGTTGGTGTAAGGCTGGTTGTTCTCACCAGCGGTCAGGGTAATCGGATCCAGGTGGCTACCGTCGGTATCCGCAACCACGATGTTGGTTGCTGCAGAGGTTGCACAACCATTGTCATTACACAGGGCGACCTGGAGTGCGTACTGGCCACCCTGGCTTACTTGCAAAGTCGCAGTGCCAGTCTGGGTTTCGCCACCGGTGAGACTCTGCTCGAGTACTACCTGACCATTCAGCAGGTACTGGGCGCTGGTCGCCGGTTCACCGGACCACTTGGACCAGGAAACAGGAACTTCCGCGTAATCATTGACGGTCAGCAGCTGCTCGTAAGCAGTGGCCGCATCGTCCACCTCGATAATTCCGAAGCTGGTTTCCATCCAGTCGATGGTGGGTGCGCCGGGCGCTGCGATGGCTGAGGAACTGGCGAGGCCGAGCGCCAGGAGTGCGCGGCGCCAGTGGCTTGGAGTGAGCCCTTTCATTGATGTTCACCTTGTCGTTATCTTTTATGGGTAAGGGTCTATCAATGAGAGCAGCGTCTTGTGTTCCGCCATACCTCGACGGGCTTCGCTGCCCCCGATTGAACGGCATTCAACTGCTTATGCCGGTACATCTGTTACTTCAGTGTTCAACAACCTCTTGAACAGGTACCTCTGGATCGCCCGTTTGTGGCCCGGGCCAATGACACCGCTGTCATTTTTAATAATAAATTGACAGCGGTGTCATTACTTTTTCACGATACTCCGTTAGGGAGGTTTTTGACCAGCCCCCTGAGGCAGTCTTGAGAGGTGAGTCACATGAAGAAATCAGTTTATGGCGGGAAAAATATCTTATTGTGCTAAGCAGTACCGCTGTTCCAGGCCCCAATCACCGAAAAGAGAGCACCGAAAAGAATACGAAAGCTAACCAAAAAACGAAAGCGGCCGACATAGCATCGGCCGCCTCTGCCCCATTTACCCAATCAAGCTGACTGAAACTTCCCGCTGTTCGCCTCGCTGAAATCATTTTTCAGACCAGTGGCTACCCGCTGTGGGCCTATTTACGGTCATGTCCAGTCTCGGTTACGGACCGCTTCTTGTTGGCACTCCACCTCGTCTCGCGATGGGGGAGTCTTCCCGGGACAGTTACCAGTGTAGTGTGGGTCCCTCTTCCACCACACTTTCTTCTCATTTTTTAATCATCTGGGGCATTGAGGTTACACACCTGTTGGGAGCCCCTCGGGCGCACCATACACTCCACGAGCAATGTCCGAGCAATGCAAGCGGAGTTTTTATGCAGTTCCGAACAATTAAACGAACAGGTCTGATTTCAACACTGGCTTTCACCCTGGCAACGGTTGGCTGTGCCAATATGAGTGACAGCGATCGCCGTGTTGGTACCGGTATCGGTATTGGTGCGGTAACCGGCGCTCTGGTTACCGGTGATGTAGGTGGTGCCGCGGTTGGCGCCGCTATCGGCGGCGCCAGTGGCTGGCTCTACGATCGCAGCAAGAAAAGACACTACCGCTATGACCGTTACGGTCGCCGTGTCTATCGCTAAGCGTGCCCGATAAACGCTACTACATGAGCCTCCTTCCGAGGCTCATTGTCTTTTCAGGGGTTTAACCAGTCCCTCCAGCCCTTCGATTTTTATCTCAAGGGTTATCGCCATCAGGTGCCCCAGCCTGCCATTGGGAAAACCCTTCTTCGCAAACCACAGCAAATATTCTTCTGGCAAATCAATCAACGGGCGTCCCGCGTATTTGCCAAATGGCATGGGCATACGAGCAATATCCACCAAATCCTGCTTTTCCAATCCAATACCCTGTAACAAATTTCATTGGCAGCCATTCTACACCGGACGGCCCATAGCTCCTCTCTACGCCGCCCTGCACCCCAGGCATTTTCTCTATCGCAATACTTATGAGAGTATCTAAACCACTGGGTTTCAGGGCGATTGATGTCCAGCCTCGAAACCCGTACATTTTTTGAACATGGCGCGGTAACTTCCGCGTAACGTTGAAGGATTCACAGTGAAACATAACGACAAATATCTACCGCCATCTCTCGGAAAGGTGTTCGGTCTTTCTCTCAGCATTGCCCTGCTGACCGCCTGTGGTAAACCGGCAGAAAACACCCAAGTCACAGCGAAAGCCGATACCGCAGCGGAAGCCCCTGCCTCCGATACGGCCACCGTTTCCACCGAAGGCATGTGGATGCCGCGCCAGCTGCCGGAACTGGGTGACAAACTGAAAGAGCTCGGCCTGGAGCTGGATCCGAAAACCATGACGGATCTGACCAAATTCCCGATGAATGCCGTAGTGAGCCTTGGCGGCTGCTCCGCATCCTTCGTCTCTCCGCAGGGCCTGGTTGCCACCAATCACCACTGCGCCTATGGCTCCATTTCCTACAACTCCACCGAAGACAACGACCTGCTGGCCAACGGCTTCCTCGCCAAAACCCTGGAAGAAGAACTGCCCGCAGCTCCCGGCTCCCGTATCTACGTTACCGTGGATATGCAGGAAGTCACCGACAAAGTGAAGAGCAAGCTCAGCGATGACATGGATGGAGCCACCCGCTTCAAGGCCATCGAAGACGCCGAGAAAGCCCTGGTGGCCGATTGTGAAGCCGATCCCGGTCACCGCTGTGAGGTTTACAGCTATTACGGCGGTGCCAGCTACTACCTGATCAAGCAGCTGGCTATCCGTGACGTGCGTCTGGTACATGCACCCGCTGCCTCCATCGGCAAATTCGGTGGCGACATTGACAACTGGATGTGGCCGCGCCATACCGGCGACTACTCCTTCCTGCGCGCCTATGTGGGCCCGGACGGCAAGCCCGCCGACTTCGCCAAAGACAATGTGCCCTACAAGCCCAAGCACCACCTGAAAGTCGCCACCGAAGGTCCGAAGGAAGGCGATTACGTGATGGTTGCCGGCTACCCCGGCCGCACCAACCGCTACCGCACCGCGGAAGAAGTCAGCAACAACTTCAGCTGGTACTACCCCACCATGCAGAAAGTACTCGCGGAATGGTCTGAAGTGATCGGCAGTGCCACCGAGAACAACAAGGACGCCGCACTCAAGTACGCAAGCCTGGTTGCCGGCCTCAATAACTACTCGAAAAACTTCACCGGCATGATGGAAGGCTACAACCGCAGCGACCTGCTCCAGCGCAAACAGCAGCTGGAAAAAGACCTGCAAGCCTGGATCGAAGCCAACCCGGAGTCCAAGAAGAAATACTCCTCGGTAATTTCTGACCTGCAGCAGCTGATTGCAGAAGAGCAGTCCACCCAGGAACGCGACCTGCTGCTGGGCTACATGAACCGCTCTGCCATGCTGAGCAGTGCACAGCGCCTCTACCGCCTCAGCCTGGAAAAGCAGAAGCCGAATATGGAGCGCGAGCCCGGCTACCAGGAGCGCGATATGACCCGCTTTAGCGAGAGCATGAAGCGCATCGAGCGTAACTTCGAGCCGACCGTGGACCAGGCCATCTGGACCTACTTCCTCGAGCGCTACAACGCCCTGCCCCAGGACCAGCACCTGAAAAGCTTCGACGGCTTCTTTGCCGGCGAGCTGAGTGGCGATGCCCTGCAGCAGAAGCTCGCGGCCATGTATGAAAAAACCGGTCTCACCGACACCGAAACCCGCCTCGCGTGGATGGAAAAATCGCCGGAAGACTTCCGCAACAGCGACGATCCCTTCATCCAACTGGCCGTGGCCACCTATGACGACCGCTTCGCCATCGAGCAGCGCGACAAAGCCATGTCTGGTCGCTTCGCAGAGCTTCGCCCGCAGTACATGGACCTGCTGATTGCCTACTACAACGAGCAGGGCAAACCCGTTTACCCGGATGCCAACAGCTCCCTGCGCCTGACTTACGGCCTGGTAAAAGGCTACACCCCGCCCGCCGGCACCATCAAAGGCGCAGCCGATGGCAACGATGGTAAAGACGGCTTTGTACCCTTCACCACCCTGCGCGGTATCGAAGCCAAATACACCGGCGAAGATCCTTTTGACACGCCCCAGGCACAGCTAGACGCGATCAAGAACAAGGACTACGGTCGTTTCTATGATGAGCAACTGGACTCGGTTCCGGTGAACTTCCTGACCACCGTAGACATTACCGGCGGTAACTCAGGCTCTGCCACCATGAACGGCAAAGGCGAGTTTATCGGCCTGGTATTCGACGGTACCTACGACAGTATCAATGCGGACTGGGACTTCAACGACAATACCCGTGCGATTCACGTGGATGTGGAATACATGCTGTGGGTAATGGAGAAGATCGACCACGCCGACAACCTGCTGGAAGAAATGGGTGTTGCTGCACCTAAAGACTGATAGCAAAAGTGAGAAATAAAAAAGCCGGCATATGCCGGCTTTTTTATTTACAGTAATTTGGTCTTGGTTTTCCCGCACCGCTGACAGCGGTATTCGGTTACTAGCTTTCCCTGTTTCACATCAAACTTGCGCTCGGTCACCACCACCCATTTGTGAAAGCCATCGCGACACAGGCTGCTGCCCTTGTGCTTCTCCCAGGCGGTCTTTCTTTTAAACGGTAAAACGTCACCCATAATTTTCTCTCTCAGACCTCAGCGCCAGCCGCATGGGCCGACGCCCAAGCCCACTGAAAATTGTAGCCCCCCAGCCAACCGGTCACGTCTAGCACTTCGCCAACGAAATATAATCCCGGCTGTTTCTGGCTCTCCATGCTGCGCGATGAAACCTCATTGGTATCCACTCCGCCCAGAGTCACTTCCGCGGTGCGGTAGCCTTCGGTTCCCTCGGGCACCAGCTCCCAGGTCTGCAGCTTTTCTCCCACTTCCCGCAGTGCATGTTCGCTGTACTGCTTCAGGGGTTTACTCTCTAGGCCGTTCTTCTGCAGGAAAAACTGCACCAGTTTTTTGCTCCAGAGTTCCGCCAATACTGTATGCAGGTGGCTCTCTGGCTTGCTCCCCCGCTGCTCGCTCAACCACTCGGGAAGATTCAGCCCCGGAGCCAGATCCAGCGCCACTTTCTTACCCTCGCGCCAGTGGCTGGATATCTGCAATATCGCCGGGCCGCTCAGTCCCTTGTGGGTAAACAGCATCTGCTCGTGAAAACCGCCCTGCTCGCAACTGGCGTTCACCGGCAACGACGTTCCCGGTAACTCCTGCTGCCGCGCCAGCGCGCGCTTATTCAGGGTAAAGGGCACCAGTGCCGCACGGGTGGGAATAATGTTATGGCCAAACTGTTTTGCAATTTCATAGCCAAACCCGGTCGCCCCCATGGTAGGAATCGACAGCCCGCCGGTGGCGATTACCAGGGATTCGCACACCACCTTGCCCAGCGAGGTGTGCACCTCAAAGCCTTTTAGTCCGCCCTCTCCCAGCGGCTCGATGCGCTGAATATCGCAGCGGGTCCGGATCTGGGCTTTGGCTTCCCGACATTCGGTTAACAGGAGATCGACAATATCCCGAGACTTGTTATCGCAGAACAGCTGGCCGAGGGTTTTCTCGTGGTAGGGAATTCCGTGCTTTTCCACCAGCGCAATAAAATCCCACTGGGTATAGCGGGCCAGGGCGGATTTACAGAAATGGGGATTTTCGCTGTAGAAATTGTCCGGCGCCGTGTACAGGTTGGTGAAGTTGCAGCGGCCGCCGCCGGACATCAGGATTTTCTTGCCGACTTTGTTGGCGTGATCCAGCACCAGCACACTGCGCCCGCGCTTGCCCGCCACCGCCGCGCACATCAGGCCGGCGGCACCGGCGCCGATGATCAGCACATCGGCCTGGGCGGGAAAATCTGTCATGGCAAAAGGTCGTCAGATAACAATCAGGTCTTCGGCAAAGTGACGCCACGCTGGCCCTGGTATTTGCCACCGCGATCCTTGTAGGACACATCACAGATTTCGTCGGATTCGAAGAACAGCATCTGCGCCACACCTTCATTAGCGTAGATCTTCGCGGGCAGATTGGTGGTGTTGGAGAATTCCAGGGTCACGTGCCCTTCCCACTCCGGCTCCAGTGGCGTCACATTCACAATGATGCCGCAGCGAGCATAGGTAGACTTGCCCAGACAGATGGTCAGTACCGAGCGCGGAATACGGAAGTACTCTACGGTGCGGGCAAGCGCGAAGGAATTGGGCGGAATGACGCAGTAATCGCCAGTGACGTCCACGAAGCTGTCTTCGTCAAAGGCTTTGGGGTCCACGGTCGCCGAATGCACGTTGGTGAAGATCTTGAACTCACTGGCACAGCGCACATCGTAGCCGTAACTGGAGGTGCCGTAGGAGATCAAGCGGTCGCCTGATTCACCGTGGCGTACCTGGCCCGGCTCGAAGGGCTCAATCATCCCCTCATTCTCAGCCATACGACGAATCCACTTATCGGATTTGATGCTCACCCTGTCCCCTCGCTTGTTCAATTCTGGCGGTCATTAAAGAGGCCGAATCATAGCCGGTTTGCCCTGTGCAAAAAAGTGCCAGTCTATCTGGTACGGGCTTGCCGGCACTGGATGACTACTGTATAAATTGCCAGTAGATACTGTATATGCAACCAGTCAACCCCTTGCAGACCGCCAGTGTGGAGCCAACAGATCGTGAACAGCGCCGAAAACTTCATGCAAAACAAGCAGTTAAGTAATCAGACCGAAAATCAGCCCCTGCAGCGGCTACTGACCCGGCCGGATATCTGGCAACTGGCCAACCGCCAGCAGCAGCGCCGCACCGGAATCAGCAGTGGCTATCGCGGTCTCGATGCACTGCTCGCCAATCATGGCTGGCCCCGCGGCGCCACCACCGAGTTTCTGGTCGATAAAGCAGGAATTGGTGAAATGTCCCTCATCCTGCCCACCCTGGCAGAAATGACCCGCCAGGGACGCATGGTGATACTGGTCAACCCACCTCACATACCCTACGCACCGGCACTGGTACAAGCCGGGGTACAGCTGGAAAAACTGCTGATACTGCACCCCCGTGGCCAGCGGGATCAGCTATGGGCCGCAGAACAGTCCCTGCAATCCGGGGCCTGTGGTGCCCTGGTGAACTGGCAGAACAGCGAGACTCCGGCAGACAAGGACCTGCGTCGCCTGCAGATTGCCGCACGCGAGGGCGACTGCCTGCACTTCCACTTCCGCCCCGGTTCCAGCGCCTTGAGCCCCTCCCCCGCCACCCTGCGCCTGCAACTGAAGAGTGATGGCGAGCAGCTGGCGCTGCATCTGCTCAAGCAATTGAACGGTAAATCCGGCCAGCGCATACACCTGGCCCGTAATCCGAGGCTGGTTCGCCGCGACCAGCCGCTGCACTAATTTCAGGCGCAACGGGAGGACAGCACATGCTCTGGCTCTGTATTCAGTTTCCCCGACTGCCATTGGAAGCCCTCACACGCGCCGGGCGCAAAGATAGCGAGAGCACCCCTCTGGCCGTTACCGATGGCAACCTGATCCTGGAGGCCAACGCCACAGGGCATGCACGCAACGTAGCCTCGGGACTGACGATTGCCACTGCCTGCGCCTATTGCCCCGAACTGGAACTGCTGGAACGCGACCTGGAGCGGGAAACCCAACTGTTGCAACAGCTTGCCCAATGGGGCTACAGCTTTACCCCGGTGGTATCCCCGCGCGGCAGTGCGCACCCCGGCGAGAAAAAAGGCAAAAAGAAAGACCAGGGGGATGACGGCCCCGCCTGCCTGTTTCTGGAGCTGAGTGGCAGCCTCAAGGCCAATGGCGGCCTGGCCCCGCTGTTACAACAACTGCGCAAAGAGCTGCGCAAGATGCGTATTAGCCATGTCATGGGCCTGGGCCATAGCCCCAGCGCCGCACACCTGCTGAGCCAGTTACCTGAGCACCGCCTGTGGCTCGAAGAAACCCAGAGCCCCCCCAGCCCGCAGCAGTGGCGCCAGTGGATCAGCTTCGCTCCCAGCAAACTGCTGGACTGTAATAACAAAGCCATCGCCAAGCTCTACGCCTGCGGTATCAAACGGGTCAGCCAGCTCCTGGCCATCCCCCTGTCGGAAGTGGGCAATCGCTTCGGGCGCAGTTTTATCGACTACCTGGCACGCCTGAACGGCACCCGCCCGGACCCGGTACCCAGCTACGAGCCACCCGCAGAGTTTCACAGCGAACTCTTTTTCCCCAGCCCGCTGGATAACAGCGAACAACTTCTGTTTCCCGCCGGACGCCTGGTGCGTGAACTCTGCCGGCAACTACAGCGGCGCCAACTCTACAGCCAGCAATTGTGCTGGGTACTGGACTACGGTAGCCGCGGTAGCCAGCAGGTCAATGTCGAGATTTCCCGACCACTATTTGACCCTCAGCGCCTGATCGCACTTACCAAGCTGCAGCTGGAACGCGTGACACTGCAAGAACCGGTGCAGGCTCTGGCCCTCAAATGCCAGCAGCTGCGGCCACTGGAGAGTCAGACGCTACGTGAAGATTTCTTTGATGAAGGCAGCAAGGTCCACGAGAGCTATCAGCTGATCGACAAACTCAAGGCTCGCCTGGGCCATCAGGCGCTGTCCGGTGTCACCCTCAAGGAGAGTTATCTCCCTGAACAGGCCTGGCAGAGTGCCGACAGCCTCAGCCTCCACAGCCGCCCCCGCGGCCACAACCTGCATCCGGTCAACGCCCCCCGTCCAAGCTGGCTGCTGCCACGACCAGACAGAATCCAGCAGCGCGATCACAAACTCTTTTACGATGGCGAGCTGCAATTGCTTCAGGGGCCAGAACGTATCGACGGTTACTGGTGGCAGCACCATCGCCATGCCCGCGATTACTACATCGCCCGCAGCGAGCTGGGGAGCCTCTACTGGGTGTTTCAGGACCTGACATCCGAAGACTGGTTTCTCCACGGGGTCTATTCCTGACACCCCCTCTGCACCTCAGAAGTACCCATATCCATTGCATGCAGTACGCCGAACTTTTTTGCCAAAGCAATTTTTCCTTTCTGCAGGGCGCTTCACATCCGCAGGAACTGATCACCAGCGCCCACCAACTTGGTTACTGCGCCCTCGCCATTACCGACGAGTGCTCCATGGCCGGCGTGGTGCGCGCATACGCTGCGCTGGAAAAACTCAAAGCTGAAGGCAGTCGACTGAAGCTGATCTGCGGCAGCTTCTTCCGCCTGCAGGAAGACGCACAACAGCTGGTATTACTGGCCCCCAATAAACTCGCTTACAGTGAAATCTGCCAGATCATTTCCACTTCCCGCCTGCGAACGGAAAAAGGGCAATATCAAACCTACCTCCAGGACATTTTTGACCATTGCCAACATAGCATCTGCCTGTGGCTACCCGGAGCTACGCCGCTGACATTTCCCCCCACATTGAAAGACCACTTCCAGGACAGACTGTACATAGCACTCAACAACCGTCTACAGCCAGAACAAAACCTGCACCTGCAACAGATAAAAGAACTCGCGCACGCGGAACAGATACCACTGATTGCGACCAATGCCGCACTCATGCACAGCCGCACCCGCAAGCCCCTTCAGGATGTACTCAATGCCAATTACCACAACTGCACTCTGGATCAGCTGGGTTATCGGCTGGAGCAAAATGCCGAGCGCTATCTGCGCTCGCTGCGGGAAGTCAAATCCCTATTTCCCCAACAGGCCATTGAAAACAGTGTAAAAGTTGCCAATCAATGCCAGTTCAGTCTCGCAGAACTGCGCTACCAGTATCCTTCGGAGGTTCTACCTGAAGGAAAAAACGCGAGCGCTCACCTGCGGGAACTAGTCGAAGAGGGCATCAAGAAACGTTGGAAAAATGGCCCTGAAGCGCGTATTCAGCAGCAGATTGAAGTGGAACTGGCACTTATTGCTGAACTACGATACGAACACTACTTCCTCACCATTCACGATATTGTTCAGTTCGCTCGCAGCCAGCATATTCTTTACCAGGGGCGCGGCTCTGCTGCCAATTCGGTGGTGTGCTATTGCCTGTTCATTACCGAGATTGATCCACATCAAATCGGGCTGCTGTTCGAACGCTTTATCTCTCGTGAACGCAATGAGCCACCGGATATCGATGTGGACTTCGAGCATGAACGGCGGGAAGAAATCATCCAGTACATCTACCGGAAGTACGGCCGAGCGCGCGCGGGCCTCGCCGCCACCAAGATTACCTACCGCTTCAAAAGCGCACTGCGGGATATCGGCAAAGCCCTGGGGCTAGGCGCTGCGACCATCGAGCGCTTGCAGGCCGAGCGCACCTGGTGGGATAAGCTGGAAGACTTCCCCCGTCAAATGCAAAAAGCTGGTATAGCTCCGGACAGCACTACCGGAAAAATGCTGCCCCTGTTACTGACACAGATTTACGGTTTCCCACGTCACCTGTCGCAGCACGTAGGTGGCTTTGTCATTACCGAGCAGCCGCTCAGTCAGCTGGTACCGATTGAAAACGCCGCGATGGACGATCGCACTATCGTGCAGTGGGACAAGGAGGACATTGAAGACCTGAAACTGATGAAGGTCGACATACTCGCACTGGGAATGCTCACCGCCCTGCGCAAGTCCCTGACCTACATGGGGCTCTATGGACCCCGCATGCGCCTGCAGGATATACCCGCCGATGACCAAGCGGTATACGAGATGATGTGCCGTGCGGACACCGTCGGAGTCTTCCAGATCGAGTCCCGCGCACAGATGAGTATGTTGCCGAGACTACAACCACGGAAGTTTTACGAGCTGGTGATCGAAATCGCCATCGTCCGCCCCGGCCCTATCCAGGGTGGCATGGTGCACCCCTACCTTCGCCGCAAACAGAAACTGGAAGCGGTCACCTATCCGCATGAAAACCTGCGCCCGGTACTCGAGCGCACCCTGGGGGTACCGATATTTCAGGAACAGGTCATCAAACTCTCGATGGTCGCCGCCGGATTCAGTGGCGGCGAAGCGGACAGCCTGCGCCGTGCCATGGCCAGCTGGGGGAAAAATGGCGACCTGATTCAGTTTCGGGAAAAACTTATTCAAGGCATGCTCGCCAATGGCTATGAATATAACCTTGCCGAGCGCCTGTTCGAGCAGATGAAAGGCTTCGGCTCCTACGGATTCCCTGAGTCCCACTCCGCCAGCTTTGCCCTACTTGCGTATTTCTCCGCATGGATCAAACACCACCACCCCGCCGCCTTCTATTGTGGCCTGCTCAACAGCCAACCCATGGGCTTTTACGCACCAGCGCAACTTGTCTATGACGCTCAGCGTCATAATGTGAACATACTCCCTATTAACGTGCAGCACAGCCACTGGCAGCACCGCCTGGATCTCTCACAGCCAAATTCGCCTGCGTTGAGATTAGGGATGCGACTCATCAAAGGGCTAAAAGAAGAAACCGCCGAAGCAATCGGTACACAACAGGAACAAAAACCATTCATCGACCTACAAGACTTCCACCAACGGGTTTCCATCTCGCCAGAAGAACGGGCATCCCTGGCACAGGCTGACAGCTTTCAATCGCTCACTGAAAGCCGCTATAAAACGACCTGGCAGGCACTCAGCCTCCAACTGGAAACCCTGTCACTGGCTACCCACCAACCCGAAGTCAGCCAAGAAGATCAGACCTATAGCGACTACCTAAGCACTGGCCTGAGTCTCAGGGAGCATCCAATAGCCCTGATACGTAAGCAGCCAAAATTCCGTAACCTGCTAAAAGCCGCAGACCTAAGTCACTGCCAGAACGGCCAGATCGTAAAAGTACTAGGCCTGACAACATGTCGCCAACGCCCCGGCAGTAACTCCGGGGTTATGTTTCTCACCCTTGAAGACGAAACCGGAGTCATTAACGTGGTCCTATGGGAGCAGATACAGAAACGCTATCGCCCTGAGATTACTGGAGGAAACATTCTCGTCGTCAGTGGCCCAGTACAAATATCAAAAGAAGGAAGAGAAAACAGTTACCCCGTAATACACCTAGAAGGGCGCTGGATTCACTGTATAAAGTGGGATGAATTACAGAGTATACGCAGCTTCCATTAGATGAAGCGGCGTGCAAAAGCGGGTTAGGTTCCTAGCAAACTGCCTGTGATTGTTATGTGGTTTAGAGCACACCGAACTTATGCACACAATATAAGCTTGCAAACCCGACCACCAACCCTAAAGTACCCAGAATCGCCATTCTCCGCACGTACATACTCGCAGGTTCATAGCTCTGCTTTAAGTAAATATGTGGGAGCTGGAGAATCTCCATTTTCGAGCATCCACTATTTTTTACCCATTCTTTATTTATCGAGAACGGAGCCAAAAAAACCGACAAAAGTAGAGCAAAAAATGAAACCATCATAATCGCAAATAGAATTCTTAAAATTACTTGGTCCATACCACCTCGAACACGGACACATAACGAGCCTGTAGAAAAACGATATTCATCACTACTCTCGTCCAGCTCTTTTCAATTGACCATTACCTGGCCAAGATTTAACCACAAACCTTTAACATAATCACGCTTCCGTGTACTCACGGTGATTTTCACGCAACCGAATGTGGATATCTCTGTGCATTAATGGAGAGCACTATATCGCATCAATTTCTCGATGTTATGCACCAAGCAAAACATTCGCCACTGACCTTGAACCTTATTTTTTCCACGCAAAGAAAAGCGACTAAGCCGCTTATTCGTGCCGATATTGCCAAAGACCGGCTCCACTACCGACATTCGGTGACTGTAAATCGTTTTACCTTCGATACTATCAACGCGATTCTTCATCCAGTCTGTTGCAGTACGGCCATTGGTCCAGGTGGTGGATACTTGTCGACCATGCCCCTCTCGCGTATCGGCCGAGCTGGGATTACGCATGCACTGGTGTTTCAAGTGACAATGTCGACAGTCGGTCAGGCGCCCCTCAAAGAACAGCTTGCGCTTACCTTCGCTGACCTGCTCTTCTCTATATAGAAGAAGCTCTTTACCTGCCGGGCAGATACAGCGCTTGCGCCGTTTGTCGAACTGAAATTCACTCGCCGGAATCACCGCCTTTACTCCGACCAGCATTTCCCGGTGACGCTTACCGTGCTTTTCCTTTTGTCGAGCGAAGGCTTTATCCCGTGAGCGGAACTGGTTATCCGGGATATAAGCGTTGATACCTTCTTCTCTCAGGTACGCATAATTACTCTCATTGGAGAAACCGGTATCCGCAGTAACGATGACCTGTTCCCCAAGGATATCTTGGTGAATGCCCGCATTCCGATAACGGGAAGTCACACCATTGAGAACAGGTTTTAAAGTATGGTGCTCGGCACCTTCGCCAAAGGCCAAGGCTTCGACAATAATTTGATGCTTTTTGTCCACGGCGGCAACACCGTTATAGCCCTGGATAGTTCCCTTGCTTGTGGTCATCTTGGCCGACTCGTTGTCGGTAAGATTACTTTTTACTTCTTTCGGTTGTTTGCCTTGCCCCATCCTTGGGGCTTGCGTCTTTAGGAATTTATCGATCTTTTCAAAGTGTTTTTTCAGGGTTGCACTTGCCTGCTTTAAACGCTGTTTTCGTTCCCGCTCCACAGGCTTGCGGCCATCCAACTTCTTGTGTTCCTTCAAACAGTGCTGAATCTTTTTGCGAATCTTCGTCCGCTTCTGTTCCAGCTCCTTAAAGGTACCGGAATGCGCTTTACTTGCATTGGATGACATCTTGCAGCCATCGATCGCAAGCAGCTCATTCCCGAGAAGTCCTTCCTGGTCGCAAACCATCAAGACCTGTTCAAAGACTGACTCAATAGCATCTGGATAGCTGCTGACGAAGCTGGCGATACTGGTAAAGTGTGGAACGCTGTCACAGGAGAGTGCCTTGAAAATAATATTGTGCTCACACTGCCACTGGATTTCTCGGCTGGACGTGATGCCTTTGGAATAGGCAAACAGAACGACCTTCAAGAGTATGGCTGGATCGTATGCCGAGCGCCCACCAGCATCGTTCTTGTACTTGTCGTAAAACGCTGAAAGATTGATATGGTTATCAATTAACTGATGAAGGGTATATTCGAAGGTATTTGGCTGTAGCTGCTCTTCGAAGTTGATTACAACCATCGCGTCCTGATTGTAATCATATGGCTTGAAGTTTGGCATGGAGGGTTTCTCAGTTCTGACCCTCATATTTTATCAAAAAACAGCTATGTTTTAAGAGTTTTTCTACAGCCAGAACGCCAGCAACAGGGGCGGCCAATGCTATGCACATTTTGTGCGAAACTGGGAGCACAGCGACCCGCACAAAATGTGCATAGCGTTGGGCGTCCCGCGGAGGCCCGCAGGGCCGTAGCAAACTGCTTGCGCTTGTATGGCCTAATTCCCCAAATATTCGGTAAGGTGAGACCCGTAACTTACCGTCATAAGTTACCGGCCTGGCAGCCCGATGAGCGATTGGTCAAAAGACCGTTAACAAGCGTGGGCGCCGGGCCGACCCGATTTGCAAACTCGAACAGTCGAATGGGCCTCGAGCCCGAATTTAGCAAGGAAGAGTCATCATGACAAACCAAAAGCTAACGAAGTCCAGGGTTAATGTCGGTGTCGATGTTGGAAAGTGGAGTTTGGATATCTGCATCCACGAGAAGGAGCTGGTATGGCAGGTGGAGAACACGCCAGAAGGCATCCGATCACTAATGAATCGCCTTTCACGATATCACGTTGAACGAATCGTTATGGAAGCGACCGGCAGATATGAATTCGCACTGGCGGAAGCGGCCTATGATAAGGGCTTACCGGTATGTATAGCTAAGCCGACCTCTGTCAGGAAGTATGCTGGCGCTATAGAGCAACTCGCAAAGACGGATCGCATTGACGCTCAGGTAATTGCGGAGTATGCGGCGGTAATCAAGCCCCGCGTGACGCCAGAAAAAAGTAAGAATCTTATAGCTATCAAAGACTTACTCGCCAGGCGTCGTCAAATACTGAGTCTTCGAACTCAAGAAATCAATCGTCGACACATTATGGACGGTGGGATCAAGCGCTCCTGTCGTCGACTGATAAAGTGCTTTGATGCTGAGATTGTCTGGGTCGAAAAAAGGCTTGAGAAGCTTGTAGAAACAGAGTCCGAATGGTCAGAGAAGCGAGAGATTCTAGAGTCAGCACCTGGTGTTGGGAAAACGCTTGCGTTCACCCTGTTAGCCGATATGCCAGAACTTGGCAGTTTGACGAACAAGCAGGCCTCTGCGCTCGTCGGAGTAGCACCGATCAATCGTGATAGCGGAAAGATGCGCGGGAAACGACGGATTCAGGGAGGACGAGCCTCGGTCCGCACAACGCTTTATATGGCGACACTGAGTGCAACTCAATGCAACCCTGCGATCAAGGCTTTCTACAAAAATCTCGTAGCCCAAGGGAAGCACAAGAAAGTTGCTTTGACCGCCTGTATGCGAAAATTTATTACTATCCTGAATGCGATGATTCGAGAAAAACAAGCGTGGTGTGCAACTTAAATTTGGGGTGGTTGACACCACAGTCGCTTGTTAGGGCTAGGTATCCATTGGCACTTCATCCCAGTCCTCCTCAACACCATAAACCCAATCAATGGCTTTTCTCCGTTCGGAGATAATGCTTTCACTCAGATCGCACTCTCGCCCGGCAAGTCGGCAATTTCTCGCATACCAGTGCATTCTATAAAGTAGGTCTGATTGCGATTGAATTTCGGTAATCGGCCTCAGCTGGGCGCTTTGAATGAAGTCGCTTGTTAGGGCTAGGTATCCATTGGCACTTCATCCCAGTCCTCCTCAACACCATAAACCCAATCAATGGCTTTTCTCCGTTCGGAGATAATGCTTTCACTCAGATCGCACTCTCGCCCGGCAAGTCGGCAATTTCTCGCATACCAGTGCATTCTATAAAGTAGGTCTGATTGCGATTGAATTTCGGTAATCGGCCTCAGCTGGGCGCTTTGAATGAAGTCGCTCGGATCTACTTTGAATGGAATCTTTTGGGCCAAGTCGTCGTCACAGTGCTGGAAGTGGTCGAGTTCTACAAGGCCAATGCACCATGCCAAGGCTTGGGCACATTCCGTTTGCCAAGACATATCCACTTTATCTTGGTCGCTAAGGACTTCTTCGCGAAGCAAGCTTTTTTCGCGTTCGCTTACGAAGGGCATCAGATCGTACTGTTGAATGTGCTCCAAAAGATCGCTGCCTTTGGCACCGAAGCCAAGACCAATGACGTAAGCAAGGGCGCTGAGCCGTCCTGCTACGTCTTTTGCATTTCTCGGCGTGACCTCATCCATCCCCTCAATCGTTGGAAGGTGCGCAGGTACTTCGATACCAACAGAAACAAGATAGTCTGTTGTTCTGGATTTAATTTCTTCCATACTCATTTCTCAGGGAGCCCTAACGCTGTAAATCAGTCGCCGACGAAGGAGGTCGGCTGCATTTGATTGTTAGGCAACCCGGTCGCATTCAGGGACTGAAGATCAAAACAATGTAGACAAGGAAGATGACTAAGTGCCCGGCCCCCTCTAGTACGGTTGTGCGAGGTCCGGAGAAAGTGAGCGTGCAGAGTAGGAGCGTAAGAGCAAGCAGTGTCATGCCAACCGGGTCTAGACCGAGCACCATCGTTTTTCCAGTTATGATACCGACGCCGAGAATCGCTGGCACGGTCAGACCAATGGTTGATGCGGATGCGCCGAGGCACAAGTTGATAGATTGTTGCAGCTGATTATCGAGCGCAGCCCGTAGCGCAACGATCGCCTCCGGTGTAAATATGATGAGGGCGATGAGTACCCCACCCAGTGCAGGAGGAGCACCAAGCACGACAATGCCATGATCAATCAACATGGCGAGTTGCTTGGCCAAAAGCACGATGGGTAACATCGTAAGGACAAGTAAGCATGTATGCCCCCCGATCGCGCGACCTGCTGAACCATGCCTCTCGATTCTTGTGTTTCCGCCGTCTGCCACTTCGCTGTCTGTGAGGGAGCCTACAAAGAACAACCGGTGGCGTCCGGTTTGGATCATCAGAAAGATGCCATAGAGCGCTATCGTAAATACGGAAAAGAAAGCTGCTTGTGTGGTCGTCAGACTGCCTACAGGTTCTGCTTGCGTGAAGTTAGGCAGGACGAGCGCAATCACCGACAGCGGAATGATAACGGCGAGGTAGGCTACGGCCCCTTGAAGATTATACGCCTGCTCGCGGTGACGCCACCCACCCAAGAGCAAGGCCAGACCGACGACCCCGTTCAGCACGATCATAAGGACTGCAAACATAGTGTCGCGCCCAAGAGTCGACGCGGCCTCGCTGCCAAACACCACAGCGGCAATCAGTACGACTTCGACGATCACGATTGAGAGTGTGAGAACGAGCGTTCCGATGGGCTCACCGAGTAGTTCGGCAAGGTGATCTGCTTCCTCAACGACCCCAGAAGCACACCACAAAATGACAGCAAAAAGCCAAACAAATAGCATAGCCGAACGTAGCGTAGAACTGAGATCAGTAAGCCACGAGTCGCCAAAGAGAAGGAACAGTGCCACCGTTGCCCAAGCAATCGCGAGTCGCCCGATAATCAGAGCCATCTTTCTCATCCTCTAGTCAGCTTTGCTGCCTAACGCCCAGCGCAGGCGCAGCCAGCGCGGAGCGCCTTTTGTGTTAGTGTTTGAGCGCCAGCGAGTAACACAAAAGGTGCGTAGCGTTGGCTGTCGCTCTGCCGCTGTTTGTTAGGCATTTTGGACCTTTCGGAGCTTAAAAAATACATAAGTTCCAGTCACAACTGGACTTGCGACACAAAATAGTATGACTATGGGAACTAGCCGATTGCCTATTCCCGCGGTAAGAACCAAGACAACACTTAAAACAGCGGAAGCGAATCCAAAAATAAGAAGATTTTTTGTACGCCCGGCCAATAATGGGTCCCGGTAAGTCCGATCGAGACTTGCCAGAAATAATCCTATAACACCAAGAAGGCCGAAAACGTAACAAATTATGATTAAATTATTCTGCCAAAGATTGTAACCCTTCATCAGCTGCTCAGTGAATTTGAACACTACTGGAGCCCCGACAAGTAACATTGGGGTTACGGGTAAAATTGAAGCTAAAACTCTAAAATCCATTTCAAGCCTCGTTGATGCCTAACGCCCACAGCAGGGGCGGCTTACCTTATGCGCGTTTTGCGCGAAAATGGGAGCGAAGCGACCGCGCAAAACGTGCATAAGGTAAGTCGTCCCGCGGAGGCCCGAAGGGCCGGAGCTTCACTGCCTGTGATTGTTAGAGCGGACCTGGCAATCATGCCCGAAGCCTGCCGATGGCCAATTTTGAAAGATATACAACCACGCACAAGGCCCAAAAAATGGCTAGCGTTGGTAGTGCGAACCCAATTTGACCAGAGCATGCACTGGGCTCACTGACGAGCTCAGTCACCAATAGTACTGGAAACGGTACAAAGGCTGCCGCTCCACATGCAAATACCGTTGGAGCGAAGAAAAATGTAAGTACGCCTGCTCTCAGTGGTATTTTGGCCATGTAGCCGAACTGCTCCAACCTCCTCCATAGCCACCTTGAAGTAAAAAAAGCGGCTGTGAAGTATGCGACCAACAGCAACAAATATAAGACTATGTAGGTAATTTCTTCAGTGTCCATTCGTTGCTCTAACGCCGCCGGCAGGGGCAGCTTACCTTGTGCGCACTTTGCGCGAAAATGGGAGCGAAGCGACCCGCGCAAAATGTGCACAAGGTAAGCTGTCCCGCGGAGGGCCCCAGGCCCGGAGCAAATTGCCCGGCCTTGTATGGTTGTTCTTGTCTCATTTCGGCGTTGTACGCTCTTCTCGCTAACGGGTAAATTGAGACCCACCTTCGGCGGCCACCGAAGGCCTTGTTTATCACAGTTCGCTGCCCGGCCGGTTCATAAAGACCGATAACAAGTATGAACGTGACAAACACTCACTAGGCATAACTCGAATAGTCATGTGGGCCTCGAGCCCGAATAGCAAGGCGGAGATAGCTTATCTTATGGAATATAAAGAGATCAATGTCGGTATCGATACCAGCAGCAACCAACTCGATTTCTATGTGAGACCCACTGGCCAATTCTTTAGCGTCAATAACGATAGAGACGGTATTAAACAGGCTGTAGATAAAATACTGGCACTCAAACCCACTAGAGTATTGATTGAATCTACTGGACGACTGGAAATGGATTTTGTGTGCGCTGCCGATAAGCGAGGGCTGCCCATCGTTGTCTGCAACCCTTCGCAAATTCGGAACTTTGCAAAGTCATCAGGACGGATCGCTAAAACCGACAAGCTAGATGCCATGGATATTGCCCATTTTGGCGAGGCCATGAAACCAGCGCTAACAGTAATAAAGCCGGAAAAGCTGCGAGAAATCAGTGACTTACTTGCCGTCCGTAGCCAGTGTCTTGAGATGAGTACTATGCAGAAGAATCGTCTCAAGAGAATGCCGAAGTCAGTCCACGATCCTATCCGAAAAATCCTTACCGCGATCAAGAGCGAACTACTTAAAATCGACAAGCAACTCGACAAGTTAATCAGCAGCGTAACGGAGTGGAAGGAAAAGCGAGATTTGCTGCTAAGTGCGAAAGGTGTAGGCAACGTCCTGGCTTACACACTCATGAGCGAGCTTCCTGAACTTGGAAAACTTAATCGTAAGGAAATAGCTGCGCTTGTTGGTATCGCACCGATGAACCGCGACAGCGGGCGCTTTCAGGGGAAGCGGTTCATTCGGGGCGGGCGTCACCGTGTTAGAACGGTTCTATTTGTTTCGATGATGTCTGCGATCCAATGTCACCCAAAGCTGAAACCAATGTACGAGCGTATGGTTGCCGCTGGGAAACCAAAGAAAGTCGCTATCGTCGCGTGTATGCGCAAGCAACTCACAATCCTCAATACCATGGTTAAGAACAACACTCATTGGGATGAAAAAATGGCTTAATCACTTGACGGAGAACCATAGTCACTTGTTATGTGTGGCACTACGCATAGCGTGTTTTAAGATACTTGGCTAGAGCACCGATGGGAACCAAAATGGCTGACCAAATAACACTAAGCGCGAGAATTACCACTACGCCAGAGCCAGCTCCACCTTCGAGTTCAACGTTCATTAAAAACGCTGTAACTAAAGCCAGAATAAAACAAGCGACTGTCATTCTATACGGTGGGAGCTTATAAGCATCCGGCAACCACAAATATGCACATAGCCAAATTACAAGGCTAGGAGATAAAGCTACGCAAAGTAGAAGAAGCACAATCAAAACGTATAGAAAAATTTCCATGCTCTACTCTTGCCCTTACTTACACATAACGCCGCCGGCAGGGGCAGCTTACCTTGTGCGCCTTTTGCGCAAAAATGGGAGTGAAGCGACCTGCGCAAAAGGTGCACAAGGTAAGCTGTCCCGCGGAGGGCCACAGGCCCGTAGCAAATTGTACGGCCTTGTTAGGTGCACTTTTTGGTACTAAGCCAAACCATAGCACTATAAGTAGGCTGGTTGCCGCTATTACGAATAGTAAACTTCTCGAAGCTGGCCGATATGATGCGCTCGCACCTCGATTTGAGGGATGCGTTAATTCGCGTGACCAAGCTTGTAGACATCAAGGCCTCTTGAAACGCTGCGCGTAAAGCGACCACCTTAGGGTTGTGCATATTTCCAGCCGACGCTAAGGCTTCATTGTGAAGTTCTGGATATTTTGATGCTAAGAAATCATGCAGCTCATTTTGTATTTTAACATCCTCCACCGACGGAAATGTTCGAAAGTGCTTTAGCCAAACATCATCAGGAACAAGAGCGATTGCTTCTGACAGTGAGCCCTTCCCCTCATTGGTATCAGAAACCGTAGCCCAGCCATGCTCGCTAATGTATTTGCTCCAGCCAGTACTTTCACCGAATAGTGCAGGTGAAAAAATAAGGCTTAAGAGTAATACGAAGATTCTCATATGTACGAGCACCTAACGCCGCGCACAGGGGCGGCTTACTTTATGCGCGTTTTGCGCGAAAATGGGAGCGCAGCGACTAGCGCAAGACGTACATAAAGTAAGCCGTCCCTCTGCTGCGCTTTGTTAAGCCTTCATTCCCAGAGCTCTAGAAAGCTCTTACGAAGCTCTGCGTGTTCCTGCTCTGACATATTGGAAATTGCCAATCCTTTATTACATCTATTTTGAATAAGGTATTCTTGCCAGCTAGGTGGAGCCCCCGGAAGCCTTTCTTCTGGTTGTGGCCGTACAAAGTGGACCAGCTTAAGCGTAAAGTAACTAAACTCTTCTTCTTCACGCAAAATTTTGAAAGACTGCCAAAAGTGCAAATGGCCAAACAAAACAGAGATCATTAAAAATAACGAAACGAACGGTACAAACCGTAAGCTTTTTGAGAATACACCGATCAAAAGCTCAACAAACGACCAAATTAAGAGCAACAAGAATACTAGAGAATACATCCAAAATGGATTCAAGGTGTCATGGCGATAGTCCCATACATCTTCGAGGCTCCAACATTCAAATGGAGTCACTGTCATATAAATATGGGATCGAAAAAATATTAGAACTGCCGTAACTGACAGCACTAGTACCATGACTCTCCAACAGTTTGATTCTACGTATCTCATTCTTCTAGTGGCTTAACGCCGCCAGCAGGGGCAGCTTACCTTATGCGCGTATTGCGCGAAAATGAGAGCGCAGCGACCCGCGCAATACGCGCATAAGGTAAGCTGTCCCGCGGAGGGCCGAAGGCCCGGAGCTTTACTGCCTGGCATTGTTATGTGCGCGCTTAGGGAGGAGATCTGAAAGCTGGTATAAATGTGGCAATGGACCACAAGTAATTGGCTCCCCATTTTTTGGCGAATATTCGTACTTTATTGAGACCTGCGCCTTTTTAAGAAACTCTTCGCTTATATAAATGT
The DNA here is from genome assembly GCF_009903625.1 of Microbulbifer sp. ALW1. Classification (NCBI taxonomy): domain Bacteria; kingdom Pseudomonadati; phylum Pseudomonadota; class Gammaproteobacteria; order Cellvibrionales; family Microbulbiferaceae; genus Microbulbifer; species Microbulbifer sp. ALW1. The sequence goes on along the minus strand of NZ_CP047569.1, from coordinate 2,327,043 downwards.
GTGAAATCTTGTACTTACTTATATCTATGCCGCTGAAGTCTTCTTCCGCAGGTCTTATCTGTAAATCTGCCGAAATATAGTTTTCGCTCTCATCTTCAACGTTCAATATTATGTACGAAACTGGAACCCCATTGTATTCACTCGGATAGTAGATGGTTACACCCTCTTCAAAAGAATTTTGCCATCTGTCCATTAAAACTTTAGGGCCGATCTGGTCTTCATCATCACAACCAACTGCCAACGGTACGTTGACCAGAACTAAGAATAAGAGGAGGAATCTCATTTTTATCTGCTCACATAACGCCGTGCGCAGCGGCGGCTTACTTTATGCGTTTTTTGCGCGAAGATAGGAGCGAAGCGACTGCGCAAAAAATGCAAAAAGTAAGCCGTCAGCCTGCCGCACCTTGTTATGCATTTCATACTGCGCTCCGTGGCTTCCACACAGCAATTAGCCAAAACACGAAAAACACACCTGCAGAAAGCAATGAACCCGAAACAGAATTCCAGAAGTTAAGAACATAGCCGGCTTTGGTAACGTTTCCATCCTCCACGATCTGCGTCTGTGAATGATATAGCTCATCATAGCCACTGGCACTGAAAGTAGAGAAACCGAAGTACAATATGAGACACACAAAGAACATTACCACCGGATAATGCCACCCTTTGGTAAGGCAAAAAGTCTTCAGAATCACGTGCGAAACAGCAGCCGTGAAAAAGAACACGGTAAATGCAAAAAAAGTATTGATAACCACCCATTTGGAGAATGCGGAATGGCTAAGATACGGCAGCGACCATACAGCTACCAATATCCAAGGGCAAAAAATCATTCCAGCAATAGACCGATAACTTTCAGTTTTCATATGCATAACGCCGCAATCAGACGCGGCTTACTTTGTGTGCTTTTTGCACGAAAATGGGAGCGCAGCGACCGTGCAAAAAGTGCACAAAGTAAGACGTCGGCTGCATTGCTTTGTTAAGCGGGGTCTGGCTCCTCACCCTTTTTTAGGAAGTGGTTTACTATTGAAGGACCATATTGATGGTAAAGATCCATAGCCTTACGAGTTACATACCGGACTAGAAAATAGGAAATAATAATCCCTGGAATAATTACCCACCAATTGAAGTTGTATTGGTCCGGGTTTCTGAAAATATGCACTACTGAACCAAGCCCTAATCCGCCTAGCGCGCCTCCCACCATGAGCGAAAATAGGCCAAGCGCTCCATAGATTGCTCCTGATACCCACCCTATAGCTCCAAACACCACGAAAAAGGCTAAACCAGCGAGAGCACCAACGGTTCCGCCACCCAAGATATCGGCGAACATTTGGAAAAATGATTTTTTCTCTACACCAAACGTAAGAATTATCTGAAGGCAGACCCACGTCGATGCACCAAGCACCGAGTACCTTACGATTTTTTCTGCGATTTTCTTTTGGTTCATTCTTATACTCGCTTAACGCCGCAATCAGGCGCGGCTTACTTTGTGTGCTTTTTGCACAAAAATGGGAGCGCAGCGACCGTGCAAAAAGTGCATAAAGTAAGACGTCGGCTGCATTGCATTGTTAGGCAGCGGGACCTTCCGCCACCACCTCTACCTCTTTGTAGCAAGAATCTTCGATGCTCTTATAGTTGAGAACGTTCTCACAGAAAGCTTTGTTTTCATTGTTACAAAATAAATCTAACGGCTCTAGCTGGATGAAATGACCAAATGACTCTCCATTCTCAGTAATGCGTATTCCCATATAAGGCGGCAGATCTGTAATTTCACTGTGATACCAAGATGCAGTTATGGAAATTTTATAATTTTCAGTCTTTGGAAAAAATTGGCCATAGCAACTAGGTACTACTAATCGTTTCCCAGCGATAGAAAATGAATGTTTCTCTAAATCTAAGACTGCAGGCTGATACTTTTCTGGCAACCCGACAAGCTGATTTCCTCGCAATTCAATGAGTCTATCTTGATGCGCCCAGGAAGAGCTATAAGCCGACATGAATAAAAGTATATAAAGTATTTTTTTCATTCTCACTGCCTAACGCCCGCAACAGGGGCGACCAATGCTATGCACATTTTGTGCGAAACTGGGAGCGCAGCGAGCTGCACAAAATGTGCATAGCGTTGGGCGTCCCGCGCAGGCCCGAAGGGCCGTAGCATACTGCTTGCGCTTGTATGGCCTAATTCCCCAAATATTCGGTAAGGTGAGACCCGTAACTTACCGTCATAAGTTACCGGCCTGGCAGCCCGATGAGCGATTGGTCAAAAGACCGTTAACAAGCGTGGGCGCCGGGCCGACCCGATTTGCAAACTCGAACAGTCGAATGGGCCTCGAGCCCGAATTTAGCAAGGAAGAGTCATCATGACAAACCAAAAGCTAACGAAGTCCAGGGTTAATGTCGGTGTCGATGTTGGAAAGTGGAGTTTGGATATCTGCATCCACGAGAAGGAGCTGGTATGGCAGGTGGAGAACACGCCAGAAGGCATCCGATCACTAATGAATCGCCTTTCACGATATCACGTTGAACGAATCGTTATGGAAGCGACCGGCAGATATGAATTCGCACTGGCGGAAGCGGCCTATGATAAGGGCTTACCGGTATGTATAGCTAAGCCGACCTCTGTCAGGAAGTATGCTGGCGCTATAGAGCAACTCGCAAAGACGGATCGCATTGACGCTCAGGTAATTGCGGAGTATGCGGCGGTAATCAAGCCCCGCGTGACGCCAGAAAAAAGTAAGAATCTTATAGCTATCAAAGACTTACTCGCCAGGCGTCGTCAAATACTGAGTCTTCGAACTCAAGAAATCAATCGTCGACACATTATGGACGGTGGGATCAAGCGCTCCTGTCGTCGACTGATAAAGTGCTTTGATGCTGAGATTGTCTGGGTCGAAAAAAGGCTTGAGAAGCTTGTAGAAACAGAGTCCGAATGGTCAGAGAAGCGAGAGATTCTAGAGTCAGCACCTGGTGTTGGGAAAACGCTTGCGTTCACCCTGTTAGCCGATATGCCAGAACTTGGCAGTTTGACGAACAAGCAGGCCTCTGCGCTCGTCGGAGTAGCAGCGATCAATCGTGATAGCGGAAAGATGCGCGGGAAACGACGGATTCAGGGAGGACGAGCCTCGGTCCGCACAACGCTTTATATGGCGACACTGAGTGCAACTCAATGCAACCCTGCGATCAAGGCTTTCTACAAAAATCTCGTAGCCCAAGGGAAGCACAAGAAAGTTGCTTTGACCGCCTGTATGCGAAAATTTATTACTATCCTGAATGCGATGATTCGAGAAAAACAAGCGTGGTGTGCAACTTAAATTTGGGGTGGTTGACACCACAGTCGCTTGTTAGGGCGGTTCACACCTTGGACTTCACAAACAGTAATATACATGATGCAAAGCATGTTATTAGAAATAGAAATGGATAAACAACTGCGCCAAACATTAGCGGCGCCCCAATTAAGCTCAGCATGCTAGTTTGCTCCCCAACTTTACCAAAAATCAAATAAATTGGAGCAAGGACCAGACCAGTTAACAACAATGAAAGGCCAGGAATCAAAAGAGAATTATAAAAAACCCAAATATACGAAACCCACCGACTAGAACTAAATATGAACGGACCAAGATAGAACCCACATAAACCCGCGAATATTGTAGCCAATATGTACCACTGTGGTTCGAAGCGAGCCACCATCAATCCAGAAAAAATCGCAGCTGCGGAATAAGTCACGGCACTTATAATTTTTATCCGTGTTTTTTCTTCCACATGGTTGTGAATCACTTTTTAGCCCTAACGCCGCAATCAGACGCGGCTTACTTTGTGTGCTTTTTGCACGAAAATGGGAGCGCAGCGACCGTGCAAAAAGCACACAAAGTAAGACGTCGGCTGCATTGCTTTGTTATATGCAGAACTATCAGTGCTCTCTGGCTTTTATTATTTCTCCAAGGGCCTTTAACGTTGGAGTTGATTCTTTTATTGCTTTCTGCACTTCTTTGTATGAAGCAATGGCTGAGCCAAAGGTTGGCGCCTGCTCCTCATGGCTAAGTGAAAAGAAGCTTGACCCAGTAGATGTAGCTTTTGCCACCTGTCCAGAAACGCTTTTGCTTCTCTCTAAGAGACTAGCCTGAACGACATTCTGTATATCTTCTCCACAGGAAGACTTTAGCTTTTGGGTAACCTGATGTATTTCCGTGTATATTTTTTCAGCAAACTTTTCAACCTCGTCAGGTGACGGGATGTAACCTTTATGGATCACCTTATTCCTAAATTCAATGATGTCCATATTGATTTGGTAGTTTACGCCAAACTCCATTAAATAAAGATATAGAAAGGCGCCAAGCTGTCGTTCTGACTGCCTAGAAACTTGCTTAAATGTCTTTGCCAATTCATCTTTATCAACTTTTTGTTTTGAGCAGAAGACGCTAATTACGAACTCAAAAAATCTTTCGTATGCGGATGAGAAAGTAGACGAAGCCTCTAGTGTATAACCTGCAAGTAATGCGTTAACAGCTGACTCAAGTAGAATTTCGAACTTTTGACTTTGTAACATCAAAGCACATTTGTGCCCTCTCCCACATTCGAAATGAGCCACAGGCTCATCATAATAATCTGCGAGAATTGGTTCGAATGATGGGTGCCCTAACTCTTTTTGACACTCCATACACATGGTAAAAATTTTCATATTTACTCTCTACTTACTAGGGCATATAACGCCGCGCTCAGCCGCAGCTAACTTTGTGCACATTTTGCGCGAAAATTGGGAGCGACAGCGACCGCGCAAAAGGTGCACAAAGTTAGCTGTCGGTCTGCAGCGCCTTGTTAAGGCAGTTTTCCAAAGTGGCTAAGTAAATGCTTGATCTTAGCCCCAGAATAGACATCAACCCGGCTAGACATTTCCTGGAGATCTTCGAGGCTCCGCGTTCTCGGGCCTACAGGAATTAACTCGCGACAAAAGGTTAACTCACTGTAACCGAACAAGAAAAAAACGTAGCTTTCGCCCAAGGTTACCCCTTCAAAGAGAGAGTCAAAACCGGTAGTTAAAGTAACACTTTTTTCCTTAATTCCTTTGAATGAGTGGTTTACCGCCACTTCTAATTTTGTTTCATTTCCATATTTTTTATTTGGGTCATAGACACCAGAAACAACTTGGCCCAGAAAAACATCTGTTGCTAGGTCTGCATGCGCTCCGATTTCCTGGTTGTATTTATTCTCATTATTGCATTCCCATGCAGTTGCATAGATTGAGAACAAGAGAAGAGCTAACCCTATTACTTTATTCATGGTTTGCCTTAACGCCCGCAACAGGGGCGACCAACGCTATGCACATTTTGTGCGAAACTGGGAGCGCAGCGACCCGCACAAAATGTGCATAGCGTTGGGCGTCCCGCGGAGGCCCGAAGGGCCGTAGCATACTGCTTGCGATTGTTAAGCATGTTCTTGCTCTATCGCTTGCTCTAGGGAATGTACGGCTGAGCTAACCGACGGGTGCCTACGAACCCAAAACTCACCCAAATACTCGCTTATTGATCTACTTGCGAGTAACGCTTCCATAGCTTTGCCTGTACGAGCCTGTAAAAGCTCATGAGCCAGATCCATTACGCCTTCGCTTTGCTCCGCTTGGGGAGTGCCAGCCTCTTCGTTCCATTCTTTTTGAATTGCTGAGATTAGCTTTCCCGCTGCCTTTTCTGAGTCAGATTTTTCTCTGGGCATGTTCTGATGCTTAACGCTGCTAGCAGGGGCGGCCGACGCGTAGCGTTGGACGTCCAGCCCAACCCCGAAGGGGATGGGCGAGCCTGCCTAGCCTGGTTATGGCTGACGCGCTCCGGACCAACTACTAGCACTTTGCCAGCCACGGCTTGGCTGGCCACTGCCCGAAAATTACAAGGAAAGAATATCGCACTTTCCCCAACCTATTTTTATCTTACCGGCACGCCACAACTCTGCAGCGGACTGCCCTCTTCTATCGAACCCGAGCGAACACTCTAGGAACGAAGCTGCTTGAATGTGCCATGGCACGAAGCCAAATACTGGACACAAAAACTGTGCGTAAAAGCTTGAGACGCACAGATACTAATTTTTACCGACCGGCACCATAACGCCGCGCTCAGGGGCGGCTTACTTTGTGCGCTTGATTGCGCAAAAATGGGAGCGAAGCGACCGCGCAATAAAGTGCACAAAGTAAGCCGTCGCCCTGCAGCGCCTTGTTATGGTATGCCGCACTCCGCGCTCGCTTTCCGGCACTTTGCCAGCCACGACTTGGCTGGCCACCGCCCATTTGAAAGTGGAAAGAATACCGTACTTTCCCCAACCTATAATTATCTTACCGGCACGCGACAATACTGCAGCGGACTACCCTATTCTACCGAACCAGAGCGAACACTCTAGGAACGAAACTGCTTGAATGTGTCCTGGCAAAACGCGAAATGCTGTATGCCAAAATAATGCGCAAACCTTGCAGCACCACAAAAACCTATTTTTACCGACCGGCACCATAACGCCGCCAGCAGGGGCAGCTTACCTTGAGCGCGTTTTGCGCAAAAATGGGAGCGCAGCGACCCGCGCAAAGCGTGCACAAGGTAAGCTGTCCCGCGGAGGGCCGAAGGCCCGCAGCATCCTGCCTGGCTTTGTTAACTGTTGCCTGGCAACAGGTCGTAGCGCCGAAATAGAGCATAAATGGCATAGGCCAAAAGTACGTAAACTGAACCTATTACAACACTAGTCGGAACAGCGAAGAGTGCTACCACCGCAAGAAATTTTAACCCTTCAACTGCGCCTGCATCCATAGCCGCTAAAAATGGAAACACCACCAATACAACGCTTAGAAAAACAATTGGTGCAAAACTGACCAGAACCATCATGCGAACATCTGGCTGGAACCAAATGTAAGTTCCATAGGCAACTGCAAATGGCACATAAAGCCAAACCCATAAATCCTGGAAGTGCTCCAATGGAATTAAAGCCGAAATTACCGGCATTAAAAAAACCGTGAACAAGTACAGAGCTTTTTTCATGCTTACAGTTAACGCCCACAGCAGGGGCGGCTTACTTTGTGCGCATTTTGCGCGAAACTGGGAGCGAAGCGACCCGCGCAAAAGGTGCACAAGGTAAGACGTCCCGCGGAAGCCCGGAGGGCTGTAGCAAACTGCCTGTGATTGTTATGGCTAATTGGCACGAAACCTACTCACTACCGTCTTTTATTAGCTTGGAAAGCACCAACTCACGTGTATCGAGACACAAAGCACTTCCGGTAGTTATCACCCCATTGCCGTTTAATTTTACCGATGGCCGCGGTTTTACATTTAGAAATACCCGAGAATTTTCTATGTATTCCTTTGAGACACACATAGATAGAAGCACATTACCGAAGCCTGGACGCTCCAACTCTGGGGCGAATTGAGCTACTACTTTATTGTTTTCATCAATAATATTTAAGTACGCAGAATCAATATATCGATTTTTATTCTCTACAAATTCACTGAGAAGTATCTGAAAGGATGTACAAGTTTGCCCCTGATGCTGATATACCTTTACATCTCGCACAAAAATTTCCGCGTCAGACTCTTCACATGCAAAGCTCTGATTTGCAAAGACAGCAAAAATCCCCAGCAGTATGTTTTTCATTATTCTCTCTATGAACCTGGCCTTAACCATAACATTTTAATCCTAGCCTCCAAGGCTACTATTCTTTGATTCTTATTCCTAGCGCCTTTTAACACCATAGTTGATCAAAATCCTAGTTAATTCAACGGTTTAGGGCCATTAATATCATTTAGCCCGCGACCATAAATCGCTCTGCTCGACCACTATCTTCAGCTCCCACAAAATACACAACTTATTGATTTTTCTATCTTTTTAGTCTTTTTCGACTGGGTCAGACGGAATAGTGGTCGGCATGCTGAAAATACAGGTTGATTCTTAGTCAAGTTTTGCCAAAATACTGTATAAAAATACACTCCTTGTCTTTGTGCAAAGGATTGCAGAATGGACGATATACCAACTCCCCTACCGGCCCGCCCAACTCGATTTATGGATCGATTCCGAGCGTTCATGCGTTCACGTCACATGGCGTACAAAACGGAGAAGACCTACTGTTTTTGGGTAAAGGACTTTATCCGGTTTCACAAGATGCAGCGCCCTGATGAGATGGGGACGAAGCATGTAGATGAGTGGCTGGGTTATTTGGCGAATCGCCGTGCAGTTTCTATCAACACTCAAAAGACGGCACTCAATGCGGTGGTCTTTTTATACAAGCAGTTTTTGAGTATCGACCTTGGTGATCTCCAGTTCGAGCGAACCAGTAAAGGGAAAAGACTACCCGTAGTGTTTACTCATGAAGAAGCGGTCGCTGTATTAGGGGAAATGCGGGGACATCATAAACTTGCCGCCAGCCTGATGTATGGTTCTGGCTTGCGGGTGATGGAAACGGTCAGGCTACGCGTACAGGATGTGGACTTTGGCCATCAATGCCTGTTTGTGCGTGAAAGCAAAGGCGAAAAATGGCGGCGAACCTTATTACCAAATTCACTTTTGCAGCCACTGAAAACCCAGGTGGAGTTTGCGCTGGCATTGCACCGACGCGATCTGGAAGAGGGTTTTGGAGAGGTATATTTACCGGGTGCCCTTGCCAAGAAATATCCGCGTGCTGCAACCAGTCCTGGCTGGCAGTACGTATTTCCTGCCCCAGAGAGAGCTACAGACCCCCGCAGCGGGGTAATTCGTCGTCATCACATTGGTGAGCAGCAAGTTCGCAGAGCAGTGGCAAATGCTCTGAGACTCACAGGCATCCGTAAGAAAGCCAGTTGCCATACATTTCGTCACTCTTTTGCCACCAACTTGCTGTCCAAAGGCACAGATATACGCAACATTCAGGAGCTATTGGGGCATAGTGACGTCAACACCACAATGATTTACACCCACGTAATCGGTGTGCATGAACGCGGTGTCGTCAGTCCGCTGGACTGAACCAATAAAAAACCCCGCATAAGCGGGGTTTTTTATTGGTTTGGCTGCAAGGCCGGCTTACATCATGCCGCCCATACCACCCATACCGCCCATGCCGCCCATATCAGGCATTGCAGGCTTGTCTTCAGGGATGTCAGCAACCATGGCTTCGGTGGTGATCATCAGGCCGGCGATAGAGGCAGCCGCTTGCAGTGCAGAGCGGGTTACCTTGGCCGGATCGAGGATACCCATTTCCAGCATATCACCGTATACACCGGTACCAGCGTTGTAGCCGAAGTTGCCTTCGCCCTGCTTCACCTTATCGACAACAACAGAGGCTTCGTCACCAGCATTGGTTACGATCTGACGCAGCGGCATTTCCATAGCGCGCAGCGCAGCAGCGATACCGTGGTTCTGGTCTTCGTTGTCGCCTTGAACAGAGATCGCCTGGATAGCGCGAACCAGAGCGGTACCGCCGCCAGGAACAACACCCTCTTCTACTGCAGCGCGGGTTGCGTGCAGGGCGTCTTCAACGCGGGCTTTCTTCTCTTTCATTTCGACTTCGGTGGCAGCGCCAACCTTGATCACCGCAACACCACCAGCCAGCTTGGCTACGCGCTCTTGCAGTTTCTCTTTGTCGTAATCGGAAGAAGATTCTTCGATCTGGGCACGGATTTGCTTCACACGTGCTTCGATGTCGCCAACATTGCCGGCGCCGTCAACGATCACGGTGTTTTCTTTGGACAGGGTTACGCGCTTGGCGGTGCCCAGGTGCTCCAGAGTGGCGCTTTCCAGCTCCAGACCAACTTCTTCAGAAATCACAGTGCCGCCGGTCAGGATGGCGATGTCTTGCAGCATGGCTTTGCGACGGTCGCCGAAGCCCGGTGCTTTCACCGCGGCAACTTTAACGATACCGCGCATGCTGTTTACAACCAGCGTCGCCAGCGCTTCGCCTTCTACGTCTTCAGCGATGATCAGCAGCGGCTTGGAAGCCTTGGCTACTTGCTCCAGCAGCGGCAGCAGGTCGCGGATGTTGGAGATTTTCTTGTCAACCAGCAGGATGAACGGGCTGTCCAGCTCGGCAGTCATGTTTTCCTGGTTGGTGATGAAGTAAGGAGACAGGTAGCCGCGGTCGAACTGCATACCTTCTACCACGTCCAGCTCGTTCTCGAGACCGGAACCTTCCTCAACGGTGATTACACCTTCTTTGCCCACTTTTTCCATCGCTTCCGCGATGATGGTGCCTACGTGCTCGTCGCTGTTGGCGGAGATGGTACCTACCTGGGCGATGGACTTGCTGTCTTCACAGGGAGTGGCCAGGCTGGCGATGTGCTCAACGGCCGCCGCAACGGCTTTGTCGATACCGCGCTTCAGGTCCATCGGGTTGAAGCCTGCAGCTACGGACTTGAGACCTTCGGTCACAATGGCTTGGGCCAGTACGGTAGCGGTAGTGGTGCCGTCACCAGCGGTGTCGGAGGCTTTGGAAGCAACTTCCTTCACCATCTGCGCGCCCATGTTTTCGAACTTGTCTTTCAGTTCGATTTCTTTGGCTACGGATACACCGTCTTTGGTTACGGTAGGCGCGCCGAAGGACTTGTCCAGTACCACGTTGCGGCCTTTCGGGCCCAGGGTGGTTTTTACGGCGTCAGCCAGGATGTTTACGCCGTTCAGCATTTTCTGGCGAGCGTCATCACCAAATTTAACGTCTTTTGCTGCCATGGTCTTAATTCCTCAATTCTGTTCGTGGTTGTCCGGTACCGGGGGCTATTTACCGAGTCTTAGCCTTCCAGTACGCCGTAGATGTCGCCTTCGCTCATGATGATCAGCTCTTCGCCGTCCACCTTGAGGGTGTTGCTGTCGGCATAACGGCCGAACACTACGGTGTCACCCACTTTTACAGACAGAGCGCGCACGTCGCCGTTATCCAGCAGCTTGCCTTCGCCTACCGCTACCACTTCGCCCTGGTTCGGCTTTTCTTTCGCGGCACCCGGCAGCACGATGCCACCGGCAGATTTGGCTTCTTCTTCCTTACGGCGTACGACGACGCGATCGTGCAAAGGACGAATTTTCATGGATTTGCTCTCCATTGAGTTATTTAGGGTTGCAATGTCAAGTGCCCTGGGCACGTTTGGCCCCGGGCAGGTCCGCCCCCTTTGGGGGGCAGGACAAAAACTTGGGGTGGAGCCTATCTGAGGGCTGGGAGGAGGATTTCAACAGTGGCAGAGAAAAAAAATGACGGGGCCCGGAAATCCGGGCAAAACGCAGGAGATACGCGTAATTTTTGATCAGATTTAGCGGGATTCATCCCGGTCATTGTGATCTTTGCCCTGATCTTTGCCCTGATCTTTGCCCTGATCTTCACGTTGATCTTTTCGCTGGTCTTCTCGTTGGTCTTCTCGTTGGTCTTCTCGTTGGTCTTCCCGTTGATAGTCCCCCTCGATCACGTCGTGAGAACCCTGCCCTCCCGGCCCATTGCTGGAGCCCGGGCCTGGCGGCGAGTATGGGCCGTAGCTGCTGCTCTGAACGACCACGATTCGACTGAGCAACTTGCCCAGTACCAGCTGCCGCAATCCAGGCACCAGGCAGGCGAAGCCGATCGCGTCGGTAATAAACCCCGGGGTCAGCAATAAAGCCCCGCCAACCGCAAGGAAAATCCCCTCCGCCATTTCCCGTGCGGGCATCTCCCCCGCCTGCATCTTCTGCTGGGCGCGCATAACGGTGGAAATTCCCTGATGGCGCAATAAAGCCAGGCCCACCACCGCCGTCAGCAACACCAGGCCGATGGTAGGCAGTGCCCCTATCTCCTGGCCGACGCTGATCAGCACCCACATTTCCAGAATCGGCATCACAATAAACAGGATCAACAATGGACGCATGGGGCTCTCCGCGGCTGAGAACAAGTCGGAATCCTGTGGCACAGGCGAACTTGGGCTTTTCCGATATGCTTAAGGGTCTAGTAGTCGACTTTCCTGGGGCGGGAATGGCCGTCATCAGGATACAGGCTCGCAGTTTAGCCACTGACCCTTGTGACGCGCAAATCGCCTCCAGCGACTATGGAGTCCACCATGGAAAGCGAAAGTAATCCAATGGCCCCAACGATCGACCGCCGCCGCCATTTTCTCGATGAGCTGTTCGCCCTGGCCGATATCCGGATTAACGGTGACAGGCCCTGGGACATGCAGCTTCACCGCAGCGCCGCACTGGATGAAATCGTTGCCAGGCACAGCCTCGGTCTCGGTGAGACCTATATGCGCGGCGACTGGAGCAGTCCAGCGCTGGACCAGTTTTTCCACAAGCTCCTGCGCGCCGACCTGCACAAAAAAGCCAAGCCTTTCCGCAATTTGTGGCGAATCGCCCGCGCCTATCTGGTCAATCTGCAAAGCCGCGGTCGCGCTTTCCAGGTCGGTGAGCAGCACTACGATCTCGGCAATGATTTCTACCAGGCAATGCTCGACAGCCGCATGACTTACAGCTGTGGCTACTGGCGAGAAGCACAGGATCTGGAAGACGCGCAGACAGCCAAACTGGACTTGATCTGCCGGAAACTGGGGTTACAACCCGGCATGCGCCTGCTGGATATCGGTTGTGGCTGGGGCAGTCTCCTCGGGTATGCAGCGGAGAAATACGGCGTCGAATGTGTCGGGGTCAGCGTTTCACGGGAACAGTGTCATTACATTGAGCAAACCTACGCCGAGCTCCCCATTGAGGTACACCTGCAGGACTACCGATCGCTCAACCGGCAATTTGACCGCGTTGCCAGCGTTGGTATGTTCGAGCATGTCGGTCGCAAGAATCACCGAGCCTTCATGCAGGTTGCCCGGCGTTGCCTGAACAAAGACGGATTGCTGCTGTTACACACCATTGGCAAAAATCAGCGTTTTTCCACCACCGATGCCTGGATCGATAAATATATCTTCCCCAATGGCGACCTGCCCTCTTCCGGGCAGATCTGCGACGGCGCGGAAGACCTTTTTATTGAGGAGGATCTGCACAACTTTGGCAGTGACTACGACAAAACCCTGATGGCCTGGCACCGGAATTTTGAAGCACGCTGGGACAACTTTGCAGATACCTTCGACCAGACGTTTTACCGCATGTGGCGCTATTACCTGCTGTCTTGCGCCGGCGCTTTTCGAGCGCGCCACATACAGCTCTGGCAGTGGATATTTTCCAACAAGCGGGAGGGTGGTGTGACCCGCGTTGTCTAGCGCTCAAAAACAAAAAAGGCGAGCCTGCAAGACTCGCCTTTTCAACTGACATCCAGTGTGCATTTACATGCGTGCACCGCCATCAATCTCGATCACGCGACCGGTCAGGTAGTCATTTTCAACAATGAACGACACGGTGCTCGCAATTTCATCCGGCTCGCCGATACGGCGCAGGGGCACCTGCTTGACCAGGCCTTCGAGAATTTCCGGTCGCATCTGCGCCACCATATCGGTGCCGATGAAACCGGGCGCAATGGCTGCTACCCGCACCCCATAGCGCGCCAACTCTCTTGCCCAGGTGACGGTCATGGTGGCGACACCCGCTTTCGACGCGGAATAGTTGGTCTGCCCCATATTCCCCGCGCGGGACACGCTGGAAATATTGACGATCACACCCCCATTTCCGCTTTCCGCCATAATCGCACCGGCAGCGCGAGTGCAGAGGAAAACACCGGTCAGGTTGACATCAATGACGGACTGCCACTGCGCCAGCGACATACGCTCGGTCACTTTGCCATCTTTTACCTTGAGCAACATGCCATCACGCATGATGCCGGCATTGTTCACCAGTACATCCAGTCCGCCAAAGTCCGCGGCGATGGCAGTAAAGCACTGGTCAACCGCCGCCTCGTCCGCGACATTGACCACATAGCTCCGCACCTCGGCATTATGAGCCTGGCACACCGTCACACTCTCATCCAGCCCCTGCTGGTTAACATCCAGCAACGCCAGGCGCGCACCGCGCTCTGCCAGATAAACCGCCATGGAACGGCCGAGTCCCTGCCCGGCGCCAGTAATGGCAATAATGCTATTTGCTACTTGCATGTGTACCTCAAAATTCAATCTTCATTGGCAACACGAGCCAATGAAAGCGTTACCCTTTACCAGGAATAGCCGACGCCAACGGTCATCTTGGTGTCTTCTTTTGCACTTTCGAGCGATGGGGTATTGTCGTACTGCCAAGCGTACTTCACTTCCATCAGAATGCCCTTCACCAGCGGTGTACGCACGCCAATTTCCGCATTGCTCTGGTAGTCCTCACTGCTATCCAGAGACTGCAGTAACTCCTGGTTGTAATAAACCTCCGGACCCAGGTCAAACTTGTAACGGAAATCCCAGGCCGTACGACCCGCGGCATAGCGCTTGCCAGATTTATCATTCAGGCTCGGGTCAATAAAGTCTTCCCGCAGGCTGTTCACACCACCCTGAATGGAAAAAGCAGATTTATCCGTATCGAAAAACAGATAACCGAGACCGAGACCCATCGTTGAGCTGAGGTCAATGTTCCGCGCTTCTTCATGCAGGAAAGCGCTGTTACCCGCGGCAAACCATTTCTCGGCAAAGATCCAGCGCAGATCGTAGCTGAGCCGGTACTTCTCCAGGTTGGTCACATCCGCACTGTTCTGATTCTGATACTGGGTACCGATCAGGTGATGGAAGTCACCATTGCGCACATCGAAATTGGCACTCACATCCCAGTCTTCACGCTCCCGGTTACCATCTTCGAAGACACCGGAAGCCGCCACGTTACCGCGAAAGATGATCGGGTCACCGACAAAGTTGATATAGGGTTCCGCGTGATCGATCGCCGGGAAATCCATCACCCAGCCCGAGCCTTCATCACAGTACAGTTCCCACTGCTGACGGCGGTGGCCGGCCAGTGCACAGGGCTCCTCGCGGCCGGCAATCTTCAGGTCTTTATCGGTTTCCAGAGACAGGATTTTGCTCTTTTCTACGGTAATATCGCCGAAGGTTTCGGACTTCCAAACCACGTGGTCACGCTCTACCACCACCAGCTCGCCGTGTACCCGGTCCCCATTGGTCAGGCTGAGAACACCGGCATCAGCCAGCGGCGCTACCAGTGCCGCTACTGCGAACAGCGCGTTTCGGGCAGGAGGTGCGGTAAAGCAGAAAGAGGAAAAGAGTCGGGATACAACAGAAAACACGAAACAACCTTTCGATAGCCTGGAGTTATTAATTAAAAGTGCGCAATAAGACCAAAAAAAATGGAAATAGTGCAACTTCAGGGCCTGATAAGGCGCAGGAGACCGTAACAGGCGGCCATGATGCCACAAGTCGCATCTGCCTTGCACTGGCACAGGTCCCGTCTGGGCGGGTAGTCACCTATGGTGGACTGGCGGAATTGGCCGGGCTACCGCGAGCGGCAAGGCTGGTGGGCCAGACATTGCGCAAGCTGCCCAAAGATACCCGCCTGCCCTGGCACCGGGTGCTGAACGCACAGGGCCGAATTTCATTGCCAGAACCCGGCGCCCAGCGGCAGATCCGGCGGCTTGAATCTGAGGGTATTGTGCTGATTAAAGGAAGAGTGGATCTGGGTCGCTATCGCTGGCCGCAGCCGGGAGAGCTCTGACGACCTCCACAAAGCAACCCCGCCAAAGCAGTCCCGACAAGCCCCCCGATAAACTGGGGCAATCGGAGCCCAACGGCGCCCCCGACAATTTGCCGGCCAAGGCACAATCAGGAAGTGGACGCAGCCCCTGCCTCCTCAGCCTCCTCCTTGCGGCTTCGCAACCACAGGTATACCGCCAGGATGATGGCTGGCAGCCCTAGTATCGCGGCATAGACAAAGAAGTGGGTATATCCCTGCGCATCGACCACAATACCGGAAAAACCGGCCACAATTTTCCCCGGCAACTTCATGATTGAGCTGAACAAGGCGTACTGTGTAGCGGTATAGGACTGATTCACCAGGCTCGAGAGGTAGGCAATAAAGACCGAGTTCGCAAGGCCACCACTAATGTTGTCGGCGCTAATGACAAATGCCAACCACATTTTGTCGGGTCCTTGCTGCGCCATATAGGCAAACAGGAGGTTGGTGACCGTGAGCATGCAGGCCCCCAGGATCAGCGGGCGCATGATTCCGTAACGGACCACCAACGCCCCGCCGAGAAAGGCGCCGGCGATGGTACAGAAGAAGCCAAATACCTTAGTAATCTGCGCGATATCGGTCTTGGAAAAGCCCAGATCCAGGTAGAAAGGATTGGCCATGATCCCCATGACGATATCGCTCAGAAGGTAAATACTGACAAAAAACAGCAGCAGTATCGAAAAGCGGCCGTTGCGCTGAAAAAATTCCAGGAAAGGACTGGCGACAGCGCGCACAAACCACTCTTTTACCCGGCTGTGTTGACCACTACCCAACACCTTCTCGACCCATTCGTGCTCGAACGTTTCGGCCTCCTCCTGCATCTTCCGGTGATCCGGCTCCTTGATGATGAATGTGGTAATAATGCCCACACACATGAGTGCCGCCATCGTGGTATAGGAAACGTACCAGTTGAGCTGGTCGGCAATCACCAGAGCACCGGCACCGGAGATAAGCACGGCCACCCGATAGCCGAACACATAATTCGCCGCCATGGCTCCCTGGAATTCCTGCTCTACCGCTTCAATCCGGTAGGCATCCACCACCACATCTTGTGATGCGGAGAAAAATGCGACCGCCAGTGAAACCAGTGCCACCTGCAGGATCGCCAGCTGCGGATTCAGATTCGCCATCCCGTAAAGCCCAATCGCCAGGCCTATTTGGGAAACCAACATCCAACTACGACGTTTACCCATCTTCCGGGTAAGCCAGGGGATCGGAACCGCATCGATAAAGGGAGCGATGACAAATTTGAACGCAAAAATGACCCCAACCCAGGCAAAAAAACCGATGGCGGTACGGCTGATACCGAAATCGCGCAGCCAGGCGGCAAGAGTGGAAAACACCAGGGCATAAGGCAGGCCGGAGGAAAACCCGAGGAAAAACATCGCCAACACCCGGGGCTTAAAGTACACCAGGAATGCTTCCAGCCAACCGACTTGTTGCTTCACCATCTAGAGCGATTCCTTATTGTCCGTTTTTGAGTGAGCGATTCTAAAAGAGCAGGACAGCAACGCCGCTTGTCAGCGGCCAAACTTCGCTTCCAGTGTTGCTTCCGCCAGTTTGCTGCTGTTGATGAGAGCAATGACCTCTGCAACCGAGCTGTTATCACCCAATGGCAATTGCTCGATATTGAGCGCATACACCTTGAACTGGTAGCGGTGGTCGCCATGACCTTCCGGTGGGCAGGCGCCACCGTATCCGGGACTGCCGAAGTCTGTGCGGCTCTGCGTAGCCTCGGGAATCAGGCCGGCCTTGAGCTCCCCAGCACCCTCGGGCAAATCGGTAACACCCGCTGGAATGTTGAATACAATCCAGTGCCACCAGCCGCCCTCTTTGGGCGCATCCGGGTCATGCATCACCAGCGCATAACTTCGGGTTCCTTCCGGTGCCCCCCGCCAGCTCAATTGCGGCGAAATGTTCTCACCGCCACAATCAGGGCCGGAGTAAAGCTGGGCCCGACGCAAGCGTTCGCCTTCGGCGATGGTCGTCGATGACAAGGTAAATTCACCTGCGACGACCAATCCCGAGCCCCCGAACAGCGCAATCATCATCAAGGCTTGCAAGAGTTTAGCAGTCCCATTACTGCGAATAAGCCCGCCTCTGAATCCGGATTTGATACTACTGAACATAGAGATAAATCCCTGGAGCTAAATCCTGGTGCTAAATACGGAGGTAAAGCCGGAGATAAACCCTCGAAGTAAGCCCCCCGGGCCGAGAGCGGTGCTCACCGCATAAGATCGCCAACGGTCGCCAGATCCATATTCCCGCCGGTCAGTACCAACACCACCCGCTTGTTTTTGAAGCGTGCCGGATGCGCCAGTACCGCCGCCAGGCTTACTGCGGCGGAAGGTTCCACCAGCTGCTTGGTACGACGCCAAATCAACTTCATCGCCGCCAGGATATCCGCCTCGGAAACCGTCACCACATCGTTTATGGTCCTGCGAATCAGGACAAAGTTCCGCAGGCCCAGAGTGGTACGCAGGCCATCGGCCATGGTATCCGGGCTCTGCTCCGTGACCCGCTGCCCGCTGCGAAACGAACGCTGGGCGTCATCTGCCCCCGCTGGTTCCGCACCCAGTACTTTGACTTCCGGCGCCAGCGCAGAAATGGCCAAGCCTACCCCCGCCAGCAGCCCGCCGCCGCCCACTGGCGCCACGACCAGATCCGGCGTAAAACCTTGCTCCCGGCACTGACCGATGATTTCCTGCGCGACCGTTCCCTGGCCAGCGATAATACGGCGGTCGTCGAACGGAGGTACCACGTGGGCCCCAGTGCGCGCCACTACATCGGCCAGGGTGCTTTCCCGCGCTTCCAGTGTCGGCGCACAATAAATGATATCCGCACCATAAGCCGCGACGGCCTCGCGCTTCGCGAGCGGGGCATTGTCCGGCATAACGACCGTACACTTCATCCCTCGCTCCGCCGCAGCCCAGGCTAGCGCCGCGCCATGATTACCTGAACTATGGGTCGCGACCAGCGAAGTGCCTGCCGGTAAAAGCGCAACCGCATTGGCAGCCCCGCGCGCCTTAAACGCGCCTACTTTTTGCAAGTGCTCACATTTAAAAAAGATTTCCGCGCCGGCCGCCGCATTAATAGCGCGACTGGTCATCAGGGGCGTACGATGTATTTTCCCCGTCAGCCGCTGCGCAGCGGCAAACACTTCCGCCGCTTCGGGAATATCGGCTACGACAGAAGTATTCGTGTCGGCATCGAAAGCTGGAATCTCTGACATCAATCAATACCACTCTCAGCTAACAAAAATCACGTAAAGCGCAATCACCGTCAACCACATCAGTAGCGCCCGGGATAACAGGCTTTGCAGCGCTTCCAGTTCCGCGCCACAGAGTCGCTGCCCCTCACTGACCGCCACTCCGGCGCTGCACTCGCTACTTTCAATACCGCCCAACGCGCCTTCGAGATAGTATTCGAGCACGTCCGCCGAACCGCTCTCTTTACAGGTCAGGTGCTCCCGCCAGGCCCGGTAGCAACCGGCAAAATTGCCCACGATCGCCAGCGTAAAGCCCAGTACCCGCACCGGGAGCCACTCAAGTAACCACAACCACTTTTGTGCCAGCTGGACATCAACCCCGACGGCAGCCACAGCCTCATCCGATTCCGCTGGGGACGGTGCAGCGGTTGTGTCCACATAGAGCTGACTCACCCGGTACAGCACGGCCCCGGGAACACCCAGTAGCAGGAACCAGAACAACACCGCGAACAGTCGCTCGAAGGCCCGGTAGGCTGCGGCGCGAAACACAATCCGGTGCAGAGACTGGGCGTCGCTGGGCGCCTCTTTCTGCACCCCTTTCAGCAGGGGCTCCGCTTCGATATAAGCGCCTTCCAGATCATTCCGGTACCAGGCGCGCAGATAGCTGGAAAGTGCATCGTTGAAGTTACCGCGACCAAAGCTATACAGCAGCAGTGGCACACTCACCAGTAACACCCCCAGACCACCGAGCATGGATTCAGCAAACGCCAGAACGACCGCCGCTAACAATACGGGCAGTAGGACAACAACACCGAACTCAAGTCCCTGCTTTTGGGCAAAGGTCTGCTGCCGCGCCACCGCCTGTCGCCAGCGCAAAAACCAGCCATCCCGATGGAGTGGGCCTCCAGAGCCCCAGACCTGCACCAGTCCCAATGCAAACAGCACAATCAAAAGCGCCATAGCACTCCCCAAATGTAGTTTTAATTTTCAAATAAACACAGGTAAACGCAGGTTTCGCCCTAATGCCTCACCTGACGCTCAAACCGCAGGTCTCAGACAAGTGGCGTATCGCCCGTCAATTGATCCAACTGCTCAAAATACAACGTCCAGTCAAATCCAGGCCCCGGATCCAGCTTGCGACCCGGGGCAATTTCCGAGTGACCGGTAATGCGCGATTTATCGATGGTCGGGTAGGCCTCCATGATCGCGACCGACACCTCCGCCAGTGACGCATATTGCGCGGGTGTATAAATATCGGTGTCCAAGCCTTCCAGCTCGATACCGATGGAGAAATCATTGCAGTTTTCCCGGCCACAAAACGTCGATTGCCCCGCATGCCAGGCGCGATCATCAAACGGGACATATTGCGTGACTCGTCCATTGCGATCGATCAACAGATGCGCAGAAACCTGCAGGGTGCCAATTTCCGAGAAATAAGGATGCGCATCTATATCCAGATGGCCGAGGAAAAACTCATCGATGTAGGAGCCGCCGTACTGCCCCGGCGGCAAGCTGATGCTGTGAATTACCAACAGGTCTATTTCTGCATTGTCCGGGCGACTATTGCAGTGCGGACTCGGCACCCGGCGAACACCGGACAACCAACCTGACTGGACCTGATATTTCACAAACGCGACTCCGCTGAGCTAAAGCAGAGGGTTATTCTATGGAAGCGACGAAGTAACTGCCAATAGCTGATACCCATTCCCGGCAACAAGGTGGGTATTCCCAAGCTTAGCTAAGAAAAACGAACGAAAAACAAACAAAAAAAACCGGGGAAGCCCCGGTTCTTTCGTGAATCGATCCCTCACAGCACACTTTGCCAGCGAAGCCGCCGCACGCTGCGCTGGCTAGTCCTGCGGGTATCACACGGTAATGGCTATTTTGCTCTCGCCGAAATTGCCCACCACATACTCGAGCGCTCGCTCAAACAGTGGCCCCTGCTCCAGCGGCAACAACTCTTCACTGCGCAGCGCGTGGGCCAGTTCCAGCCGGGAGTAGACGCCAACCTTGGCCCCCTGGCGATTAACAAACATGAACTGATCCAGGTCGCTGATGATCGCCGCAAGTCGACAGCGCACCGGCAACTTTTCCGGGTGACGCAGCAGAAACCAGCTGTCTTTCAGGTGGTACGTCTGCTGCCAGTGGCTGTCTCCCTGAGGTAGTGGCTGCAGCTTCTCTGACTTCGGCATCACGGCGGCGGTTACCACCTGTTGAATTTGCTCCACTTCAGGCAGCGCGGGCTGTGAGGCATACAGCTCGCGAGACTCATCTGCTGCCGTATCGACAACGTCGGTCACAGGCGCGGCGGTTGCTGCCACTTCCGCCTCGGGAATCGCCAGGACACTGTCCGCCTCCCGTCGCAACTCCTGAACCAGACGCTCACGAGTGCGACGCTCGCGTTCACACGCCACCCGCTCTCCGAGCTTCTGCCGCTCACGGTACAACACTTCCAATCCACCCAGTAGGCGCTGGCAGTCACCGTTACTCAAAGACAGGGATTGCGCCCCCTCTTCCAGTCGTTTTTTCAGTACCGGAAGCAGGCGCTGCATTTTAACGCTGCTTTCAGGCATAGGAGCCACCACGCTCCAGATCAGATCACGCGCGGTCAGTACGTGCTGGCGCCATACGCCGCTGTCAGTCCCCTCTTTCAGGCAGGTCCTGAAAAGCACGCTGCTCCACACGCGGTTCAACCACTCGTACACAATTTTTGGCAACTTCCGCTCAGCGGTAAGCGCATCAAATACCGCGGCTACCCGCGCCTTCGCCGCTTCCACGCGCGCAGTGCCCTGCGCCTCATCAATAGTCCGCCGTTCCATCACCGCGGCACGTTTGCGCTCCCGTACGGAAAATTCCCGGAACGTTTCCAGCAGGCGCACAAATACCGATTCATCTTCATTGTATTCCGCAAGCACACCTTCAACGATGGTGCAGACTTCACGATACAGCGGGTCGTTCAGGAAATTTTCCCCGGGCTGCCAGCCGATGGCCGCATCGGCCAGTTCATTCAGCAATCGCCGCGCGGGGTGCCCGCCCTTGCTGAAAAAGGCTTTGTCTGCCACCGCCAATTTCAGCATCGGCAACTGCAATCGGATCAACTGAACCTTGATGGGCTCAGCCAGGTTGCGATCCTCCAGCATGAAGGAAAACAGCATATCCACCAGCCGAATGACTTCACTGTCCAGCTCGTGCAGTGAAGCGCTCTGCTTGGCCGTAACCAGGCGCTCTTCCAGCATGCTGGACACATCAACCAGTTGCCCGGTTACCCCCGATTGGGCAGGCAGCGCCATTTGCAGCTGCCCCAGGTGTTGCAACAGAGTTGGCGTGGCCATGGGGGCAACCCCCATACCTGCGGGCATCAGCCCCGGTGCAAAGTGGCCGCCGGTGGTACCGCGATCCAATGGGTTGCCAGTCAATCCGCTGCCTGCAACCCCCGACATAGCGCCGGCATACCCCATACCCGCCTGAGGCGGCACCGCGGCCGAGGTCGCTGAGATCATCGGAGCATCGGAGCCGGCCAGCGACTCTTCGCCCAGCGCGCCAGACGGTGCACCTGGCACGCGATCAGCAGCCTGACTGGGCGAAATATTGCGGCCCTTGTGGTGGCGCAGCGGGTCCTCAATGGTCGGCAGCACACCCTGCTCAATCAGGAGGGCGTTACACGCCTCATACAACTCACCCAGCCGGCCCACCAGATGCTGTTCAAATTTCTTGAACACCGTCATGCGTACCCGCAGAGACACGTCCAGATCCGTCAGCACCTCTGCAAAGGCCGCGCACACGGTGCCCGGTCCGAGCGGCAGGTTTTCATCGTAAATTTTGTGCGGCAGCAGGGTATCCAGGCGCAGAGAAAGCGCGGCAATGGCTTCCGCATGATCCCGTTTGACATTGGAAATCATGGTGCGGATAACCACCTGCTGCTCCAGCTCATCATTATTGAGTAACGACAGGCTTTTCAGCGACGCGGGCGACTGGGTTGGATCTTCACCGGGGGCATCATTGCGCGGGGTGTGGAATCGGTCTTCAACGCCATCGCAAAAACCGTCGATCAAATCGCCAAGCTCAACCCGCAGTACTCGAATTGCCTGAAAAAGGCGATCCTGTTCCTCTTGCTGGTGTGCCTTTTCGGCCATGGCAAACAGCGAGTCATCAACTTGCGCAAAGACCTCTTGTGCGCGCGACTCCAGCCATTGTGCAGTTTTCTGATTAACAAGACTTACGGTCTTGGAAAGCTGCCGGGGCATGCTATTTCGGCTATCCGCTCGAAACCTGGTGCCGGTACTTGGGCCTGACTCACCGCCACCGCCAGTGATGACAAATAATTCGTTATTCTTTCTATCCATATCGTCCATGCTCACTCGAATATGCCCTCCTGGCAGCGGCTCAGAATGCACCTATCGCAGAGTCAGCCCCTCTTAATCTCAATACTCCGCAACAAAGTGCTTTCTTGGTTTGCTGGAATTTGGCGTTCGCCTCTCACCACAACAACCTCTACCCACCACTGCAATTCCATCAGCAACTGGCACTCGAACGCATACATCGGGAAATTCAGGCGCCATTTGGCAGGTAAGCCCAATAGAATTGGAACTATTTC
This sequence comes from Microbulbifer sp. ALW1, assembly GCF_009903625.1. Taxonomy (NCBI): domain Bacteria; kingdom Pseudomonadati; phylum Pseudomonadota; class Gammaproteobacteria; order Cellvibrionales; family Microbulbiferaceae; genus Microbulbifer; species Microbulbifer sp. ALW1. Next base: position 2,303,716 of record NZ_CP047569.1, on the reverse strand, counting down.
TCAATATCCTGCAAACCTAAGCGACACGCAAGTGCCAAATAGGGCCAATTTTCGTGATTTTCCTTGAAAATAGCAGGGATTTAACAGCAAGACAGGAGAGTCATAGAGGGAAGTGTGGCGACCAAGGGAAAAGGCCGCCAGCGGTGTTCTGAGCGCAAGGTTTTGCTACAAAATCATGACACTGTGCAATTCGTCATCCGCCGGTTGCACAGAGTTTATTTCATTTCACCCCGGGACTTGCGCACGGTACCGATTACAGACTGCAGCGCCCGCTCAAACAACATGCCGTCATCCAGAGGCATCAACTGGGCATTGCGCAAGGCGTGTGCCAGCTCCAGGCGGGTAAATTCTGCCACCTTGGCGCCATTGCGATTAACAAAAATAAATTGATCAATATCCTTGATCACTGCCGCCAGGCGACAGCGGAACTGCTCTTCATCACCGCGCTTGAGTTCAAACCAGCTTCCCTGGGCCAGCCGGTAAGTCTGCTGCCAGTAAGAGTCAGACTCTGGCATGGCTTCAACACCGGCTTTCTCCTCAACGTGAAGCTCTGCCGCTGCAACCACCTGTTCCAGCTCTTCCATTTGTGGAAGCTCGACGACCACCGGCTCAACGACTTCAGGGGCTGCCACAGCGGCAACCTCTGGCGCCTCCTCTACAGGCGTCGCCAACGGGGTGTGCGTTTCGGTTTCTTTGCGCGCCTGCTCAAGGGCTTTCTGACTGCGCTCCTCGGCGATACGCTGCGCCAACGCGAAGCGCTCCCGGTAAACCTCTTTCAGGCCAGTGAACATGCGTCGCGCGTCAAATGTATTCAGGGAAACCACTTCGACGCCCGCTTTCAGACGCTCCTGCAGGGTCGGCAACAAACCCAGCAACTGTTTGCGGCTGTCCGGCATGGGCGCATGTACACTCCAGACCAGGTCGCGCGCGGTGCGTACATCGCGGCTCCAGCTCTCGCTGTCGGTACCCTCTTTGATGCAGGTCAGGAACAGCATATTGGCCCAGACTTTTTCCAACCACTCCGATACGACTGGCGGCAAATCCCGCTCGGCCATCAGGGCGTCCATCACCGCCGCCACGCGTGCGCGCGCCGCCTGGGTTTTCGCCTTGCCGTCGGCCTCGTCGACGATGCGCTGCTCAAGTCGCTCCGCGCGCTTGCGCTCCCGCTGGATAAATTCGCGGAAGGATTCCAGTAACAGGGAGAAAATATTGATATCGCGGTCGAACTCGGCCAGTACCCGGGCCACCACTTCGCTGATTTTCTTGAACAGCGGATCGGATTCGTAATTGTCTTTTGCCTGCCAACCGGTGCTGGCGTCCGCCAGTTCATTCAGCAGTTTGCGCGCGGGGTGGCCCCCCTTGCTGAAAAACGAGCGATCGCCAATCGCCACTTTCAGCAGGGGCAATTGCAGGCGTCCCAGCTGGGACTTGATCGGCTCAGCAAGATTGCGATCTTCCAGAATAAAGGAGAACAGCATTTCCACCAGCTTGATGACGTCGCTATCCATCTTCGCCAGCGCCGCTGATTGACGCACCTCCACGAGGCGCTCCTGCAGCAGGCTGTTCACATTCAACAGCTGGATTTCACCATCCGCGTAACTCTGGGGCACATGAGACTGCAGCGCACCCAGGTGAGAAAGCAGGTCCTGTGCGCCCATTGGCGCAACCCCGGAGCCCAGCGGCACCAGGCCATGGCCGCCGGAAACGCCGGCCGCGTGACCGGCACCGAGGTGTCCTTCGACGTACTGCCCAGCAGTCGGGCTGGCGGTACTGTGATACTGGCCCTGGCTGGGTACGCCCCCGGACAGCGGACGCGAGGCCGGCGCTACCGGGCGCTGACGTGCCGCTCTGCGCTGTTGTTTCAGGGAAGGCAGCACGCCCTGCTCTACAAACAGGTCATTGCACTGCTCGTACAGCTTGCCAAGATTCACCATCACCAGCTGCTCAAATTTTTTCAGCAGGGTGAGGCGAGCGCGAATATGCAGATCCAGGCCACGAGACGCTTCGACAAATGCATCGCAGATGCTGTCAGGACCCAGGGGATTGTTCTTGTCGTAGATTTTTACGGAAAGCAGGGTATTCAGGCGCAGGGAAATTTCGGTCAGCGGCTCAGCAAAGTCGCGCTTGGCACTGGCAACCATGGTGTCGATTGCTACCAGTTGCTCAAGGTCGTCGTTGTGCACCAGCGACAGGCTATCTGCCGAATAGGGATCATCCCCATCAATAGAGGACTCCCGTACGTGGAAAGCCTGGGCAACATTATCCGCAAACTGCTCCACCACTTTGCGCCGTTCTACACGCAACAGGCGCAGCGCCTGGAAGAGACCGTCCTGCTCATTCTGCCCATGCGCTTTTTCGGCCATGGCAAACAGGGAGTCATCCACTTTGGCAAACACCAACTTGGCCTGCTCTAGCAGCAGTGCCCGCGACCGGTCTCGCACCGCAACAACCGCTGCTGGCAGTTGAGAGCTTCGTTTCATCTCCCGCTGCTCACGCTGCGCACCTTGCATGGATACCACGTTGTTGGAATCTTTCATTGCCACATAGCCCTGGCCGGCGGCCTCGCGAGATCGCCGTATGATGCAACCGCAACGGCTCTGGGAAGCCGCCTGCGAACCTGATTGTATTTCTTTTATAAGTGCGCCTATATAGATATAGGTCGACCGCCGATTCTACGGACTTAGGCGCCAGTAGCACAACTGAGGCCGAAGTGGCACGGGCATTTTTGCGACCATTGTCACAGGGATCCTCCACTGGACCCGAGAAAAATGCGCTGATTTGCCTGATTGGCAGTGCCGAGAGGTGCCCTCGGCCGCACAGAAAGCCAATTCCAGCTGACACACGCCATTGATTTGCTAGTATTGGCGCCCCTGATTGAGCTCCCCGCCCTCAACTACGCGAGAACTACGTGAGAACTATGCGAGGAGCACCACACAAACCGAGATTTACCATGACGCCAGCCAGCACCCGCATCCCCAATTTGATTCAGGATATCGAGCGCGCCGTCGCGAATGCCCTGGCGGAAGATGTCGGTGACGGCGACATTACCGCTCAGCTGATCCCGGCAGAGCGCCAGGCCAGGGCGCGGGTAATTACCCGGGAAGACTGCGTCTTCTGCGGCAAAGCCTGGGTTGAAGAAGTGTTTCGCCAGCTGGATCCGGACATGACAATCCACTGGCTGGTTGAAGACGGGCAGCAGGTAACGGCAGACAGTACGCTGTTCGAACTGAGCGGCAATGCGAGATCCATCCTGACCGGTGAGCGCTGCGCACTCAATTTTGTGCAGACCCTGTCCGGTACCGCTTCCACCGCCGCCCGCTACGCCGCCCTGGCCGCAGGCACGGAAATCAAAATCCTAGACACCCGCAAAACCATTCCCGGCCTGCGTACTGCGCAGAAATACGCGGTGCTTTGCGGCGGCTGCAAAAATCACCGCATCGGTCTCTACGACGCCTTCCTGATCAAGGAAAACCATATTGCCGCAGCCGGTGGTATTGCCAATGCCATCGCGCAGGCCCACAAAATCAAACCCGGTGCGCTGGTAGAAGTGGAAGTGGAGAGCCTGGAGGAACTGCAACAGGCACTGGACGCCAATGCCGACGTCATCATGCTGGATGAGTTCACCGATGAGCAGACCGCAGAGGCACTCGAACTTGCCCGCGGTCGCGCAAAAATCGAGATCTCCGGCAGTGTGGATAGCGAGCGACTTGCACAATTGTCCGGGCTGGCAGTGGACTACATTTCATCCGGCAGCCTGACCAAGCACTTGCGGGCGATCGACCTGTCATTGCGCCTGCTGTCCGAATAACGCCAGCCAAGCCACTCTCGCCAGCCGACCGGTAAAATCCGGGGCAGCGGCTCAATCCGCAAGCTGCCCCGAAACCTTCGATTGCCGCATTTCTGTCGTATCTGCGCTCGTCTTACCGCCCGCAATGCGCCCGCCCCTTGCCTGCAACTCACCAGTCTCGCCACCGACTACCTCGCGCAAATGGAAGCGGGGACGCCGCTTGACCTCTTCATAAATTTTCCCGAGATACTCGCCAATCACCCCCAGGCAGAGTAACTGCACGCTGCCAATAAACAGCACCGGCACCATGATCGAGGCCCAACCCGGCACCACGCTGTCGGAAAACATTTTTACGATCAGTACCCAGGCGATCAACCCCAGGGAAACCCCACCGGAAATCAGCCCCAGCAATGTAATTGCCCGCAGCGGGGCAATGGAAAACGCGGTTACCCCCTTCCAGGCCAGGGACAGCATACGCCGCAGTGGATACTTACTCTCCCCTGCCAGGCGGGGCCTGCGTGCATAGGCAACAGAGGCTGAACGGAAACCCAGCTCCCGCACCATGCCACGTAAAAACAGATTGGTTTCCGGATATTGCAGCAAGGTATCCACCGCGCGGCGCGACATCAGGCGAAAATCCGCATGGTTGAACACCAAATCCACGCCCAGGCTCTGCATAACGCGGTAATAGCCTTCCGCCGTCATACGCTTGAACCAGGTATCGCTGTCGCGCTGGTTGCGCACCCCGTAAACCACCTCATTGCCCTCGCAATAGGCCGCGATCATCGGGGCAATATTCTCAGGACCATCCTGCAGGTCTGCGTCGATACTCACCACCATATCTTCTACGGTATGAGCGAGCCCGGCGTAAAGTGCATTCTGATGGCCGCGATTGCGTGAAAGCGCCAGCGAGACAATACGTGCATTGTCGCGGGCGAGTTGCTCCAGCATTGGCCAGGTGGCATCGCGACTGCCGTCGTCCACAAAATAGATTTTGGATAAATGCCCAATGTGCCCCTCGCGCTCCAACCTATTCAGCGTCTCCAACAGTTCGGCTACCGTATCTGCCAACACCGCTTCTTCGTTGTAACAGGGCACGACGATGGCCAGCGTGGGCGCTCCTCCAGCAGAACCTCCCGAGGCCAACGGTTCGTTATCGGTGTGCGCTGGTTGCGTGTTTACGAATTCCATTGCGGCTCCCGGTAAATCCAGAATTGATGCAGGAGAAAATTGCCGATAAGCGTCACCAGGGTGGCACAAACCTGTGCCAGCAAATACGGCAGTATCGACAGGGTCAGGGAGAAAATCAGGGTATTCATGGCAAGCCCGATAACAGCCACCAACACAAACCTGGGCAGTGCTTCGCGGTGGCGAGCGCGGCCAGCGAAGGTGAGGTAAAAGTTCAGCCAGTAATTCACCGCCGCCGACAGCAAAAAGGCCAAAACAGAGGACGGCACCTCGGCGACACCAATAAACTCCACCAGCGCCACCAACAACAAGTATTGCACCCCCGTTGCCACACCGCCCACCGCGGCAAACCGACCGGCGCGGCCGAGCAGCGGTTTTAAAAACGCTGGAGTATCAGGCAGTCGCATCGTGATTTTCCCGTTGGGGCAATGACGTTTGCGTATCCCGGGACAAGGCCGACGAAGCCGTTGACGGCGCAGATGAAATAGTCGATGTAAGGAAAGCGGGCAACCCCTGCTCGATCTCCGACGCTTGCTGGTCGCGGCCTGCTCGCCGGCGACGCACCACCGCAGCCAGCAGTATCACCTGTACCAACAATAACCCCTCAGCCGGTTTGCGGTAACGCCCTTCATTGACCGCAATGGGCAACAGCCCCTGCACCAGAATCCAGGTCATCAGCAGCACACTGAATAATCGCGCGCCCTGCATTCTCCGCCAGTAAAGTGCGGAGGCAATCAACAGCAAAAACGTCAGCGGTGCCCATATCCAGCGGCTGTGGTGATTCACGGTTTCCAGCCAGCGTTCGCGGTTGTTGTCCGGCCAGGAGGAACCAAAAAATAGATACACCAGGTTTTCTTTGGTCAGCGCCAGATAGCGCTCTGCGGTCAGTGGATAATTGGCCAGGGCCTTGTGCCAATCTTCCGCACCCTTTTCGATATGAATACGCGCGTGCACCTGACCGTCGCGGGCCGTCGTCCAGTCGCTCAGGGGGGCCAGCGGCTTTTCCCCGGTGGAGGGAGACCCAAACCAGTAATTCCACTGCGCCCCTTCGCGGCTGTAATGCACATGGATCTCACGCTTCCCGGAGCGCAGATACAGTGCAACCAGTTGCCCGATCCCGTGAGGAGAAACCATGCTCATGGCGGCATAGCTGCGATACGCCAGAGGCCCCATTACCAGCCCGAGTATTAGCAGGCTGAAACCGGCCTTCGCTATTTTCTGTGGCTGCACCAGCCACAACCAGCTTGTCACCACCGCTGCCAGCGGAATCGCTATCCCCCGGGTCAATCCCGCCAGCATCCAAAGTGCCACCATCAGCAAAAAGCTGGCCAGTGTCTGCTTGCGCCGGCAACGCCAGCTGGCATACAGCGCCGCTCCCAGCAGAGGCAGCAGTAAGGTTTCCTGCATGAAATAGCTGTAAATCGCGATCCAACCCGGCAGCAGGGAGATAGCAGCCCATACCGCTGTCGCCTGCAGACGACCAGGCAGAAGTTCACGGGCAAACCGGTACCAGACCCAGGGTGTCAGGCAGGCAAGCAGAGCGGTATACAGAGCAACCAGAAAGGGTTCACCAAGGGTCAATTTGGCCAATACACCGATATACACCTGATACATCACCGGGTCGGTCATGGTCATGGGGTCCCGGCGCAAGGTTTCGGTGCCCTGCTCCCAGTGCCGCTGGGGGTCACTCCAGATATGGTCCATCGGGTTAAAGGTGAAGATGTGTTCCACCCGCAGCCAGATGCCCAGTGCAATCAGCAGGTACAGGCCCGCATAAGCCCACCAGCGGCGGTCGATACGATATGCGCCGGGCGGTATCCAGGCCATCATGACCTCGCAGATACGGGCCCTATCCCAGCCGTTGATTTCAGACTTGGCACGCTGCCACCAGTAACCCGGCAGCAGCCGATGACTCCCCCAACCCATGTCACACTACCTCTTTATTTTTGATTTTTTTGTAGCTGTCAGGCGCCGGCCGAGCCGGCCTCAGCCTGATGAGCAGGCGCCGCTGGCGAAGTTGCCGGGGGCTTGCCGGCCGCCTCACTGGGAGAGTGGAACAGGCGACCATTGCCGAACCGCAGCACCGGGAACCAACGCCCAAGGAACGCAAACAGACCCCGCTCGGCAATGTAATTGGCGTAAGCCACATAGGTCGGATCCCAGGACAGGTGCCGCTCCTCGGTGCGCGCGCGCATGAAGTAAATGAAGTTCACCATCAATAGCAGCAATGAGTGGCGCAGGGCCTCCGGCACCGTGGCACTCACCATGAACGGCATGGAGATCATCCACCAGGACAGGTTTTTACTGATATAGGCCGGGTGCTTGGTATAGCGGTAAGGGCCATTGGTCAGAATACCGCGGTGAGTCAGGTTTGAGAAACGAATGCCGAACGGAATGCTGGCCCAGACATATATCGCGATCAACAGCAGGATGCCGCTGCCCCAGATGCCATACACCAGCGGCGTGTCCCAGAACCAGTAACCCCAGGCTGGGGCATCGTCGTACTTGAGATAGGTACCGGAAAACAGGCTCCAGAACGGCTGGTAACCAATCAACGCCACGCCCCACCCGAGAAAGCTGGGTTCGGCAGTACGGATATGCGCGTCGAACAGTCGCAGTGTGCATACGTAACCCACGGTGACGAACAGCAGGTCGATGTAAAACAGGAAGTTGAACGTGAAGTCGAATACCGCCTTGAAGCTGCCCAACAAGCGGGCAAAGTCGAAGTTCAACAGGGTATTCAGGTTATTGCCCAGGTAGACAAACATCAGTGGCAGGAAGAACAGCTTCACCAGCCAGCCGAGGTAGAGCTGACCAATCGCCTTGCCGGACACACCTTCGCGCTGCCCGAGGATCCAGCGCCCCAGTTGCCAGTAACTGTCTTTGGGTTGCGCCATGGCGCCATCGAGCAGGTAAAAATACGGGACTGCCAGCAGCATCCACCAGGGCAAGACGGCGCGCACCACGGAAAAGTAGTTGTCGTAGAAGGAACCGTGATACTCCGGGAACAGCCAGTAAACGAACGCCACTGAGCCCACACTCACATAGAAACCCAGCAGTTTTACTGCCGTTCTGGGCATGCTGTGATTTGCCCGGCGAAAGTCCAGCCCCGCAGAGGGGTTGCGATAGGGCTTGAGGAAGAACCACTCAAGCACAATGATGGGTAGCGCCAGCGCCACGGCAACCACCACCAGGGACTGGGTTTTGACGTCCAGATCCCGGCCGAATTCCCGCAGCCAGTAAACCGCGGCCAGGGAAACTGCCAGTGCGACCAAATTGATCCAGATACTGGTAGGCGCGCTCGGGCAGGCGGGAGCCTGGAGTGCATTCGAGGTGGGAGCGCCCTTGTCATGGCGATGATCGCCACTCTGGCTGCGACCCTGGCTGCTACCCTGACCGCTATTGCGGACAGACTTGTGTCTTACACCGGTTTTGTTTTTTATTTTTTTCATCGTTAATCCAACTGGCACTCACAATGGCACACCGCATTGCCGCGTGATACGGCAGCAGGGCCCTCTTCGCGACCAGGAGGTACCAACCAAAGTGGCCAGACCACAGGTCATAATTGCGCCAGTTTACCCAGTTCCTGCGCCCATCGCCACGGTCGCGGTCAGGGCAGTGCCCGGGGAAGGAAGTCAGTCGCCAGGCGCGCTGCCGGTATTCTCACTTTCACCGCCGCTGGTGCCGATATCCGGAGCATCATGCGTGCTACTTGAGTGACCGTGATGGTGTTCGCCAGGCTGAGCCTCATGGCTGTGCGCCTCAGGTTCTGGAGACTCGCTTTGGGTACCGTGATGCATATGTTGATGACTACCATGCCCGGTTTCGTGCCCCGCCTCATGCCCAGACGCATGCGCCCCATGTCCATGGCCCAGAGCACCCCACAGGGTCCAGAGCCCAAACAGCAAAACCAGCAACGCCATCAACAGTCGCACTCCCGGCTTCTGCACCAGGGTTCTGAGGCGGGCCGCGGCAACACCAGTGGCCATAACCGCAGGCACAGTCCCGAGTCCGAAGGCGAGCATGGCCAGTGCAGCCTGGTAGCTATTGCCCTGAGCCAGTGCGAAAGCCAAAGCGCTGTAAACCAGGCCACAGGGTAGCCACCCCCAGAGCGCTCCCAGTGCCACGGCCTGGGGAGTGGAGTTGACTGGCAGCAACTGTCGGGACAATGGTTGTACCAGCTTCCAGAGCAGTGAACCGCCCCGCTCCAGCCACACCAAACCGCGCCACCAATCCGCCAGGTAAAGGGCCATGGCAATCAACATCAACCCAGCGAGGACTCGCAAGGGCGCCAGCCCGGCCGCAATATCCGTCGCCAGATAGGCGCCCAGAGTACCCACCAATAGCCCCATCAGGGTATAGCTGGCGACGCGCCCGGTAGAGTATCCCAGCAGGCGGGGCCAGGCGGTCCGCTGCCCGGGTACCGCAAGACCCAGCGCACCGGAAATACCACCGCACATACCGATACAGTGACTGCTACCAAAAAAACCAATCGCTAGGGCTGCGCCCAGGTAGCTCCAGTCCACCATCACGACTGCTCCGGAGAGTCTTGCGCAGGGGCTTTCGCACGTTCAGCTTGCGGGGCCGAAGGCGTTAGTGGTGGAGCGGGATTGCGCGGTGGAGTGGGATTGTGCGGGCGTTTGGGCTCATCATCATCGAAGAGTATCCGGCGCCCTTCGGTTTCCAGGTCATCGTACTGACCACTATTGACCGCCCAGAAAAACAGCTTCACCGCGATGGCGACAAAGACAACAACAATGGGGACCAGTAGAAAAATACTGTCCACGACTTACCTCAATAAGATTAAAAGCGTTTCGCGGCCATCGCCTTTACGATGGCGGGCTAGCCCTGCGGCTGCCAGCGCGACAAACGCAGCGCGTTGACCACCACAATCAGTGAACTCAGCGACATGCCAATCGCGGCGGCCCAGGGAGGCACCAGTCCGAGGAACGCCAGTGGCAACGCCAGGGCGTTATACGCTATGGCCCAGGTCAGGTTCTGGCGAATAATTGTGCGACACTTGCGTGCCAATGCAAAGGCTCTTGGCAAAGCCCGCAGGTCACCCTGCAATAAAATGGCGTCCGCACGGGATTGCGCCAGGTCCGCCGCCGACATCATCGCCACCGACACGTCGGCCCCAGACAGTACCGGCACATCGTTGATACCGTCCCCCACCATCAGCAGTCGTTCGCCACGACCCTGTAGCTGCTGCAGGTGCGACAGTTTTTCTTCCGGAGAAGCGCCAGCGCGATAATGGTCAATACCAGTAAGCGTTGCCAGGCGCGGCACTTCTGCGGATTGATCACCGCTCAGCAGTTCCGTTGCCAATCCTCCAGCCTGTAGCTGGGCGACCGACGCCGGGGCACTGGGGCGCATTTCATCGCCCAACCCCAGCCAGGCGATCGCCCCCGCAGAATCCCCCAACAGCAGCCACTGCCCCTCCCCTTTCGGGGTTTCAGGCAGCACCGCGCCTTGCGGGTCGGCCGCGCACTCCTCCAGCACAAAATCCGCCCGCCCCAGCCGGTAAGGTATCTGGTTAAAGACCCCGGCCACGCCGCATCCGGTAACGGAGCGCAACTCCTGCGCCACACGATTGCCACGCCAGGAACGGAAAGCCCGCGCCAGCGGGTGGTTGTTCTTGGCTTCCAGGCCAGCCGCGATATCCCTGACATCCTCCTCAGTCCAGCCGGGGCGCAGCAGCTGAATACTGCGCAATCGCGGCTCCCCTTCGGTAAGGGTTCCGGTTTTGTCAAAGATGACCCGGGTAAGCTGGGGCAAGGTTTCCAGCACATGCCCACGAGCCACCAGCAACCCCAGCTGCTGCAAGCGTAAGGTTGCTGCCGCCAGCGCCGCGGGCGTAGCCAGTGACAGGGCACAGGGACAGGTCACCACCAACACCGACAGGGCAATCCAGAAGGCGCGATCCGGCGCCTGCTGCCACCAGAAGACAAAAGCGGCGACGGCAATACACAAGACGGCGGCAATAAAACGCCCCGCTATACGGTCTGCCAACGCTACCTGTGTCGGCTTGTCCAGTTGCGCCCGCTCTACCAGCTTTTCGATCGCAGACAGGCGGGTGCTTTTACCCGCGGCAGTAATCCGCACGGTGAGTGAGGAATCACCATTGACACTTCCGGCAAACACCTGACTGCCAGCCGATTTCTGCTGTAGTGCGGACTCCCCGGTGAGTATGGACTCATCCACCCCGCTGGCACCCTCAACCACCATGCCATCCGCGGGCACCGTATCGCCGGGGCGCAGCAGTATCCGGTCTCCCGCGACAAGAGCGGTCACCGGAACCGAGTCCACCGCGCCGCTGCCCGCGTGCAAACGCAGCGCGGCCAGGGGCAACAATTGCGCTAAGCCGCCACTGGCCAGGCCCGCCCGGTGGCGCGCACGCATCTCGACCGATCGCCCCAGCAATAAAAAGAAGGTGAACATGGACACCGACTCGAAATAAACCTCGCCGGTCTCGAATACGGTGGCGTAGACACTGGCACCGTAAGCCAGGCCGATCGCCAGCGAGACAGGTACATCCATGACCAGTTGGCCGCTGCGCAGAGCGCGCCAGGCAGCGGCAAAAAACGGCTGCGCGGCATAGCAAACCACCGGCGTTGCGACGATCAGGGATACCCAGCGGAAAAACTGCTCAAACTGGCTGTCGATGCCCTTGCTCGCCCCGAAATACAGCGCGATGGCGAACATCATTACCTGCATGGTACCCAGACCCGCGACACCAAGGCGACGCATAGCCGCACGGCGTTCCTGCAATATCAGGCGCTCGCCGTTGGCAGCCGTGGCGGGTGCCGGGCGGTAACCGATACTGGCAAGGGCTGCAAACAACTGACTGACGGCGATCAATGCCGGGTTGAATACCACCTGCGCGCGGTGGGTACTGGCATTGACCGAAACCCGCTCCACCCCCGGGAGTGCCAGCAGGTGTTTTTCGATCAACCAAACGCAGGCGGCGCAGGTAATGCCGCCGACGAGCAAACTGGCAATGCGCAGAGGAGAATCGGCAGAATGGGAGGACGGCAAGGCGTCGAAATCGCGCACAAACTCACCCTGCACTTCAGGTAGATCGTAAGCGCTCCAGTTGCCGCTTGGGGAAGAGTCCTGTTGTGCCGTAGTGTCCGGACGCTCACTGTTCTGTTCGCGGTAGCGATAGAAGTTATCAAGGCCACCGGCAACAATCGCGCCCGCCACTGCCTCACAGCCGGGACAGCACATGGGGCGCTCGCGGCCATCGATCAAAACGGAGTAGTGGCTCCCCTCGGCGACAGGCAGGCCGCAGTGATAACAACCCGCTGGAGGAATTGAGGGTGTGGAATTCGCAGAGGCACTGGCAAGCTGTTCGGTCATCGGACTCACTGCTCGACGGGCTTCAGGGGCACTCCGTTGCCAAGTTCAAAGTTGATTTCACCGCGGAGGCGCCACTGGGCATCCCGGAATTGCTCCGGATCCAACTCTGGCAACAATTGCAGGTACCAGCGGTGCTGCAACGGCGCCTGCACCCTGCCTTGGTAACGCCCAATCGACACCTGCTCCAGCACGATATGCTCATCCAGGTCGGCTTCGACCGGATGACTCAGGGTCAACAACAGCTTTTCCGGATACTCGATCTGGCCGCGCAGATCCAGGGAAACCACCTTGTCGGCCGGTGAAAACAACACCATGGCAGCCAGGTTCAGCGCTCTAGCGCGCTGATCCTGCTCCGCACTGAAGTGGTACATGCGACTGTCTTTGTAGTATGTGTCACTCACCACATCGTCGCTGTAACGCACCGCAATGGAAACCATAACCGCCGAAACAATCACGACCAGAATAAGTGGCGCCATCACCGCCCAAAACCAAGGTTCGCGGTACCAGGGCGCCGGCGCCCGCTCTACGTTATCCACTCTCTGTCGCTCTCGCTTATCAACCACTATTTATCTACTCGGCGCGCGGATAGCACGCATTTACTCTGGACCTACTTGGGACCGATAAATACCGTTTTGTGCCGATCTTCCAGTTCCGGGGCGTCTTTGGCCTGAATAACAATCACGATATCGTGCTTGGTATCTTTCAACTGCTCCCGGGGCACACTGACCCGAATTGGCACGGAATATACCTCACCCGGGCTTACCGGAATCCCCCGCTGCATACGCAGCGAGTAGTCATAACCGGCCTTCCCTTCGATCCGCACGCTAAACTCATGCGGTTTCTGATCCATATTGTTGATTTTGACGGTATAGACGTTCTGGACCATCCCCTGGGAAATGCGATACATCCTCGCACCGCGATCCCGCAGTACCTCAGCCTGGACCGGGGAGCGGGTGACGACCTGCTGCGCGAACAGCCCAGCCATCAGCAACAGCACCAGACCGTACCCAAACAATCTGGGGCGTGCAAAATTAGTCTTGCCGGTCTCCAGTTCATCTTCAGAAGTGAAGCGGATCAACCCCTTGGGGTATTCCATTTTGTCCATGACGCTGTTGCAGGCATCCACACACAAGCCACAGTTGATGCACTCGTATTGCATGCCATCACGGATATCGATATCGACGGGGCAAACCTGGACACACCAGTAGCAGTCAATACAGTCGCCCATGCCCTGGGCTTTGTAATCGATGCCTTTTTTTCGCGGGCCGCGCGCTTCACCGCGCTGGGCGTCATAGTAAACCGCGAGGGTGTCCTTGTCGTACATCACCGACTGGAAGCGCGCATAGGGGCACATGTACTTGCACACCTGCTCGCGCAAAAAGCCCGCGTTCATGTAGGTCGCAAAGGTAAAAAAGGCGACCCAGAATGCACCCTGCGGATGGGCCTTTAAGGTAGCCAGATCCACTACCAGGTCGCGGATGCCGTAAAAATACCCGACAAATGCCAGGGCGGTGGCAAGGGAAATCAGCAACCAGATGGCGTGGGTACCGGTCTTGCGCAGTACCTTTTCCGCACTCCAGGGGGCCGCATCCAGCTTCATGCGCTTGCTGCGATCACCCTCACACACCCGCTCGGCCCAGATAAACATCAGGGTCCAGACCGTCTGCGGGCAAGTAAAACCGCACCATACTCGCCCCAACCAGGTAGTCACCGCAAACAGCGCAAAGGCCGCAATGATCAATAACCAGGCGAGCAGGAAACCGTCCTGAGGGCCGAAGGTGGTCCAGAGAATATGAAACTGGCGCGCGGGGAGGTCAAAATGTACCGCCTGATGCCCATCGATATTGAGCCAGGGGATAAAGAAAAACGCCAGCAGCAGCGGCAAGCCCGTGTACTTGCGAATACGGGTGAAAACACCGCGAATATGGCGGATATAAACTTTGTCATCAGACTCGTAGAGCATGCGATAGCGGACTTCACCATCGCCATCCTGCTCTTCCCGGGTGGGTATTCTATCGCTCACAAAACCTCGCTTCCCGACATTAAGCGGTTCGGGCGTGACTGCAGTTGATGCAATGAGGCTTGTTCTTCTTCCCTGCGGTGCCCTTCCCGGCGAATTGAGTGGTGGCACCCGGCAATCGCTTGCCGGTGATCAACCACCACTCAACGCTACTTTCTATTCAGCGCAAATCCTTACTGCTGAACTTCATCCTGACGAGACAGGCTGTAGACATAGGCTGCGACCAGACGAATTTTGTCTTCGCGCAGTTTTTCTTTCTGAGCCGGCATGTGGTTGCTACGGCCACCGCGAATGGTGTGCTGGATTTCCTCGCGGGTACCACCATAGAGCCAGATATTGTCGGTCAGGTTCGGCGCACCCAGCGCTTGATTACCTTTGCCGTCCGCGCCGTGACAAGCCATACACACAGTACCGAAGACCTGCTTGCCCTGCTCTGCCATCGCCGCATCATGCTCCAGTCCATTCATTGCCAGAACGTATTCCGCAGCATTTTTCACGCCCTCTTCACCGATAATCGGGCCTTGCGGAGGCATCAGGCCCTGACGGCCGTTATGCAGAGTTTCGAGGATCTTCTCCGGAGTACCGCCATAAAGCCAGTCGCTGTCGGTCAGATTCGGGAAGCCGTAATTGCCACCACCGTCCGCGC
Source organism: Microbulbifer sp. ALW1 (assembly GCF_009903625.1). Taxonomy (NCBI): domain Bacteria; kingdom Pseudomonadati; phylum Pseudomonadota; class Gammaproteobacteria; order Cellvibrionales; family Microbulbiferaceae; genus Microbulbifer; species Microbulbifer sp. ALW1. Next base: position 2,288,713 of record NZ_CP047569.1, on the reverse strand, counting down.
CATGACAAACCGAGCAGTTGTTGGCAAAAATCCGCGCACCCATTTTCAGGGCCTCACGACTTTCAGCAATTTTCTCCAGCGGCATGTCTACGTACTGGCCGAAAGACTCTTTGAATTCTGCCTGGGCCTTGGCCTGATCGGCTTTCAGTGCACCCACGGAGGTCCAGCCAGCGACCCCTTTGAAGTTACCCATACCCGGGTAAATCACCAGGTAAATGGCGGAGAACACCAGCGTCAGCACGAACAACAGGAACCACCACTTGGGCAGTGGGTTGTCGTACTCCTCAATGCCATCGTACACATGGCCTGTGGTGCGGTTTTCCGGATCGTCCTGGTCGTTTACCGCAACTTTGCGGTTTGCGAAAAGAACCCAAGTTACCAATCCAAGATTGGCGAGGGTGAGCACAATTACCCAAACACTCCAAAATGTACTCATTTGTCCTGCCCCTGTTCCTGTTTCTCACCGGCCGCATCGCCGGTACTGGTTTCGCTCTTGTGAGCGGCCTTGTCAGAAGTTTGTTGTTCATCCGCGAACGGCAGCTTGGCATCTTCCTCAAAGCGCTGTTTGCGCTTTGGGGAAAAGGCCCACCAGCAGATAGCAAGGAACGCCAGGGCCCCGAGTACTACTGCAATCTGCCGCAGAATATTGATATCCACTGGTTACCCCCGATTAGCGTTTCTGCTGTACCAGGATACCCAGCTGCTGCAGGTAAGCGACCAGCGCATCGATTTCGGTGACCCGACCACCGACGAACGGCTTGCCTGCATTGGCAATATCTTCATCGGTATACGGCACCCCGACAGAGCGCAGCGCTCGCATCTTTCTCGCGGTGTGTTCACCGGTTACCACATTGTCAAACAGCCAGGGGTAAGACGGCATGATGGATTCCGGGACCACATTGCGGGGATCATAAAGGTGTGCGCGGTGCCACTCGTCCGAGTAACGACCACCCACGCGCGCCAGATCCGGACCGGTCCGCTTGGAGCCCCACAGGAATGGGTGCTCATATACGTGCTCTTGAGCCATGGAGTAGTGGCCGTAGCGCTCTACTTCCGCGCGCAGCGGACGCACCATTTGCGTATGGCAAACGTGGCAGCCTTCGCGGATGTAGATGTCGCGACCTTCCAACTCAACCGCGCCAAGCGGCTTCAGACCGGCAAGTGGCTCGTTATTGTTGGTGGTAAAAAACTGGGGAACAATTTCCACCAGGGCACCAAAGCTGATCGCGATGACGGTCAGCACGATCATCAGCCCGATGTTCTTTTCAACAATGTCATGATTCTTCACGATCGATTCCCCTTATACATTCTTCGCGACGGGCAGGTTTTCGTCGTGACGCACTTCAGACTCTTTCGGCTCGTCGGTAATGGTGCGGAACACGTTGTACGCCATCAGGAACATACCGGTCAGGAAGAAAGCACCACCCAGCCAACGTACGATGTAGCCCGGATGACTCGCGATCACGCTTTCCACGAAGCTATAAGTCAGGGTGCCGTCGGCGTTAAAGGCGCGCCACATCAGACCCTGGGTAATACCGTTCACCCACATGGCGGCGATGTAGAGCACAGTACCGACAGTAGCCAGCCAGAAGTGCGCATTGATCAGGCTCACGCTGTACATCTGCTTGCGATTCCACAGCACCGGAACCAGGTGGTACAGGGCACCAATGGAGATCATCGCAACCCAACCCAGGGCGCCGGAGTGTACGTGGCCCACAGTCCAGTCGGTATTGTGTGACAGAGCATTTACGGTCTTGATGGACATCATCGGGCCTTCAAAGGTAGACATACCGTAGAAGGACAGAGACACCACCAGGAAGCGCAGGGTCGGGTCGGTGCGCAGTTTGTGCCAGGCACCGGACAGGGTCATGATGCCGTTGATCATGCCGCCCCAGGAAGGTGCCAGCAGAATCACGGACATGATCATCGCCAGGCTCTGGGTCCAGTCCGGCAGCGCGGAGTAATGCAGGTGGTGACCACCGGCCCATACGTAGATGGAGATCAGCGCCCAGAAGTGCACGATGGACAGCTGGTAAGAATAAACCGGGCGGCCCGCCTGCTTGGGCACGAAGTAATACATGATGCCGAGGAAGGCGGCCGTCAGGAAGAAGCCTACCGCGTTGTGTCCGTACCACCACTGGATCATCGCATCCTTGGTACCGGAATAGATGGAGTAGGACTTGAACAGGGAAACCGGAACTTCCAGGTTGTTGACGATATGCAGCGCCGCAATGGTGATGATGTAGGCGCCAAAGAACCAGTTGGCTACATAAATGTGCGAGGTTCTACGCTTGGCGATAGTACCGAAAAACACTATTGCGTAAGCGACCCAAACCAGAGCGATCAGAATATCAATCGGCCATTCCAGCTCGGCGTACTCCTTACTGGAGGTGTAACCCAGCGGCAGAGTAATCGCAGCCGCCAGAATCACTACCTGCCAACCCCAGAAGGTGAACGGGATCAGCCAGCCACCCCACAGGCGGGTTTGACAGGTCCGCTGCACGACATAATAAGAAGTCGCAAACAGCACGCTGCCGCCAAACGCAAAAATTACCGCGTTGGTATGCAATGGACGCAGACGACCAAAGTGCGTAAAGGGCTGCCAGATATCGTTGAGGGCTGGCCACGCCAACTGTGCGGCGATCAATACGCCGACACCCATTCCAACAATGCCCCAGACCACCGACATGATGGTGAACTGGCGCACAATGTTGTAGTCATAGTCCGGCAACTTGCCGGCCTCTGCCACCGTTGTCGTCATTGTGTAACTTCCGTTGCTTTTTAAGATTCGTTTCCGTCAAACGCGAGGGAACTCGCCATTAAAGTAGCGGCTATACCCCTTCACGGTAGACCGGGCGGGCACAGAAACGACGATTTAAACGCTTCAATCGCCGCTTCTGGCTGATTTAGATCAAGTCTCTGCCTTTACCTGCGGCAATTCGCAGCCGCAGGGCATTCAATTTGATGAAACCTTCGGCATCTTTCTGGTTATAGGCGCCGGCATCGTCTTCAAAGGTGGCAATGCGCTCATCAAACAGACTGTCTTCAGAACGACGGCCCACTGCAGTGACGCTGCCTTTGTACAGTTTCAGGCGTACTTCACCGTTGACGACCGACTGCGACTCGTCGATGGCGGCCTGCAGCATGCGGCGCTCGGGAGACCACCAGTAGCCGTTGTAAATGAGTTTCGCGTAGCGCGGCATCAGCTCATCTTTGAGGTGCGCTACTTCGCGATCCAGAGTGATGGACTCGATGGCGCGGTGTGCCTTCATCAGAATGGTGCCGCCGGGGGTTTCGTAGCAGCCGCGGGACTTCATACCCACATAGCGGTTTTCCACGATATCCAGGCGACCAATACCATTGGCGCCACCCAGTTTGTTGAGTTTTTCCAGCAGGGTTGCCGGGCTCAGGCGCTCGCCGTCGATAGCAACCGGGTCGCCCTTTTCAAACTGCAGAGTGATATAGGTAGGCGCATCCGGTGCCGCCTCCGGGCTGACACTCCAGCGCCACATATCCTCTTCCGCTTCGGCCCACGGCTCTTCGAGCACACCGCCTTCATAGGAGATATGAAGCAGGTTTGCGTCCATGGAGTAAGGCGACTTTTTCTTTTTGTTGGAAAAATCGACCGGGATCTTGTGCTGCTCGCAGTACTGCATGAGCTTTTCGCGGGAATTCAGGTCCCACTCGCGCCAGGGGGCGATAACCTGAATACCCGGCTTCAGTGCGTAGGCACCCAGCTCGAAGCGCACCTGGTCGTTACCTTTACCGGTAGCACCGTGGGAAATGGCATCGGCACCGGTCTCGTTGGCGATTTCGATCAGGCGCTTGGCAATGAGCGGGCGGGCGATGGAAGTACCGAGCAGGTACTCACCCTCGTAGATGGTGTTGGCGCGGAACATCGGGAACACGTAATCCCGTACAAACTCCTCACGCAGGTCATCAATGTAGATTTCTTTGACACCCAACGCTTCCGCCTTGGCGCGCGCGGGCTCCACCTCTTCGCCCTGACCGATATCGGCAGTAAAGGTAACCACCTCACATCCGTAGGTGTCCTGTAGCCAGCGCACGATCACCGAGGTGTCGAGCCCGCCAGAATACGCCAATACCACCTTATCGATCTTGCTCATTACTATCCTCTGTATAGTGGCCCCTGCTGGAGGGGGAAGCCAACATCCACAGATACACGCAGGCCCACAGGGGCGGTGCACCGGTGAAAATCTTGTTCTGGGGGATTTATTTTTGGATGTGTGCCCAGGAATAGCGGATAGCCCGCTTTTTTCGGGGCGCGATTGTAGCGCCTAGAAACGTCTACGACTAGCACCAGAAATGGGGTCGTCAGGTTGGCTACTAAGCAACCAGCAACCCTTGTTTACTTTATATTCAATCTGTCGATCTATGAGGCGTTTGCCGCAGTTTTCGCAATTTTTTGGCGCTTCGGGTAGCATCGGCGCCGCGTTCAATCCGGGAGGAGATATTCGGTGGAGTCCTTGCAGCAAATTACCCTGCGTGCGCCTGACGACTGGCACATTCATTTACGCGATGGCGCAGCCCTGCCACGCACGGTTGGCGACGCCGCCAAGCAGTTTCGTCGCGCCATCATTATGCCCAACCTGGTACCACCAGTGGTGACGGCGCAAGAGGCCCTAGCCTACAAATCCCGTATTGAGGCGGCAGTGCCTGAGGGCGGCAACTTTACCCCGCTGATGGTGATCTACCTGACCGACAACACCACCCCCGAAATGGTGCAGCAGGCACACGCCGCCGGGGTCGTCGCAGCCAAGCTCTACCCTGCTGGCGCCACCACCAATTCCGATTCCGGTGTTACCGATATCCGCAACATCTATCCCGCACTGGAAGCCATGCAGTCCTGCGGTATGAAGCTGCTGCTGCACGGAGAGGTCACCACCAGCGATATCGACATTTTCGATCGCGAGCGGGTATTCATTGAGAATATCCTTGGCCCGGTAGTGAATGACTTCCCCACCCTGAAAATAGTGCTCGAACATATCACCACCGCCCAGGCCGCCGAATTTGTCGGTAAGGCCCGTGACGGGGTGGCCGCCACCATTACCGCGCACCACTTGCTGTACAATCGCAACCATATGCTGGTGGGCGGCATCCGCCCCCACTATTACTGCCTGCCCATCCTGAAGCGCGGCTTTCACCAGAATGCCCTGATCGAAGCAGCCACCAGCGGCAGCCCGAAGTTTTTCCTCGGCACCGACTCCGCCCCCCACGCACAGGGTAAAAAGGAAGCCGCATGCGGCTGTGCAGGCTGCTATACCGCCTTCAGCGCTATGGAGCTTTACGCGGAAGCCTTTGAGCGCGCCGGCAAACTGGAAAGACTGGAAGGCTTTGCCAGCGAATTTGGCCCCGATTTTTACGGGCTGCCACGCAATAGCGACACCATCACCCTGGTGCGGGAACCCTGGACACTGCCCAGCGGCCTGCCCATGGGATCGGAATCCCTGATTCCCCTGGCCGCCGGCGAAACCCTGAACTGGCGCCTCGCCTGACACCGGTACAGAAATCCCAAGGGGCTAGCGACCTAGCGACTATGGAATAGCCCCTGCTCATAACCCGACCGATTTAACGACTGACTTTCAGGAAACCCCGTGACACCAGCAGAAGAGCCCACCGGCCCCAAAAGTCCTTTAGCACAGCGATTTCGCGGCTTCCTGCCCGTCGTGCTCGACCTGGAGACTGGCGGCTTTAACGCGCGCACCGATGCCCTGCTGGAAGTTTCGGCGGTGATCCTGAATATGGACGACGAGGGCACCCTCTACCCGGAGGAAACCCACAGCTTCCATATCGAGCCCTTCGAAGGCGCCAATATTGAGCAGTCGGCGCTGGACTTTATCGGCATTGACCTGGAGTCCCCGGAACGTGACGCCTGGCCGGAAGAAATTGCACTGCCGGAAATGTTCCGCCAGATCCGCCGCGCCATCAAAAACCACAGCTGCACCCGGGCCATCATGGTGGCCCACAATGCCCACTTCGACCTGGGTTTCATCAATGCGGCCGTGGAGCGCTGTGGCGTGAAGCGCAACCCCTTCCACCCCTTCTCCTGCATGGACACCGCTACCCTTGCCGGCCTCGCTTATGGCCAGACCGTTCTGGCCAAAGCCTGCCAGGTTGCGGGCATCCCCTTCGATAACAGCAGTGCCCACTCCGCGGAATACGATGCGGAGAAGACGGCCGAGCTGTTCTGCGGCATCGTCAACCGTTGGCGCGACCTTGGCGGCTGGCCACTACCAGCCCCGGAAAACCCCGCCAGTTAAACCGATTTTCCCCGACCGGGACCTTTTGCGACCTTGGTCGCATAGGCACTGCTATTCCGCCCCGCTAGGCTGGGGCGACGTCCAATAAAAATCAGCGGGGAAAGCGATGCTTCAATTCAATCCGCGCGGAATCCTCCGCGCCTCACTCGTACTGTCGTTCGGGCTGTCCCTGGTCGTAGGCACGACCGCAGCCGGCGCCGGCAGTTGGCAACACAACGTTTCCGTTGGCGGCTTCGACAAGGTCCACATCTACACCCCAGATACCAGCTCCCCCATTGGCGATGGCAAGTCACTACTGGTGGTCTTGCACGGGTGCACCCAATCTATCGACGCGTATCTCTCTGCCAACCTCGAAGTCGCGGCCGACGAATTCGGTATGGTAGTCGCAGTACCCGATGCGATGAACAAGGCAGGCTACAACTGCTGGGCTTACTGGCAGGACGATAGATCCCGTACCGCTGGCGACTACAAGAACCTGATCAGCCTGGCGCACTCAATGAGCGGTGACAGCGACCGGGGCATCGACCCCAATCAGGTCTATATTGCCGGGCTTTCGTCTGGCGCGGTCTTCGCCAACACCGCGGCCTGTATCGCCCCGGACGTTTTCGCCGGCATGGGTGTCAGCGCCGGACCCAGCATAGGCACCAGCCCCGCCGGAGCCATTCGCAGTTGCGAAAAGGCAGATGTTGCCAGTCGCTGCAACAGCTATGCGGGAAGCTATGCCAGCCACTTCAAGACCCAAGTGGCATCCATCGCCCATGGCACTAACGACAACGTGGTCGATGACTGCTACAACACCCAGAATGCTGAGGGTATGGCGGGCGTCTACGGGGTGGAGCGGGTCACTGACACCAAAACGCTCAGTGAGGGCGAGCGCACGGCAACGGAAACCCTGTGGCGGGACGGCCGCGTTTCCATGCTATGGCTAGACGGTGTCGATCACTCCTGGTCTGGCGGCGAAGGGGCCAGTGGTAGCTATATCAACAATGCGGACATCAATTACGCCCGCTATCTGGCGCAGTACTTCATCGCTCACAACCAGCGCGTCGAGCGCTGAGCCCAGGGCGCTCCCGGCCCAACCCACCGGGGCCACATGCGAAGCCCCTCTCAACCGGCAAGTCCCAACCCGCAAATCCCAACCCGCAAACGCCTGATTTTTCAGGCTTTTGCGGTCGCTCCCGGGCACCGCCAGTTACCCCGGGAACGGCCAGTCCGTACGGGTGATTTTTTGCACAACTTGTGGTAATATCTGCCGTTCATACATAAATTGGACTGAATTGTGGCTAAAAAAGCATCCAGCACAAGCAAGCGCGGTAAGGAAACTGTTTCTCCTGAGTCACGTGAATCAATCGAAGCACAGGTTCAGGCTTTCCTCCAAAACGGCGGGAAAATCGAGCAGGTACCCAAAGGGGTAAGCGGCCAGACAAACACTTCCGGTCCCAAGCACATCACGCTCGGCAAAAAACCTCGCGCCTGATACCGCTCGTCGCGGCAGCGAGCTGCCGCCGCGCCCTTTCCTCTCCTCGCGGCCTTTCAGGCCCCAGGCCCCGCTTCACGACTTGTCTACCGCACAAGCAACGGGCTTTATACTCGTACTTCACCGCCCCCCGGTTATGCCCCTTTTTTCGCGCTTTTTCTGGTGCTTTCCCCAGGCATAAAAAAAGCGGGGAAACCCCCGCTTCTTAGTGAATGTATCCTAGCTAATGCACTATGCCCTTATGGCATCTCATCCTGCTCCGCACCTTCCTTCACCGGCGGCATCAGGTCCTCTTTGGTCGTATTCATTGCCATCAGAATATTGGCGGCAACGTACACCGATGAGAAAGTACCGATCACAACACCCACAATCAGTGCCAGGGAGAAGTTATGGATCAGCTCTCCGCCAAAGAACTGCAACGCCCAGAGTACCAGCAAGGTGGTAAATGAGGTCATGAAGGTACGACTCAGGGTCTGACTCATGGAAATATTGATGATTTCTGCGGGCTCGGCCTGACGCACCTTACGGAAATTCTCCCGCACCCGGTCATAAACCACGATGGTGTCGTTGATCGAGTAGCCGATAACCGCCAATACGGCAGCCAGTACTGTCAGGTCGAAATCCAGGCGGAAGATGGCAAAGAAGCCAAGAACAATGATCACGTCGTGGATCAGGGCCACCACAGCGCCAACTGCGAACTTGTACTGGAACCGCAGAGCGACGTAAGCCATCACTACCGCCAGGGCAAACAGCATGCCCAGTCCGCCATCGTCACGCAGCTCTTCACCAATCTGCGGGCCAACCATTTCGACGCGGCGCAGGTCAATTCGACCATCGCTATGCTGGCGCAAAGCGCTTACTACTTCATCACCAATGGAGTCGGTCGCCTCAGCGTCGCGGGCATTTTGCTTTGCCTGCTTCTCCGCGACTTCCGGGGGCAGCTTGATCAACAGCTCGCTGTCGGAGCCAAACCGGACCACCGCGGCACCGCTGAAGCCCGCTTGCTCCAACTGACTGCGTACATCTTCTATCTTCGGGGCCTTTTCATAGCCCACTTCGATCTGGGTACCACCGGTGAAATCCAGCCCCAGCTTGAGGCCGTTCATTCCCAGAGCCACGATCGATGCAATGACCAGCAGCAGTGAGACTGCCGCTGCCAGCTTGCGCCAGCGCATAAAATCGTACACGCGCTTGCCCATATATTCGGTGATTCTGCCGTTTTCTTCTTTGGTATTACTCATCACCGTCCCCTTAAATCCAGAGTTTCTGTACGCGGCGACCGCCGTAGAACAAATTGATCAATGCCCGGGTTCCCATGATTGCACTGAACATGGAGGTCAAAATCCCGATCGAAAGTGTTACGGCGAAGCCCTGCACGGGGCCGGAGCCAATCGCGTACAGGATCACCGCCACAATCAGCGTGGTGATGTTCGCATCCACAATCGCACTGTAGGCGTTGTCGAAGCCGGCACTGATCGCAGACTGCGGCGATAGCCCGTTGCGCAACTCTTCCCTTATTCGGGAGAAGATGAGCACGTTGGCATCCACCGCCATACCAATGGTCAGCACCATACCGGCGATACCGGGAAGCGTCAGCGTAGCCCCCAGAATGGACATTACCGCGACCAGCAATACCAGGTTGACCGCCAGCGCAATATTCGCCGCCAAGCCAAACACGCGGTAGAAGATCAGCATACACAGCACAACAGCCAGCAGGCCGATCTGTACAGAGGTCACACCAACCTTGATGTTGTCGGCCCCCAGCGATGGTCCGATGACCCGCTCTTCCACGAAGTACATGGGCGCCGCCAGGGCACCAGAGCGAAGCAACAGGGCCAGCTCCTGGGCTTCAGCGGGGCTACCGAGGCCGGTGGTACGGAACTGGCGCCCCAGGGGGCTCTGAACCGTCGCCAGGCTGATGATTTTCTTGTCGTCGGTGCGCTTCTGGACAATCACTTCGTTGCCTTCCGCATCCACCTGTTTTTCGGGAGTGAAACGGCTCTCGACAAACAGGGTACCCATACGGCGGCCAACGTTTTTCCAGGTTGCCCGGTGCATCATTTCACCGCCCCGGGAATCCAGGGTGATATTCACCTGGGGGAAACCACTCTCGTCGTAGCCAACCCGCGCATCGGTTACGCGCTCGCCGGAAATAATGATCTTGCGTTCCAGCCAGGCACCGCCATAGGCCGCGCGTTCCTGCTCATCGCGATACTCGAAGTACTCTTTATTGGTCACCAGCGCATCGGGCTTGGCTTCCATACGGTACTCCAGGTTTGCGGTCTTACCGATAATCCGCTTGGCTTCCGCTGTGTCCTGCACACCAGGCAGCTCAACCACAATTCGATTGCGGCCCTGGCGCTGGACAATGGGCTCAGCCACACCCAGCTCATTCACCCGGTTGCGCAGGGTAGTCAGGTTCTGGGTAACGGCGTAATCTTCCAGCTGCTTGATTTCCTGCTCAGATAAAGTGGCACGAATCTCAAGGTTGCTGCCGCTGCCAGCTTCGGTCAGTTGCAGGGTTGGGAATTCCTTGCGCAACGTCCGCAGGCCCAGGCTGCGAAGGTCTTCACTGCGGAAACGGGCTACGATTTCGCGGTCGTCTTCCAGCTCGACACTGCGGTAACGCGCTTTGGCCCCGCGCAGCTTGGTTTTAACGTCAGAAACATAGCCTTCCATATTGGTCTTAACGATGGAGTTGGTGTCCACTTCCATCAGGAAGTGCACACCACCAGCCAGGTCCAGACCGAGTTTCATGGGGCTAGCCCCCAGATCGGAAAGCCACGCCGGTGTGGTCGGCGCCAGGTTCAGGGCCACCACGTAGTCGCCATGCCCCAGGAATTCCTGAATAGCACGCTTGGCTGGCAGCTGCTCTTCCATTGACTTCAGTCGCAACAGCACTGACTTGTCCTGGACCTCGCCCCCGAAATAGGAAATGCCAGCCTCATCCAACGCTTTTTGCGCCTTGTTGAGCACGTTTTGATCGACCTTAAGAAGGCTGGACTGACCGGAAATCTGCACCGCAGGGTCGGGGCGATAAAGGTTAGGTGCCGCATACAGCAGCCCCAGTCCGGCAATAATCAGGATCAGGAGATATTTCCAGAGGGGATAGCGATTCATGCTTTTCTCATTGTTTGACCGGCCCGCCTGGCGAGCGCATTTTATTGCAATAACTGACCATATGCGGGCGGCACATACCGATTGCAAGCCGAAGCAGAGCCGCCGGTCAGAATTGGGAGCTGATTATACGGGGATAGGAAGTTGGCACAAATCCACACTCCCTCCACTTACCCCAGAGGAGGAACTTCCCGCCCCAGTCCCTTATAGAAAGTCTCGACGTACGCATCCAGCTTGTGTTCCGAGATAGCATCGCGCAGATTCTGCATCAGCCGCTGATAGTGACGCAGGTTGTGAATCGTATTCAGTTGGGAGCCGAGGATCTCGCCGCACTTGTCCAGGTGGTGTAAATAGCTGCGCGAGAAGTTTTCGCAGGTATAGCAATCACACCCCTCCTCCAACGGTCCGGTATCGTGGCGATGCTTGGCGTTGCGGATCTTCACCACTCCGGAAAATGTGAACAGGTGGCCATTGCGGGCATTGCGGGTGGGCATCACGCAGTCAAACATATCGACGCCCCGGCGCACCGCCTCCACGATGTCCTCCGGCTTGCCCACACCCATCAGGTAGCGCGGTTTATCTGCCGGCATTTTGTAGGCAAGGTGATCGAGCACCTTGATCATTTCGTCTTTGGGTTCACCGACCGACAGGCCGCCGATCGCGTAGCCATCAAACTCCAGCTCGGTCAGCCCGGCTAGGGAAACATCACGCAACTCCGGATACATACCTCCCTGCACGATGCCGAACAGCGCCGAAGGGCTATCCCCGTGTGCGTCTTTGGAGCGCTTGGCCCAGCGCAGTGAAAGCTCCATGGACTTGCGCGCTTCGTCCGGAGTGGCGGGATAAGGCGTGCACTCATCGAAAATCATCACGACATCGGAACCCAGATCCTTTTGGACCTGCATGGACTCTTCCGGGCCCACAAATACCGGACTGCCATCTACCGGAGACTTGAAGGATACCCCTTCCTCACTGATCTTCCGCATTTGCCCCAGACTGAACACCTGGAAGCCACCGGAGTCTGTAAGGATCGGACCCTGCCACTGCATAAAATCATGTAGATCCCCATGGGCTTTAATCACCTCCGTGCCGGGGCGCAGCATCAGGTGGAATGTGTTGCCCAAAATAATATGCGCACCAATTGCCTCCACATCCCGCGGTAGCATTCCCTTTACCGTGCCATAAGTACCTACTGGCATGAATGCCGGGGTTTCTACCACTCCGCGAGGAAACTGCAGCCGCCCGCGACGAGCCTTGCCATCCGTCGTATCCAGCTCAAACTTCATAAAACACTGGCGGCTCACGATGACCTCCTCAATAGAATTTTTTGTGTATTTAGCTTGCGGGTCACGCGCGCCCCACTTCACTCGGATCCACCGCTGGATTCCGCTCAATCAACATCGCATCGCCATAGCTGAAGAATCGGTACTTCTGATCAACCGCGTCTTTGTACGCCTGCATAGTGTTGCCGTAACCAGCAAATGCGCTGACCAGCATCAGCAAGGTCGATTCAGGAAGGTGGAAGTTGGTAATCAGGCGATCAACCACTTTGAATTCATAACCAGGGTAAATGAAGATATCTGTTTCACCCTGTGTAGGTATCAGTTCACCCGAGCGGGCGGCGCTTTCCAGTGCACGTACACTTGTAGTACCCACAGCGATAACCCGACCTCCGCGGGCTTTGCAGTCTGCAACAGCGGTGCAGACGTCCTCGGACACATCCAGAATTTCCGTATGCATCTTGTGAGTGTGGATATCATCTACCCGCACAGGCTGAAAAGTCCCCGCTCCCACATGAAGGGTTACAAAGGTCGTCTCAACGCCCTGTGCCTTTAGCCCTTCAATCATCGCTTCGTCGAAGTGCAGTCCGGCCGTGGGCGCGGCCACTGCGCCGGCATTGCGACTGTACACGGTCTGGTAGCGCTCTTTATCGGCATCATCATCCGCGCGGTCGATATAGGGAGGCAGCGGCATATGCCCAAGCGTTTCCAGAATTTCGAGTACACCGGGCTCGGGAAACAGCAACTCAAAAAGCGCATCGTGACGCGCAGTCATTTGCAGTGCCAGATCATTCTCCAAAAGAATTTCACTGCCCGGTTTGGGTGACTTACTTGAGCGGATATGCGCCAGGGCACGTCGCTCATCGAGCACCCGCTCAATCAGAATTTCGAGCTTTCCACCACTGGCCTTCCGGGCGAAAAGACGCGCTGGAATGACCCGGGTATCATTGAAGACCAGCAGGTCCCCTGGCTGTATCAGCCCAGGCAAGTCAGCAAACTGTCGATGGCTGACCTCCCCACTAGCCCCATCGAGGCACAGCAATCGGCTACCACGGCGCTCAGCAGTTGGCGCTTTGGCAATGAGCGATTCTGGCAAATCAAAATGAAAGTCCTGGCGTTGCATTACATCAGTCTAGGTGCTTATTGATTGGCCGCGAAGAGTAACGGAAACCGCTCCCGCCGCCAAATCCTGTTGACCGCCACTCGCGCATCGCTATAATCATCGTCCTCTCGGAGCCGAGCTGAAAGCCGGTTACCGACAATGCCAGAGTGGTGAAATTGGTAGACACAGGGGATTCAAAATCCCCCGCCCTTAAAAGCGTGCCGGTTCGAGTCCGGCCTCTGGTACCAAACAAAAAAGCCCTGATTGCGCGAGCAATCAGGGCTTTTTTGTTTGGCACTTGAAGTCGGCGAGCACCGGCACTCGGTTCGACCAACCGCGCCAGCGGTTGGGACGCCGAAGGCGCCCGCAGGGGCACATTGGCAAAGCCAATGTGATCAGTCCGGCCTCGGACAGCTGACAGTGGGGTTGCGCAGTAGCTTTCGCTGTTCGGAAGTTTCGAAAAAGCTAATTGAGCGGAGCTTTATTGAAATGCGGTGCCTACTGGAGGAACGATGACCTGCAGTGGGTGTCGAGCGGTGCTCGCCATCGCTGCGCGACGCCTTCGGCGCCCCAAGCTTTGCACCTGCGGTGCATTGCTTGTCACATGGCAGCGCTTTGCACTGCGAGGTAGCGGGAGAAGTTCATCGAATCCTAAATAAAAAAAGGGCCACCCGATTGGGTGGCCCTTTCTTTTATTTAGAAACCTGACGATGACCTACTCTCACATGGGGAATCCCCACACTACCATCGGCGATGTTGCGTTTCACTTCTGAGTTCGGCAAGGGATCAGGTGGTTCCACAACTCTATTGTCGTCAGGCAAACTGGCTTGGGTTGGCTCGGTCTTATGGGCTCGTTGCCCTGCGCTGCCTGTTATCGCTGTTTGCCTCGGTCATTCTGGTGACCGGCGATAACCCCAAATAAGTCGGTAAAACACTCTGTAGTAATACACCGCAAGTCGATCAATCGAACGTTGCGTCTCTCGGCTCACAATCCGCTGATCATCTCGATCAGTCAATCGTTAGTAACCATCTCTGTTGTATGGTCAAGCCGCACGGGCAATTAGTACTGGTTAGCTCAACGCCTCACAACGCTTCCACACCCAGCCTATCAACGTGGTAGTCTTCCACGGCCCTTTAGGACTCTCAAGGAGTCAGGGAAATCTCATCTTGAAGGAGGCTTCCCGCTTAGATGCTTTCAGCGGTTATCCCGTCCGAACATAGCTACCGGGCAATGCCACTGGCGTGACAACCCGAACACCAGAGGTTCGTTCACTCCGGTCCTCTCGTACTAGGAGCAACTCTTCTCAAATTTCCAACGCCCACGGCAGATAGGGACCGAACTGTCTCACGACGTTCTAAACCCAGCTCGCGTACCACTTTAAATGGCGAACAGCCATACCCTTGGGACCGGCTTCAGCCCCAGGATGTGATGAGCCGACATCGAGGTGCCAAACACCGCCGTCGATGTGAACTCTTGGGCGGTATCAGCCTGTTATCCCCGGAGTACCTTTTATCCGTTGAGCGATGGCCCTTCCATACAGAACCACCGGATCACTATGACCTACTTTCGTACCTGCTCGTCATGTCTGACTCGCAGTCAAGCGCACTTATACCATTATGCTCATTGCATGATTTCCGACCATGCTGAGTGCACCTTCGTACTCCTCCGTTACTCTTTGGGAGGAGACCGCCCCAGTCAAACTACCCACCATACACTGTCCTCGATCCGGATAACGGACCAGAGTTAGAACCTCAAACATACCAGGGTGGTATTTCAAGGATGGCTCCACAATGACTGGCGTCACTGCTTCAAAGCCTCCCACCTATCCTACACAAGTAGGCTCAAAGTTCAGTGCAAAGCTGTAGTAAAGGTTCACGGGGTCTTTCCGTCTAGCCGCGGGTACACTGCATCTTAACAGCGATTTCAATTTCACTGAGTCTCTGGTGGAGACAGCTTGGCCATCGTTACGCCATTCGTGCAGGTCGGAACTTACCCGACAAGGAATTTCGCTACCTTAGGACCGTTATAGTTACGGCCGCCGTTTACCGGGGCTTCGATCAAGAGCTTCGCTTACGCTAACCCCATCAATTAACCTTCCGGCACCGGGCAGGCGTCACACCCTATACGTCCACTTACGTGTTTGCAGAGTGCTATGTTTTTAATAAACAGTCGCAGCCAACTGGTCACTTCGACCGCCAACAGCTTACGGAGCAAGTCCGATCACCGTCAGCGGCGTACCTTCTCCCGAAGTTACGGTACCATTTTGCCTAGTTCCTTCACCAGAGTTCTCTCAAGCGCCTTGGTATTCTCTACCTGACCACCTGTGTCGGTTTAGAGTACGGTTCACAATTGCCTGAAGCTTAGAAGTTTTTCCTGGAAGCAGGGCATCAACCACTTCGTCTTACAAGTAAGACTCGTCATCAGCTCTCAGCTTTAGGGACCCGGATTTGCCTAAGTCCCCAGCCTACTACCTTAAACATGGACAACCAATCGCCATGCTGGCCTAGCCTTCTCCGTCACTCCATCGCAGCAATTGCAAGTACAGGAATATTAACCCGTTTCCCATCGACTACGGCTTTCGCCCTCGCCTTAGGGGCCGACTAACCCTGTCCCGATTAGCGTTGGACAGGAACCCTTGGTCTTCCGGCGGGGAGGTTTTTCACCCCCCTTGTCGTTACTCATGTCAGCATTCGCACTTGTGATACCTCCAGCAGACCTCACAGTCCACCTTCAGCGGCTTACACAACGCTCCTCTACCATGCTCATAAGAGCATCCGCAGCTTCGGTTATCAGTTTGAGCCCCGGTATATCTTCCGCGCGGGCCGACTCGACTAGTGAGCTATTACGCTTTCTTTAAAGGATGGCTGCTTCTAAGCCAACCTCCTAGCTGTCTGGGCCTTCCCACATCGTTTCCCACTTAACTGATATTTGGGACCTTAGCTGGCGGTCTGGGTT